>DATMJS010000097.1:0-45309 GCA_035553755.1 Allosphingosinicella sp.
CCGGCAGGAGTTAGTTGCGGATTGGCTTCCAGCAGAAGCGCCGCGACCCCCGCTACGTGAGGCGTGGCCATCGAGGTGCCGCTTGAGATCGCAAGGGTGGTAGAGCCTGTGTGCCAGGCCGAGGTGATGGAGTCGGCAGGCGCGAATAGATCGAGACAAGTGCCGTGATTTGACCAGGAGGGACGGCTGTGGGTTCGATCACTGGCGCCGACGGTGATTGCCTCAGGCACTCGGGCCGGCGAATTGGTGCATGCGTCGGTACCGTCATTTCCCGCGGCCGCGGTTACGGCTATGCCGCCCGCGATAAGCCGGCGAGCCGCATCGTCCACGGAGCTGCTGGCTCCGCCGCCGAGAGAGAGGTTTGCAACCGCCGGACGGCGCGCATTGGCTGCTATCCAGTCGAGGGCTGCAATGACACCGCTCATGGTCCCGCTGCCATCGCAGCCGAGCACACGGGCCGACACGAGGGCGGCTCCCCTGGCTACGCCGTAAGTGGTGCCAGCGACCGCGCCTGCCACATGCGTTCCATGCCCGTGGCAGTCCGCTCCATTGCGCCGATCACCTACCGCGTCATATCCTGCAGAAGCTCGCCCGGCGAACTCCTGATGGTCAAACCGGATGCCCGTATCAACTACGTAGACGGTGACGCCGCGCTTCGTGTGGGAGGTGGAATAGGCGCCGTCGAGGGGCAGCGA
This sequence comes from Allosphingosinicella sp., assembly GCA_035553755.1. Lineage (GTDB taxonomy): Bacteria > Pseudomonadota > Alphaproteobacteria > Sphingomonadales > Sphingomonadaceae > Allosphingosinicella. The sequence continues at coordinate 696 of DATMJS010000097.1, forward strand.
ACGTTGATCAATTCTGTCTTGGCCCCAGCTTTGGTGGATCCTGGCTTCACGATCGACCTCTACGCGAACAACCCTGTTGTCGCGCAGAAGTCCTGATCGTGCCGCTTCTGACATGCGCCCGGCAAAGCCGGTAAGAACGCGGGTATAGATGAAGTCGGGCTCGGCCCCATATTGCTGAGCCACCTCGCGCGGATTTGCGCGCTCCTCTAGCGTCACGATGAAGCGGCCGGGAATCGGCTGCCCCTGTCCTCGCGCTACAGGAACTCGCTGCTGCGCCTCTGCCGGAGCGGGAGCCGCAACCATGCTCAGCGACAACATCAGCAGGGACAGGAAAAGCCTCGACAGCATCACGCGCCTCCATTCAATCGTTGGAGGCGAACTAGAACGCATCCGGTGCAACGCCTCAGCAAATGCGAAAAGCGGCTGGACCACAAAAGTTCCTGATTAGAAGCACTTGCCCTTTCACCTGCAGGGAGCACGCGATTGTTTGCCGCTCAAGCGGCAGCAAGCTCCTGAAGCTGAAACAGATAAATCGAACTGTTCTTCCACCATAGCAGACACCAGCGCTCTGGCTTCGGAATGGATGTGGGGAGAGGGCGCGTCGCGAAAGGGAGGTGCTAACAATGGGATCAACAACCCGGGCATTAGTCCCGCTGGCGCGTCGTCAGCAGACTAGCAGAACAGCCTTACCGCTCCGAAAGCGAAGAGGAAGGTGGATTAGTCTGGATCTACCACAGAGGAAGCAAACCGCGGGTTCGTCTGCAACGCCATAGCCAGCTGTCGACAGCGGCTGGCCTTCCGCTGATAGCAAACTTGTGTCCGTGGCTTTACATCGCGCCGCGCCTGCGCATCCCAATATTCCGCAGCACGCTCAAGATCGGCTACGGTTGATCGTGATCGCCAAGAGTCGTTCTGTTGCGCCGCCATGAAATCCCGCCCACGCACGATGCACCTGTTCTACCTTAATGCCTCCAGAATGAAAGGCCATTAGGGCATCAGAACGCCGCAAACTCGGCGACTGGGCAGACGCGCAGACGGATCAGATCTAGTAGGTTCCATTCCGCTGTCTGCCGCAAGCGACGCTCACGATCGAAGTACGCGCCGTTCCTCAGAGGCTGACTTGCTTCTTACCGCCAGGCGAGGTCAATATATCGATATAATTGTGCAGCCGTACAGCTGAGGAGGGGCCGGTAAATGTCAGCGCTATTGCGGTGTCTTTCGGCCTGCGCGGGCGCCCTCTTACTCGGCGCCTGTGGAGCCCGAACCCCGTTCGGACCGTTGCCTGCGGCGGGATCGGCAGCTACTGCTGAAGAGACCTGCTCCGCTCCGCCGAAGGGCAGCTCTACCCTCTTTCTGAGAGGGTCCATGAACAGCTGGGTCTCCCTTGAGACATTCGCCTTCCAGCATAGCTGCGATGCCTATTATCTCAATGTCAATCTGGTCGGGAAGCAGCGGTTCAAGGTCGCCGACGCGCTGTGGTCAAACGCTCTCACGTTCGGCGGGGCGCCGGACAAGGTCACACCAGTGCAAGGCGCATCATCAGCCTTGACTCAGGCGTCCGCACCCGGAGGAGCCGGCGATCTCACCTATTCATTCGAGGGATGGCATACGCTGCGGCTGGGCTTTGCGGCAGGCGTGCCGCAGCTGACCATTGGGCCGAAGACCTTTGCTGACCCTCGGGATGTCGCTGTAACCGACCAGGCAGTGCTAAGCGTCCGGCACGACTCCCGTAGCCTATCCCACAAAGCACCCTTTGGCGCGGTAATGGCCGGAACGGAGGTCCGCTTCGCCCTCGAGGCGATCCCGGGCATCGGCGGCGTTACGCTGGTGGTCGAGAGGCAAGAGATACAGGGGAACCAGGAGCAGGTGCGCTATGAGGAGATAGCGCGCCTGTCACTGTCTAGAAGCGTCGAAGGCAATCGGGAACGCTGGACCGGACGGTTCGCGTTCGCGGAGCCAGGAGTTTACGGCTACTATTTTGAAGTCGAGAAAGATGTTGCTTCTTACCTATACCAGAACAACAGGGACATGATTTTCTGGACCCGCGAGCAGGGTTCCAACGGCCTCGGCCAGATGACCACTATGAGCCCCGGCGCGCACATCCGCCGTTTTCGCCAGACCGTTTACGCCAAAGAGTTCGCGGTCCCGCAATGGGCGCAGGACGCGATCTATTACTATATTTTCCCGGACCGTTTCCGGAACGGCGACAGGAGCAACGATCCGAAGCCGGCAGCCAGCGCCGATCCGGCTTCCGCTGTCGAGTTCCACAGCAACTGGCTCGACAAGCCGTGGCGCCCCGGTTCCGGCGACGGGTCTGACGAATTCGGCACGAACGATTTTTTCGGCGGCGATATTGCGGGAATTATCGAGAAGCTGGATTACATAGCGGAGCTCGGCGCGAACGCGCTGTACATCACCCCGCTCTTCCGCGCCGGCAGCAATCATAAATATGACACCGCCGACTATCGGTCGATCGACCCGGGCTTCGGAAGCAACCTCGATTTCGGGCGGCTGACGCGGGAGGCGGCGAAGCGGGGCATACGGGTGATCCCGGACGCATCGCTCAACCATACGGGACGGGATTCCATCTATTTCGACCGCTTCGGCAAATATCCGGAGATCGGCGCCTTCGAAGGAGGAAGGATTCGTCCGGATTCGCCCTTTGCCGACTGGTACAAGTTCGATCCCGCTCAACCAGAGCCGGATCGGCAATATAAGGGCTGGGCCGGCGCGCGCGACCTGCCGGAGCTGAACAAGGGTTCGCCCAGCTTTCGACAGTTCGCCTACGCAGCGGACGATTCCGTGATGAAGCTGTGGCTCGACCACGGCGCGGCGGGCTGGCGGATGGACGTGGCGCCCTGGGTGCCCGATGACTTCTGGCGCGAATGGAGACGAGCCATCAAGGCGCGGCGGCCCGATGCGCTGCTCATCGCGGAAACCTGGTTCGACGCGTCGAAATATTTCCTCGGCGACAGCTTTGACTCGACAATGAATTATATATTCCGCGACACGGTGCTGAATTACGCGTCGGGAAGCAAAGCGTCCTCAGTCTACCACAATATCGAGCTTATGCGCGAACTGTACCCAAAGCAGGCCTTCTTCGCGCTGATGAACCTGCTTTCGGGCCACGACACCGCAAGATCGCTGCACGTGTTGGGCGACGACGGGAGCGGAGCAGACCCGACCGCCGCGCGAACTGCCATGCGGCGGTTGCGGCTGGCGGTCTTCTTCCAGATGATTTTTCCCGGCGCGCCCGCCATCTTCTACGGCGACGAGGTCGGTCTGACCGGCGGTGACGATCCCTACAACCGCCTCGCTTTTCCTTGGGAAGACAGGGGCGGCAGTCCAGATATGAATCTGCTGTCGGAGTTTCAGCTGCTGACGAAGCTGCGCCGCGATCATCCCGTTCTTCGGCGGGGCACTCTCGGCGCACCCTTATACATTGACGACCATCTCATCGTGCTCGCCCGCGGGGACGGCAAGGACCTGGCGATCACCGCGACCAATAATTCGCAGGCCGACAGACAGATCGATCTGCCGCTGCCGGCGGAATTTGCGCGCGAATCTTTTCGGAACGCCTTGACGGGTGCGGCGGCCGAGCCGGTAGACGGAAGGCTCCGGCTGCATGTGCCGGCCCTTTACGGGACCGTGCTCGTCAACGCGGACGCGTGGCGCGCAAGTTCGATTACGGCACCATAGTCGATTTGAGTGCCGGCGCTAGCGGGGTCTCGCCGATGTCCGCCGGCGTGAGGCGGAGAATCGGCGTCGGCGCCGCTCACTCGCCCTATTCCTCGGCAAAGGCCACCGCGGCGCCGAAGAGGCCAAGCTGCGGATGCATGATGAGCTTCACCCGTATCTCCCCAATCCGCCGTTCGAAGCAACCCACGGCGACGAAGCGGCGGCGAAAGTCTCGCAGGCGCGTGGCGTGTTTCAGGTGCCGAGACAATCGTCTGCCGCACGGCGCCTTGCGCGCCAGCCGTTTCGCCGCCTCGTCCACGTCCAGTCAATCTGGTGTAGCTCGCCCCTCGGATCGAACAGATTCTGCCCGCCATGCATGTAGAGCACCGCATAAGCGCCCTTTTGGGTCGTAGTCCCGCGGCAACCAGAGGGACACGTCGCGTGAATCCGCGTGGCGCGATTGGAAATTACTATGATGGCCGGGCCAGCCCCGGTTCGAAGCTCCCCGCCTGCGCCAACGAAGACAAAGGGAGAAGCAGCAGCAGGACCAGCCGTGCGATCATTTGAGCGCCACCAGCCGGATCGCCTGTCCCCCGCCCGGCGCGAGCCGCAGAGTCAGCGTGTCGGCGCTGGTCACCACCCGTTCCTCGATGAGGAGGTCCTTGGCATTGGTGCGATAGTCGGCATTCGGGCCGTCGCGGTAGATTTGCGCGCGGTAGCGCTTGCCGGGGGTGAGGAAGGAGAGGGGGGCGGCCAGGACCCGGCCTTCCTCGTCGGTTACCGAGCCGATATACCAGTTCTCGCTACTCCGATCCTTACGCGCGATCGTGACATAGTCCCCGATCTCGCCGTTCAGCACTCGCGTCTCGGCCCAGTCGGCGGGCACGTCCTTGATGAACTGGAAAGGTCGCATGTGCTGCTCGTAATTTTCGATGAGGTCGGCGGCCATCTGGATCGGTGAATAGATCACCACGTAAAGGGCGAGCTGCTTGGCTTGGGTGGATAGGATCGGCTGGCCGCGCCCTTCCAAGCTGAGGATGCCGGGCGTGAAGTCCATAGGTCCGGCCAGCATGCGAGTGAAAACCAGGTTCGCCTCATGCTCGGGCGGGTTGGGCGGTACGCCCCAGGCGTTGAACTCCATTCCCCGCGCCCCTTCGCGGGAGACCCAGTTCGGGTAGGTCCGGCGGAGGCCGGTGTCCTTGATCGGCTCGTGCGGATTGATCGCAATTCGGCGTTCGGCGGCTTCGGTGACGACCTTTAGGTGATGGCGGGCCATCACTTGGCCTTCATGCCATTCGTAGCGGGTGGTGCCGTCGGGCCCCGGCGCCTGGATGCCGCCCATGTCGGCGACATAGCCGGTCTTCACCGCATCGATGCCCAGCCTCTGGTAGAGGTCGAGAGCGGCTTCGAGCTGCGGCTCGTAGACGGCGATGTTGCCGGCAGTTTCATGATGGCCGACGAGGCGCACGCTCTTGGAGCGTGCGTAGCGGGCGAGCTCCTCGATATCGAAATCGGGATAAGGCTTGGTGAAGCTGAAGTCCCGGCCGTTAGCGAACCAATCATCGTTCCAGCCCTCGTTCCAGCCTTCGACCAGCACGCCGCGGAATCCGTGCTTAGCCGCAAAGTCGATGTAGCGTTTGACGTTCGCAGTGTTGGCGCCGTGGCGGGGCCCGGGTCCCCATGTCTCCTTGTCGAGGTGCAGCGACCACCAGACCCCGACATATTTGAACGGCCTCACCCAGCTTACGTCGCCGAGCTTGTTGGGCTCGTTAAGGTTGAGGATGAGGTCGTTCTCGACGAGGCCGCCCGCACGGTCGGCGATCTGCATGGTGCGCCAGGGCGTCGGAAAGGGCGCGGCGCGGCTCACCTTAGCCCCAGTCGAGGAGGGGGTCAGAATCGCACGGAAGCGGCCGTGACCTTCATTCTGGAGGTTCATTCCCGAATAGTCGGCCAGCGCAGCTTCGTGGAAGGCGATGTGGAGGCCGTCCTCGGTGCGGATCGTCATCGGCGTCTGGGCGATGCCGACCTCGCTCAGCCGGCTCTTGTGGTAGAGATACTCTTCGCGGTTCCACTGGAAGGCCGGGATCCACCAGGCGGTGGCGGGATCGGCAACGGCGAATTCGGTGATCTCCTCAGCGATGTTGACGCTGGCCAGCGATGGCTGGTTCGGGAATTCGTAGCGGAAGCCGACACCGTCGTCATAGACACGGAAAACGACGTCCAGGCTGCGGTTCGGGGTGACCTTCTCCGTCAGTCGCACGCGCAGCTCGTTGAAGCGGTTGCTAACGAAGCGGCGCTCGCCCCAAGGCTGCTCCCACCTCTCGTCGGCGCTGCGGCGGCCGGCCTCGGCGATGGCGAAGTTGCGCTCGAGCTTGGGCGCGTCGGTCAGAAGAAAGCCGAGCCTCGATGGCTGGATCACCGGGCGGCCGAGGCGGGCAACGCTATATTCGGGGCGGCCTTCACCGTTCACGTCCACCGACACCGTCAGCACGCCCTCCGGCGAAGTGACCGTCAGCGGCCCCCCATAGGCAGGCGCGGCAAGGAACAGCGCCAGCGCAAAAAAGAGTCTGATCATGGTGATCCTTTCGGAGGACTTTTCACGAGACGCGCTCCGCAATGAAGCCGGACAGGGGCGAGAGCGGCTCACCTACCTTCTCGATAATCTTCCAGCCGCGGGGAAGAGACCAATCGACGGTCTCGCCGCCGAGGTTGAAGACGCAGAGCAGCCGCGCCTCGCCTTCGGCCCTTTCGAAAGCCACGAGCGGGGCCGGGACTCCGACGGGTCGGACCGCGCCCGTGCGCAGGGCAGAATGGGTTTTGCGAAGCTCGATCAGCCGCCGGGTCAGGTTGAGGATCGAATCCGGGTTCGCCTCCTGCCTGTCCACCGCCAGAGGCAGGTGCCGGGGTTCTGCGGGAAGCCATGGCTCCTGCGGCGAGAAGCCGGCGTGCGGAAGGTCGCTTCGCCACGGCATCGGCGTCCGGCTGCCGTCGCGGCCGAGCGTTTCAGGCCAGTTTGCGACCGCTTCCGGGTCTTGGAGCCGTTCGAAAGGCACATGCGCCTGGGGGAGGCCGAGCTCCTCGCCCTGGTAGAGGAAGATGTTGCCGCGGAGAGCGATCAGCAGCAGGAGCGCCTGGCGCGCGAAGGCGTCCGGATCGCGTCCGTCCATCCAGCGCGATACGACGCGCGGCGCGTCGTGGTTGGAAAAGGCCCAGCTCGGCCAGCCTTCACCGGGCGCGCCCGGCCAGAGCTCGATGGTCGAGCGGATCAGCTCGGGCGTGAGCTCCTGCGCATAGAGGAAATTGAATCCGTAGGCGCTGTTGAGCCGGCTTGGACCTTCGGTGAAGGTCTTCATCTCGCTGTCCGCCTGCTCGCCCCCGACCTCTGCGACGGTGAAGCGCCCGCCATAGCCGTCCATCACCTCGCGCACACGCTCGAGAAAGGCGGGGATCGCGGGATGCGACTGATTGTAGAAATGGTGCTGGAAATCGAACGGGCGCGTCCGCTTGCCGTCGCCGTCCGGACGTGGAGGATTATCCCGCAGCTCCGGATCGTGCATGCAGAAGTTGATGGCGTCGAGGCGGAAGCCGTCAACGCCCCGGTCGAGCCAGAAGCGCGCGGTTTCCAGGAGCGCGTCCTGAACCTCCGGATTATGCGCGTTGAGGTTGGGCTGGCTCGGCAGGAAATTGTGCAGATAATATTGGCAGCGGCGCGCGTCCCAGGTCCAGCAGGGGCCGTGGAAGACGGACTGCCAGTTGGTCGGCGGCGAGCCGTCGGGTTTTGCGTCCGCCCAGACGAACCAGGCGGCTTTGGGATTGTCCTGCGACGAGCGGCTCTCCTGGAACCACGCATGCTGGTCGGACGTGTGGGCATAGACCTGGTCGATGATGACCTTGAGGCCGAGTTCATGCGCCCGCGCCAGCAGCGCATCGAAGTCGGCGAGGGTGCCGAAGATAGGGTCGACGTCCCGATAGTCGGAGATGTCGTAGCCGAAATCCGCCATTGGCGAGGTGAAGAAGGGCGAGAGCCAGATCCCGTCCACTCCCAGCGAAGCGACATAGTCCAGGCGTTCGGTGATGCCGGGCAAGTCGCCTATGCCGTCGCGGTTGGAATCGGCGAAGCTGCGTGGGTAGATCTGATAAATAACGGCGCCGCGCCACCACTCGCTCGTTGCGGCGGAAACGGCTCCTCCCGGCTGCACGAGGTTCATCTGGTTCAACGGCCGCCCGCCCTGCAGACGATATAGCCGAACGGCTCGATCTCGACCCGATAGCTGCCGGGCGCGGTCGCGCGGGGCGCGCAGCTTCCATGCACCGGCTGCCAGGCCGCCGAACCATGATCGACCGTCACCTGCGCGGCGATTGGCGCGCTGCTCGTGTTGAACGCTACCAGCGTTTCGCCGCCGCCGACGGGGGCGCGGCGCGAGAGGGCGAACAGGCCGGGCGTGTCGCCATAGTTGCGCACCAGCTGGTCGCCGCTGCGAAGCGCCGGGTCTGCCGCCCTAATTGCCGCCATCTTCGAGATGGCGCGATAGAGCGGCGCCTGGCGGTCGAAATTGGCCTCTGCCGTGGTGGCGCCGCTTCCGATCAGTCTATTGTCGTTATAGACGGCGACGCGGCTCGCGAACATGTCCTCGCGCGCGTCCTGGTCGCCGCCGTCGCCGGCAAAGCCCTGCTCATCGCCATAGTAGATGACCGGAATGCCGCGCGAGAAGAACATCATCGCGTGGCCGAGGATCACGCGCTTCAATATCTCGTCGTCGCCGGCATCGGGGTTCGCCTCGCGCACGAAGCGGGCGAAGCGGCCCATGTCGTGGTTGCCGAGGAAGGTGGGGAGCTGCTTCGCTGTCTGCTCTCCATCTGTATAGAGCGCGTCCATCTGGAAGAGCCGCGCCATTCGTTCGGTCGCCGTTCCCTTGGCGACGACATCCGTCACCGCCGACTGGAAGGCGAAGTCAAGCACGGTCGGATAGCCGTCGACGCGGGTGAAGCGGGCAAGGGAGCCCGGGTCCGGATCGAACACTTCACCGAAGACGTGGAAGTTCGGTATGCCTCGCGCTTTCGCCCTCTCGAGCATGGCGGGGACGAAGGTCTGCCAGAATTCAGGATTGACGTGACGCGCTGTATCGATGCGGAAGCCGTCGATACCGAAATCGTCGATCCACTGGCCGAAAATTTCAATGAAGCCTTCGACTACGCGGGGATTTTCGGTGAACAGATCGTCAAGCCCGGCGAAGTCGCCCATGGTTGAGCTTTCGCCCCGAAAGATCGTGTCGCCGCGGTTGTGATAGTAGATCGGATCGTTCAGCCAGGCGGGGACTTTCACCTTCGCCTCGGCGGCGGCGACATATGGCGTGTACGCATAGTCGGGTCGCGTCAGCTTCGCGAAATTGCCTGGGCGCTGATGGGGCTTCGTAACCCCCTGAAAGCCCTCGTTGATGCGCGGGCCTTCCGGATCTCCTTTGGTCGAATAGGGATAGTCCGCCTCGCTCCGATAGGCGCAGTTATTTTGCGGGCACTCGCGATATTTGATCACGTCCGCCGTGTGGTTGGTGATGATGTCGAGATAGACCTTCATTCCCCGCTCATGCGCCGCGTCGACCAGCCGCTTCAAATCGGCGCGCGTTCCGAAATGGGGGTCCACGTCGGTAAAGTCGGTGATCCAGTAGCCGTGATAACCCGAGGACTCCTGGCCGGGCCGTCCCTGCACCGGCTTGTTCTTGTAGATCGGACCGAGCCAGATCGCGCTCGCGCCGAGCCCCTGAATATAGTCCAGCCGATCGGCCAGTCCTTTAAGATCCCCGCCATGGTAGAAGCCTTTATGCGCCGGGTCGAAGCCATGCTGCAGGCGCCCACCCTTCAAGCCGCCGGTGTCATTGGTGGAATCGCCATTTTCAAACCGGTCGGGAAGCACGAAATAGACGACTTCGTCCTGCGGCGGGCGCTGGCGGTAATCCTGGGCGGCGGCCGAAGCGGCGAGCGCAGCGGCAAGAAGCAGGGCGAAAAAGCAGACTTTCATGCGGGCACCTTTACGGGCTGGGCTGCGCAATATTGGCGGATGAAATCGTCGTGCGCGGGCAGCCGCGAGGCGGCGGCGCCGACGATCGTTTTGAGGTCAGCGAAAAACTGGCTGAGTTCCTCCCGGGTGAGCAGATCGGCCATCGGATGATAGGTGTTCGGTACGACATTTTGACCGGTGAGCACCTGGAACCAGCCGACCTCGACGAACAGTTCCTCCTGCTCGCGGAAGATTCGCCCCGTCGCTCGGAACAGGTCGATCTTATCGCGGAGCGTTTCCGGTACCTCCATCTCACGGCAACGTGTCCAGAAAGGCTCCTCGCGCTGGTTGGCGTGATAATGAAGAATGATGAAGTCGCGGATGCGCTCATAGTCGTAGATGATGCGGCGGTTGTAGGCGGCGATGTTCGATTCCGCGAAGCCGCGGTCGGGGAAATGCGAAATGAGCTTGGCGATCCCGTTCTGGATGAGGTGGATGCTGGTCGATTCCAGGGGCTCCATGAAGCCCGACGAAAGGCCGAGCGCGACGACATTCTTGTTCCACCCTTTGCGCCGCATGCCGGTTTTGAACCGAAGCGTCCGGGGCTCGGCCAAAGCGGTGCCTTCAAGGTTGGCGAGCAGGATCGACGCCGCTTCGTCCTCGCTGATGAAGTCCGAGCAAAAAACATGGCCGTTGCCGGTGCGGTGCTGAAGCGGAATTCGCCACTGCCAGCCGGCGCGATGCGCCAGCGCCTGGGTATAGGGACGGGTGGGGCCTACATTGCGGGTCGGGACGGCAATAGCGCGGTCGCAGGGCAGCCAGTGCGTCCAGTCATCATAGCCGGTTTCCAGCGCGTCCTCGATCAGCAGGCCGCGAAAGCCCGAGCAGTCGATAAAGAGCTCGCCCGCGATGATTTCGCCGGATTCCACCGTAACCGATTCGATAAATCCGTCGCTGCCTCGTTGCGTCGCGCGCAGGATCTTGCCTTCGGTCCGCCTGACCCCTGCTTGTTCAGCGATGCTGCGCAAATAACGGGCGTAAAGCCCCGCATCGAAGTGGAAGGCGTAAGATATCCCGTCCAGGGCGCTATTGGGCACACGGCCCATCCGCGCGAACTTGCCTTGCCGCGCGGCTATTTCATTCAGCGAATAATCCCACAGCCGGCCGGCGATGTCTTCACCGCGGCCGCGCAGCCAATATTGCCAAAATTCAAGCAGGTCGAGACTCTGTCCAATCGTGCCGAACGCGTGCATGTAGACGTCGCCGGGCTTGCCCCAGTCGCGAAATTCGATGCCAAGCTTGAAGCTGCCCTGAGTCGCGCGGACGAACTCGTCCTCATTGATGCCGACAAGGCCGTTGAACAGGCGGATCGCAGGGATCGTGGCCTCGCCGACGCCGACCGTGCCGATCTCGTCGCTCTCAACGAGGCGGATGCTGAGCTGGTCCCCCATCGTTGCGGACAAGGCGGCGGCAGCCATCCATCCGGCCGTGCCGCCTCCCACGATGACGACATCGCGGACGCGGTTATCGCTCAACGCCATTGTCCTTCCAGTTCCCGTGTCATAATCAGGCCGCCCTTAGGCAAGACGGATGCGGCGGGAAACCGCATCCGCCCCCTTTGCTAGAACCTGTAGCTCACGCCGAGCATGTAGTTGCGGCCATAATTTTGGTAATCCCGCACCTGCCGGATGTCGTCGTTGTAATAGGTAACGAAAGGCTCGTTGGTCAGGTTGCTGCCCGTGAGCAGGATGCCCAGACCTTCGAGCGCGCCGCCCTGGAAGTTGTATCCGATTTGCGCATCGACAACGAATTCGGACCGCGCCATGATCCGGTCGCGCACAAGACTCAGGCCTGAAACTTCCGCCAGGAACTTGGAGCGATAACGGCCAGAGGCGCGCGCCTGGAAGCCGTATTTCTCAAAATATACCGTCCCGTTGGCCACCCAGCGCGAGAGACCGGGCATCTGGATTGGGTCGGCGCTACCTTCACGGACGCTGCTCTTGGTATAGGATGCGCTGCCGAGCACGCCGAACCCGTCAAGCGTCGGCAAGAAGGTGCTGAACGGGAGCGATGCCGAACCTTCGAGACCGTGAATGCGACCGCCGCCGCCGTTCTGCCATTGGGACACAATGCCGAAGTTATAAACGGGGGTGACGTTGCCGGGCGTCGGTGTGCCGGTGAAGTCGTAGATCGAGTCCTGACGATAGATGTAGTTCTCGAGATATTTGTAGAATGCGCCCAGGGCGACATAGGCTCCGCGCCCGAAATACTTTTCCACCGCGAGATCGACGGTTTCGGCCATCAACGGACGCAGCGCGGCGTTGCCGACGCTGCCCGACCAAGGTGAACGCGTGATGTCGGCGCCCGGCACGTTGTTCGCTGCGTTGAAGCTGTAGCCGACGCCGGGATTGAGTTGATCCATGCGTGCGCGGGCCAGCATTCGCGCCGCGCCGAAACGGATGAATGCCTCTGGAGCAAATTCCATCGAAAGGTTCATGCTCGGCAGGATCTCGGTATACGTATCGCCATCGCTGACAGGACTCGAGATCGTTCCCGATCCCGGGTTGGAGGCTGCAAAACCTTCGGCTGACTGGTCGGTATGGACGATCTGCACGCCCACATTGCCGCGTACCGGGCCGCTATTGAAATTACTCTGGACGAAGCCGGTCAGCACCTGCTCATTGACGATGTAGCTGTTGGTCAGGCGACCTGGCGTCCACAGCGCCTCGCTCGTTAGCTTGTAGTTGCCTTCATTATAGTAGCGCCATGCATCGAAGGCGACCATTCCCGGGATGCCAATGAATTTGAGCGAGACGGGGTCGTACAGATAGTCCGAAGGCACCGCCGTATTCGCGGGATAATTTTTGTGGGTAAGCACAAAGCCTTCGTCCACCAGCTGCTTGCGGCGATCTGAATAATTGGCGCCGACAGTGACGCTTTCGACAGCGCCGTCGAATGCATGGGTCGCCTGCAGTCGAAGCGCCTGGAGGCGATCCTTGATCCGCGGTCGGTTGACGAAGCCGTCCTGGCAGTTCGGCACCGATCCGCCGCAGCTGTTCCACCCCTGCGGATCGGTAATCACGAATAGGCTCGGGTCGGCATAGTTGATGGTTGGGTCGAATTTGATCACACCACCGTTGGCCGGCATTGTGAAACCGAGGCTGTCGGTTGCGCCAACCCCGCCGCCGCGACCGGTGCCCAGATAGATTTCAAGATTTTCCTCAACCTTCTTGAGCTTCGAATAGCTGAGGTCGAGCTCCAGGGTCAGCGCGTCGGTAGGCTTATATTGTGAGTTCCAGCCGCCCGAGAAAATTTCGGAATCGCGGTTGACGATGTCGTTGCGCATCACCGCCTCGACGCCGTTGTAGCGGCCCGAGGTAACCAGCCCATTCGCTTCGGTATATCCGGGCTGCAACTGCGCCGCAGACCAGAATAGCGGGAGTTCTATTCCGCGCAGGCGCTGCTCGTCGTTGAACTTCGACCAGTAGCCGTCCAGCGTGGTGTGGAAGCGTTCGCTCGGCTCAAACTCGACCACGCCCATCAAACCGTCGCGCTTGAGCTCGTTGGATTTCACATAGGGCTTGGCGCCCCCGATCACGAGCGTGTCGGAATCGACATTGGGATAGCCCCAGGCGTTCCAGCGCTCTTCCGCCGTCGGCGACTGCATGCGGGCATAGCCGATGGCCCAGCCGAGCGTGCCGTCGGCATTCTGATCCACATAGGAAATGTTGGCGCGATAGCCTTTGTCCGAAATGTCCGGGTTGAGCTTGCCGAGATCGTTGAGCTCGCCGCGCAGGCCAACGGCGATTGTCCGCCTCCCATGAGCCAGCGGGCGGATCGTCCGCATGTCGATGGTGCCGCCAAGCGCCTGACCGATCAGCATGGCGTCGGGAGTTTTGTACACGATCGCGCCGTTGAGCAATTCGGAGGGATACTGATCGAGCTCGACACCGCGGTTGTTGTTGGCGCTCACCTGTTCGCGGCCGTTGAGCAGCGTGGTGGTGAAGTCCGGAGCCAGACCGCGGATCGAAACAACATTGGCGCGGCCATCGAGGCGCTGCGTGGCGAGGCCAGGGAGCCGCGACAGCGATTCAGCGATCGACATGTCGGGCAGCTTCCCGATTTCCTCGGCGGTGATGACTTCGACGATCGAGGTGTTTTCGCGCTTCTGGGCGACCGAGCTGTCGATCGAGCCCCGAATGCCGGTGACGATGATCTCATCCGGAACGGGGGGATCGGTCTCGTCAGCGGTCGGGCCCGTGCTCTGAGCCAAAGCGGGTGAGGCCCCGACAGCAAGAGTCAGAGCGCTGGCGGCCGTGGCTAAGAAGGCGGCACGGCGGACGCGCGAAGCGGCGGCGAATTTCATGCAGATGTCCTCCCCTATATTCCCTGTTTTGTTGGCTCCGCTTCTTTAGGCGGATGCAGCTGCGCGACAGGGATGCAGTCCGGTTAAATCTAACCCATGTGTGCCCCGCCGAAGCTTCGGGCGACAATCAATCGGCATACGTATTCACCCGCTATGCACGATGCTGTCGCATTTTAGTCACAGCCCTCGGACCTGTTGGCCTAGGCGATTGCCATTGGCCGGGGCAGCGCTAGGGTCGTCTCCGAGAGGGCGGGATGAACCTGAACCGCAAGGCAACATCGTTCGATATCGCGCAGCTGGCGGGTGTGTCGCAGCCGACGGTCAGCCGCGCGTTGCGCGGCAGCACCGCCGTCAGCGAAGAAACGCGCAAGCGCGTCGAAGCAATTGCGCGCCATCTGAACTATAAAGTGGACAAGAATGCCTCCAATCTCCGGAGCAAGCACAGCAATACGCTGGCGCTGCTTTTTTTCGAGGAGCAGGGTGACGAAGACGGAGGGCATATCAACCCTTTCTTCCTGTCCATCCTGGAATCGATCACGCGGACCTGCGCTCGCCGCGGGTACGACCTGCTGATCTCGTTCCAGCAGCTTTCGGACGACTGGCACACCGATTATGAGGACAGCCGCAAGGCGGATGGGCTCATCCTGCTGGGCTATGGCGACTACGAGCTTTACCGGGCGCGGCTGGAGCAGTTGGTGGCGCAAGGAACGCGCTTCGTCCTGTGGGGCGCGAGCCGCGCAGGCCAGCCGGGGGTCACCGTCGGCTGCGACAATGTTCAAGGGGGCTATGACGCTGCGGCGCATCTGGCAGCGCAGGGCCGCCGTCGCATCGCCTTCATCGGCAACGCCACCAGCCGCTATCCGGAATTCTTTGCCCGCTTCCGCGGCTATGTGGGGGCCCTTGCCGCGCATGGGCTGGAGCGTGACGAGGCTTTGGAGCTCGATGCCACCAATTCCGATTCAGACGGCGCCGCGGCGGTGCGCCGCCTGATCGCCGAAGGAACGGGCTTCGATGCGATCCTTGCCGCCAGCGATACGGTCGCGGTCGGCGCGATGCGCGCGCTAAAGGCGGCGGGGATGAGCGTCCCCGGGGATGTGGCGGTGGTGGGATTTGACGATATCCCCGCGGCCCGGCTAGCCAATCCGCCGCTTTCCAGCGTGGTCCAGGATGCGGCTTTGGCCGGTCAGCACCTCGTCGACAGCCTCATTGCGCAGGTGGAGGGGCGCGAGGCCGAGGACGTGCTGCTTCCCGCCCGGCTGGTCGTGCGGGAAAGCTCCGGCGGCTGAACGCATACGAATGCGTGCTTTCCAAGCCGCACGGGCTACGCCACAACCGCGCCAAGGCCGGTAGACGGGCCATCGGGGAGGGGTGCGATGAAGAAGCCGCTTCTGGGGTTTGCCGGCCTCTGGAACATTTCGTTCGGCTTCTTCGGCATACAGATCGGCTTCGCGCTTCAGAATGCGAATATGAGCCGCATCTTCCAGTCGCTCGGCACGGAGATAGACAACCTGCCCGCTTTGTGGATTGCCGCGCCCCTCACCGGGTTACTCGTCCAGCCGGTTATCGGCCATATGAGCGACCGCACCTGGCTGGGACGGCTCGGCCGGCGGCGGCCCTATTTCCTCCTCGGCGCGATCTTGGCCGCTCTCTCGCTGTTCGTCATGCCGCTCGCGCCGGCGCTGTTGTTCGCAGCCATAATGCTGTGGGTGCTCGATGCCTCGCTCAACATCTCGATGGAGCCGTTCCGCGCTTTCGTCGGCGACATGCTGCGCAAGGAGCAGCACAGCGCGGGCTACGCGGTGCAGACGGCTTTCATCGGCGCTGGCGCGGTGGTCGGGTCGATTTTCCCTTGGGCGCTCGAACAATGGGGAGTTTCCAACGAGGCGCCCGTGGGAAGCATACCGGACACCGTGCGCTACGCCTTCTGGTTCGGCGGCTCGGCACTGTTCCTTTCGGTGCTGTGGACCGTGCTGGCGACGCGCGAATACAGCCCGGAGCAGATGGCCGAGTTCGAGGGCGTCCGGGCCGACGAGCAGGATCAAACCATCCGCGCGCTTGCCGCGCGCAGCTTCACCTCCAGTGCCATATGGATTGCCGCGGGCGCGGCAGTGCTATTGGCGGTGCGCCAGTTCGACCTTGAGAAGGAGGTCTATCTCTTAGGCGGTCTCCTGATCGCCTACGGCCTTGCCAGCCTCGCAGCCATCCGGGGCGCGCGGGGCGGCAATAGCCCTAGCATGTTCGGCCATATCGTCGGCGATTTCTCGGGCATGCCCGAGTTGATGAAGCGGCTCGCGCTCGCGCAGTTCTTCAGCTGGTCGGCGCTGTTCATCATGTGGATCAATACCACGCCCGTCGTAGCGCAATATTTCTACGGCGCCCCCGACGCCGCCGATCCGCTCTACCAGGAAGGCGCCAACTGGGTCGGCGTCCTCTTCACCGTCTATAACGGCGTAGCTGTGATCGCGGCGCTGATCCTGCTGCCTTTCCTGGCCCGCCGGCTGGGCCGCGTGCGCACCCACGTTATTGCTCTCCTCTGCGGCGCAGCGGGCTATCTAAGCTTTTTCTTCTTTAGGGATCCTCAGATGCTGCTGGTGAGCGAGATCGGCATCGGAATCGCTTGGGCCTCGATCCTCGCCATGCCCTATGCGATCCTCGCTTCCAGCCTGCCGCAGCGCAAGCTCGGCGTTTACATGGGCCTGTTCAACGTCTTCGTCGTCATGCCGCAGCTGCTGGTCGCGACCGTCATGGGGTCGATCATGAAGCGCTGGTTCCCGGACGATCCGATCTGGACGATGGCCTTCGCGGCCGGAGTGATGCTGCTTGCGGCGCTGGCGATGCTGCGCGTCGAGGAGCCTGCAGCAAAGGAAGAGGCTTAGTGACGAGCACATCCCGAGGAGACATGTAAATGGCAATGGCACCTGCGAGCCCGGCCCGCGCCGCGGCGGTTCCGGGCGACGAGGCCCCGGCGGACCTGAAATGGTTCGTCTTCATCCTCTTCTTCGTGTTCGGCGGGATCACCAGCCTTAACGACGTGCTGATTCCGAAGCTGAAACACCTCTTCACCCTCAACTGGGCTGAGGCGATGATGATCCAGTTCGCCTTCTTCGCGGCCTATTTCATCGTGTCGCTTCCGGCCGCGGCGCTGCTGAAGCGGGTCGGCTACATGCGCACGGCCGTGATCGGCCTGCTCGTCATGATGGCGGCCTGTCTGCTTTTCATCCCCGCTTCCTATTCAGGGCTGTTCGTGGCCTTTCTCGGCGCGCTGTTCATGCTCGGTGCCGGGATCACTACGGTCCAGGTGGTCGCAAACCCTTTGATATCGATGCTGGGGCGTCCCCAGACGGCGCATAGCCGCCTTACCTTCGCGCAGGCGTTCAACTCACTTGGAACCACCGTATTCCCGTTCGTCGGCGCGCATCTGATTCTTGGCTCGCTCAACCCGGTGGACGAGACCAGCCTCAGCGGAGAGGCACTGTCCGTCTTCCGTGCGCAGGAGACGGAGGTGATCGTCACCGCCTATATCGGCATCGCGCTCGCGCTCCTGGTGGTCGCGGGCGCGGTCTGGCTGCGGCGCAACCGCCTCGTGGAGGAAACTCCGCCGCAGCAATCGATGTGGCGTTCCTTCGATCTGTTGAAGCAGCCGCGCTTCGCCTTTGGGGCGCTCGGGATCTTCGTCTATGTCGGCGCCGAAGTCGCCATTGCCAGCATCATCACCAACTATCTGATGGAAGCGCGTACCTTGGCACTCGCAGCGCGCGAAGCCGGCGAGCTGCTGATCTTCTACTGGGGCGGCGCGATGGTCGGCCGTTTCATCGGGGCGGCGGCGCTTCGGATATTCCCGCCTAGTCTGGTGCTGTTCGCGGTCGCGGCCGTGGCAGCGGCCCTGCTCGCCGTTTCCGGCTTCAGCGAAGGGGCCGTATCGGGCTACGCGATCCTCGCCATCGGCCTGTTCAACTCTATCATGTTCCCGACCATCTTCTCGCTCGCATCGGAAGATCTGGGGGACCGGCGCGCGGACGGATCGGGCATCATCTGCATGGCGATCGTCGGCGGCGCGATCGTGCCACTGCTGACGGGCTTCGTCGCCGACGCCACCAGCCTGGTCGGCGCACTCATCGTACCGTTCGTCTGCTACTGGATTATTGCCGCCTTCGCGTTTTATTGCCGACGGGTGCCAAGCCGACTTGCCAGCCAAGACGCGGTGGAAGTTACGGAAGGGACGGTCTCGCCGGTGCAAAGCCATGTTTAAGCGGGCGCTTCTCCCCTGCCTCGCCGCTGCCCTGGCTGCGGCCCAGCCCGCGCTTGCACAATCGGCCGATCCTTATGCTCCGGTCGACATGAGCGGGGTGAAGCATCCAGAATGGAGCCGGACAGCCGTCATCTACCAGATCAACACGCGCCAGTTTACACCGGAAGGGACGTTCCGCGCGGCCGAGCGGCAGCTGCCGCGGCTGAAGGCGCTCGGCGTCGACATAATATGGCTGATGCCGATCCACCCGATTGGCGAAAAGAACCGAAAGGGGACGCTCGGCAGCCCCTATTCGGTGAAAGACTATTATGGCGTTAATCCGGAGTTCGGCACTAAAGCCGACTTTAAATCCTTCGTAGACGCGGCGCACGGTCAGGGCATGCGTGTGATCCTTGACTGGGTCGCCAACCACAGCGCCTGGGACAATCCGCTCGTGGCGCAGCACCCCGACTGGTACGAGCGCGACTGGAAGGGGGATTTCCACCCGACGCCCTGGTGGGACTGGTCGGACATCATCGACTTCGATTTTTCGAAGACCGGCATCCGCCGCTACATGGCCGACGCAATGCTATATTGGGTGCGCGAATTCGGCATTGATGGCTACCGGGCCGATGTCGCCGCCTACGTGCCGATCGATTTCTGGGAACGGCTCCGGGCTGATCTCGATGCGGTAAAGCCCATTTTCATGCTGGGCGAAGCGCAGATGCGCGACCTTCATTACCGCGCCTTCGACGCCTCCTACGGCTGGGGCTGGTACAACGCATTGGCGGACATCGCCAAAGGCAAGGCCGATGTCGGTGCGCTATTTGGCTACTTCAGTGAGAACGAAAGCGCCTGGCCGAGAGGCGCGATGCGCATGGTCTATGCCGAGAATCACGACCAGAACGCCTGGCACGGGACGCAGTTCGAAACCTTTGGCCCTGCGCTCCCGAACGTGATCGCACTGTCGATGGTAGGCGAAGGCATTCCGCTCATCTACAATGGGCAGGAAGCCGGGAACGAGAAGCGGCTCGAATTTTTCGAAAAGGATCCGATCCGGTGGCGGCCGCACCCGATCGGCGACCTCTACAAGAGGCTGATCGAGTTCCGCGACGCGCATCCGGCCCTGCACAATGCACCTTGGGGGGCGCGGATGGTTGGCGTCGTCAATTCTTCGCCGCAGAAGGTCTTCTCCTTCGTTCGACAGAAGGAGGGCGACAAGGTGCTGGCCCTGTTCAACTTCTCGCCAGAGCCCCAGACGATAAGCTTCGCCGGCGCGCTCCCGCATGGCCGCTACCGCGACTTCGAGGGGAACCGCGTCGTTATCGTCGACGGCGCGTCCCGGATGACACTTGCCCCCTGGAGCTACAGGCTACTTTCAAGCGAGCGATAGTCGAGCATTTCGCCTTCGGCATCGACGGCTCGCCACAGGTACATGCGCTTGCCTCATTGTTGGTCTACTGCTCGACCTGTTCCGTGAGCTGCGAAAGCCGCCGCAGGATATTCCAGGCGCTTGGCGGTGAAGGTCCGCTGCTACGCCTGATCCTGAACCTTCGGCGTCCACTTGATCGTTCGTTCAGGAGGCGCTCCCGGCGTAGCCGGTATCCTGCGAGCCAGAACATATAGCCGAGCATTGCTGCTATCAGGATCGGAAGGACAGTGTAACTCACCAGCGGAGAACAGGCCGCCTCCGCGAAGGTTCCTCAACGAGCAACCCTTCGCGATGACACGATGCGGTTTGCGCTGTCGGTGACCACTTCGAGAAATTGGCCGCTTCTGTCCTGGACCCGGCGGACGGTTTGTCCGGCGCTGTTGACGGTGCGGGAGACTTCGGTCAGCCCGGCGCGGGCAAGGTCGAGCACCTGCCCGTTTCGCAACAGGTTGGCGGTGATGCCGCCTACAGTGCCCACTGCGTTGTTAGCGACGCCGCCCACCGTAGTCACCGTATTATCGACGGTGGAAAGTAGCTGAGTCACAATTTGCGGGTTGTTGTCGAGCGTTTGCAGTGTTCGTTCGATGATGGCACGGACATTGTCGAGGCGCACGATGAGCGTCGCCTGCGCCTGCACGCCCTTCAATTGAATTTTTACATTGTCGATGTTTACGTCGGCGCCGGCCGTAAGCTTGAGGAGGTTCGCCAGCCGGGCATCGAGGGCGATATGCGCCTCCAGATTGGCCACTTCGATCGTAAGCTCGTCCACCGACAGGTTGGGAATGTCGAGCAGCACGTCGGGCTGGTCGCCGGTGGACATTGCCTGCATGGCGAGCTGCGAAGAGGTCCCCGGCTGCTGCTGGTTGCGGCGGTTCTGCGCTTCGGCAGGAACGGTGAGTAGCGAGGCAGCAGCCACGGCTGCTGCGGCATAGGCGAGGCGCATCATTTTCTCCCTGTTAGATCGGGGAGAACGTCACTCAGGCTGCGGAGTTTCCGGAGCCGCCCGTTTTTGTTGCGGGTCGGCAATATTGGCTTCGGCGCGGACAGTGACATGCACGTTGCGTATCGTTTTTCGGCCGTCGGCTTTTGGAGCCTGCACGTCCACGACGTTGCCGCCATCGGGCTCCGTCCGCAGCGTCAGACGGGCGTCGCCGCGCTTCTCGATGGTGAGCGAGCGGGCACGAACATTCGCCCGAAGCTCGATCTCCGGGAGCTGAGCCGCCGCCTGCGCTAGTAGCAAGGTAAACAGCACGGGTGGATCCTAACTGCGATGTTCAAAAAGCGCTCCGACCTGCCCAGCCGGAGCGCCCCTCGCGTAAACCACATCTGAGGAGGATTGGTTCGCGAACTAAACTCCCAAAAGGTGTTGGTGTTCCTCCCGTCAGCCGCCGCTGATCTCCGGCGCTGAGTGAGGAGCGCAAGAAACAGCCGCGCTCCACAAAGCATTTTATATAAGGTCGAACCTGGATGTCCCCCTTCTACCCATTGCGAAATTGACACCAGGGTCCAACTACTTTGTTGATGCGGAATTCCGACGCTAAATTTCCCTGCGCTGCGCCGACCGTAAAATACGCGAAAGAGCTTCCAGTGAGTAAGGCTTTTGAAGCAGGGGGAAGCCATGCTTCGTCTCCTCCGCTAGAATGTGGCTATATCCGCTAGTCAAAACGATCGGCAAGCCCGGCAACTGCTCACGCACCTTTCGTCCGAACTCCACTCCGTTCATGCCGGGCATGACGACGTCGCTGAAGACGATGTCGAAGCCCGCCCCATCTTCATCGAGAAGCCGCAGGGCTTCCTGTGCATCGCCGGCGAGAACAGTTTCGTAGCCGAGGTCCGTGAGGAGTTGAGACGCGAACTCGCCCACGTCCGGATTGTCTTCGACGACGAGCACCCGGCCGCCGCCGCTTAGCTGATCGAACCGGTTTTCCGCTTCCTTTGAAGGAGCACGCGCTGCATTGACCCTGGGCAAGCTGATTATAAAGGAGGTGCCACCACTGGGGCGACTCTCCACAGCGACTTCGCCGTCCGACTGCTTTACGAAACCATAGACCTGGCTGAGCCCCAGACCGGTTCCCTTTCCCACGTCTTTGGTGGTGAAGAAGGGTTCGAAGATCCGGTCCAGCTGATCGGCGGGAATGCCGTGGCCGGTGTCGGTGACGCGGATAGTCACGGCGTCCATGCCGGCGCGCAAGCTGTCCTTGCTTATGGCGATTGAGAGATCTCCTTCGCCATTCATGGCGTCCCGGGCGTTCACCGCCATGTTCACCAGCGCCGTCTCAAACTGTGCGATGTCGGCTTCGACGAAGCAGTCGTCGCAGTCCGTTTCGATCTGGAGCCGCACGCGCGAGCCGAGCACCGTCCTCAGCATTTCCGCTATGCCATGTATCCGCACGGCGACATCGAACGGTTCGGGCTTGAGCGCCTGGCGGCGTGCAAAGGCAAGCAACTGGCCGGTCAACTTGGTCGCCCGCCCGGCTGTATCAGCGATCGCATCCACGTAGCGCCTGCGCTTTTCTGCGGGCAATTCGCTGCGCCGGAGCAAGTCCGCCGAGCCGGTTATGACGGTCAAGAGATTGTTGAAGTCGTGCGCGATGCCGCCGGTCAGCTGCCCTATCGCTTCCATCTTCTGGGCTTGGCGAAGCGCCTCGTGCGCCACCTCCAGCTCACTCGTCCGCTCGGCGACACGCTGCTCGAGCGTCTCGTTCGCACGCCGGGCGGCTTCGAACAGCCGCGCATTGTCGAAGGCGATTGCGGCTTGACCGGCGAGCCCAAGCATCAGGCGCTCGGCGCCCTCGTCGAACACGCCCTCATCGGGGTGGCCGAAGAAAAGGCCTCCGATCACGTCGCCCGAGCGGGAGCTGACCGGCACGGCGAGATAGCTGCGAACCGGCAAATGGCCCTTCGGCATTCCGAAGTGGGGGTCGTTCCTGCCGTAGCGGGGGTCCTTGGTGATGTCGTTCGACCGTACCACGCCCTTGCCCTTGAATGTGGGAGCGAAGACCTCGGTGGCCCGCGGGTGCCCGAACTTCTCGAATGCGGAGCGGTCGGCGCCCGCCAGGGTGTAGAGAAGGAAGCTCTCGCCCGCCTCGTTGATCATATTGTAGAAGAATGCCCCGAAACGCGCGCCGGTGAGCTCCACCCCGGCGTCGGTGACGATCTGGACAATCTTTTCAAGGTCGAGTTCGGCGGCGAGCGCGGCGCCTGTTTGGTTGAGCGTTTCGAGATGCCCCGTCTGCGCCTGCAGGATGCGTGCGGCCTCCTTTTCGGCGCTGATGTTCCGGACTTCGATGATGGTGCCGATCGTGCTGGAGGTCTCGTCGCGGATAGGGCTGGCGGTGTAGGACACGGGATAGAAGCTCCCGTCCTTGTGGACGAAGACTTCCTCGCCCTGCACATTGTGGTTTTCCGGGAAGGCGCGGTCGATGGCGCACTCCTGCAGCGGGAAGCGGGACCCGTCCGGACGGGTGTGGTGGATGACATCATGCAGGGGGCGACCCTGGGTCTCTGAGAATGTGTACCCGGTAAGGCGCTCGGCCGCAGCGTTCATGTACGCGCAGTGCTGGCGCTCGTCCATCAGAAAGACCGCTACGCTGGCGTTGTCCAGCACCGCGTTCAGGCGCCGTTCCGCCTCTCCGGCACGCTCCGCCTGCGCGTCGCGATCCTGGACCAGCTCTTCCAGCTGCGCGAGCCTCCGTCGCGCGGCCAAGCGAAGCTCCATCTGGTCCATGACAACGGCCGCCAGATCTTCCAGCCGCGCGATGTCCTCTTGGCTTACCGGTCTGGGTTCACGATCGATGACGCACAAGGTGCCGAGGTTGTAGCCATCGCTGGTCCTGAGGGGGGCTCCTGCGTAGAAGCGAAGCCCGAACTCGCCGGCTACCAGCGGGTTTGCCAGGGCGCGGACGTCCTTCGCGGCATCCGTGAGCACCCAAGGATCCTCGTGCAGAATTGCCGAGGCACACAAGCCGGGTTCGCGGCCAATTTCATCGACCTCGATGCCGTGGTGCGACTTGAACCAGATCCGGTCCGTGTCGACCAGACTGATGATGGAGATGGGCACTGAAAAAATGCTGGCGGCGAGCGAGGTGATGCGATCGAATGCGCCGTCGGGCGGGGTATCGAGAATGTCGTAGCGGCGCAGCGCCGCGAGCCGGCGCTCTTCAAGATCGGGAGACGGTCGGGATAGGTTCATTGGCAGCTTGGCTCCATCCCCCCAGCTGTGAGAGCACACACCGTCTAGCGCCGCAACCCACAAAACGGGTTGAATAATGCGAGGTGAGCTCATTCTGAGCCAGTGTCGGCTTTCCAGGTGCGGGCAAAGCAAACTAGCCGGTCGCGAAGGGGCCGCTAGCGGCGGCCGATGAGCAAGCCGCACAATCTATTTCGGTACTTCAACTCGTCGCCTGAGATCATCCGCCTGGCCGTGATGATGTACGTTCGCTCTCCGCTGTCGCTGCGCAATGTCAGGACCTGCTGTTCGAACGCGGAGTAACATCGCCATGAGACGGCGCGGCTCTGAAGAGACGCACATTATTGAACGCATTCACCCCAAGGCTTGCCCCGTAAGCCTCCAGGAGGAAGATGAGGACCGCTGGGTCGACAGAGACGTTCGTGAGGTGTGTTCACTGGCAGCGCCGTTTCCGTCACAGCTGATGCAGATGGCCGCTTAATCCCGCCAGCGCCGCATCGCCTCCTGGTATGCCCGACCCGCTTTCTCCTGCTCGCGCACCAGTCGCTCCATTTCTGCCGCATGTGATTTTTGCAGCGAGCGGCGTTCCTGCGCCAGTGCGGCTTCTTGTTCGCTAATCCGCTTCAATTCTTCCGCCTGCCGCGCCTTAGCGAGCGCTACCTGCTTTTCTGCTGACTCAACGGCCGATCGGCTGGGCTTCGGCTTCGGCTTTTCACTCTTGGTATTTGGCGTCGCTTCAGCCTTCCGGGACTGCTGGCGTGGCTTGCTCGGCCCCAGCGCGGCGATCTGCTCCTCTGCGGTCCCCCTCAGCCGCTTGATGACTGCGCCAGGGGAGGCGAGCGGTTCGGCTGTGAGAGCGGGATCTGTGACTTCCTCGGCTTCCCCGCGGGCAAAAATGTTTTTGTCCGTTCCCCATGCTTCTATGGCCGCCTTTTTGGTCGGCGTCGCGACATAGGCGTCGTGGAAGCCGATCGGCGTGCGGAAAACCTTGAGCTTGGTCGGGCGGGGCATAGCAGAAGGCGGAACCCTCTGCCGCAGCCTCGGGTTCAATCGTTCATGGCAAAAGAAGTGGCCCGACCGCCGCTCTACGTCCGCGGCCCCGATGCAGACAACCGGGTTTGGCTGGTGATCGACAGCCACCTTAAGGCGGCAAAGAATCTGGGCGAGCCGTGGCGAACTTCAGCAAAGCTTGCCCTCGAGCTCAGGGATGATCCTGCAGCGCTGGCCCGCGCCTTCGGCTTCGAGGGACAACTCCCGGACGAGATGTGCCGCTGAGTTTCATTCAGCCGATGATGCCGACCCTGGTCGGCGAGCCGCCGGATGGTGACGAGTGGCTGCACGAGCTCAAGTCAGACGGCTACCGAACCCAGATCATCCTTGACGAGGGCCGCGGCCGGGCCTTTACCCGCAATGGCCACAACTGGACGGCGAAGTACCGGCCGACCATCGAGGCCGCCCTGGCTCTGCCATGCGGCAGCGCGATTATCGACGGTGAGATGGTTGTCGCGACCGAGACCGGACACACCGACTTCCACGCGATCAAAGCCACCATTGCGGCTAACCCTTCTGCCCTGGTTCTAATGGCTTTCGATCTCCTGCACCTGGACGGCCGCGATCTTCGCCAGACTCCATTGATCGAACGACGTTTACGCCTTGAGGATCTGGTCGGGAGTGCGGACACTGGCGATCGCATCCAGTTCAGCGATCACGTGATCGGGAACGGCCCTGCTGTTTTCGCTGCTGCTGAGGAGCTGGGCGTGGAGGGGATTGTCTCGAAGAAGATCAACAGTCGCTATCGCAGCGGATATTCGAAAGCCTGGCTGAAGATCAAAAGCTACGCAGAAGGCGAGTTCGTGGTGATCCGAGCCGAGCGCGGTGACAAGGCTCCCGTGGCGCTTCTCGCGCGGGAAGCGGAGGAAGGGCTGGAATATGCGGGCGCTGCGATGGTCACGCTTGCTGATCCCGAGCGGGAGATTTTCTGGGAAACTATCGAGCGGCTGAAGACCGACCGGCCACCCGTCCCCATGGAGGAGCGCAAGGAAGGCAGCTGGCTCTGGCCGGAGCTCAAGGTGCGCGTGAAGTACCTTCGAGGTGAGAAGATGCTTCGCCACGCCACTGTGCAGGGCATTGCAGATGCTCCAGCGGCGGCGGCCGTTTCGCCGCCCTCCCGCTCAGGAAGAAGCTCCGCTGAGCCGACATATCCGAAGCCCGAGATCAGCAAGGCGGCTGTTCTGGATTACTACCGCCAGGTGGCGCCACTAATGCTGCCGTGGCTGGTCGGGAGGCCGCTGAACCTCTTCCGCTGCGTCGGCAATCAATGCTTCTTCCAGAGGAATGAAAACCACCCTGTCGCCGTCGACATTTTCCACGAGCCGATCCGCAAAATCCCGGTGGACCAGAAGAACGGCAAGACGGAAAACTATCTCTTCATTGAGGATGCGGCCGGGCTCATTGCCTGCGCAAAAGCCGACGCGATCGAGTTCCACGCCTGGGGCAGCCGCGTGGCGAACATCGAGCGGCCGGATCGGATCGCCTTTGATCTCGACCCGGACGTCGGGCTCCCGTTCGAGCTTGTGAAAAATGCCGCACTGCAGGTGCGCCGGTCGCTGAACGCTATTGGTCTCGAAAGCTTCGCCATGCTGACCGGGGGCAAGGGTGTCCATGTGGTGCTGCCATTCGCGCCGAAGCAGGAATGGCCGGCGGTGCGGAGGTTCGCCAAGGAGTTCTGTGAGGCTCTGGCGAGTGCCGATCCAGATCGATTCACCGTGAATCTGCCAAAAGCTAAGCGCAAAGGCCGCATCTTCCTCGATTATCTTCGCAACCAGCGGACCGCGACGGCGATCATGCCGTATTCGGCTCGAGCGCGCCCTGGACTTCCGGTGGCGGCGCCGATCGGGTGGGCGGAACTCGAGGAGCTTTCAGGAAGCGACCGATTTAAGATAGGAGACGTCGCGGAGCTGGTCGAGCGTCGGAAGAGGCCAGAGCTCCTCGTTTGGGGGGAGGCAGCCCAATCGCTGCCACGGCTGTGAGGCACGAATGAAGCGACCGTTCTTCAAATCCTTTCGCGGCGGGTTCTATACAGGACTTCTCGCACTTGCCGTGACGGTCGTCGTTGGCTTCAGCCTTGCCTAAATACCGCTACAGAACGGTGCCCACGGGTGCCAAATGTGGGCCATGGCGCGAGACTCGCAAAGAAGCACTTCAGGACGCTGTCGCCGCCGACCTGGGCTGGACCGACGATGCCGCTCCGGCCGGTGTGCAGCTAGACCAATTCGTCGAGATCGAGAGTGCCCACATCCTCACCGAATGGGAGCTGTGGGCCTGTGCCAACGAGCAGATACGGCAGCACGGAGAAGATGCTGCCACTCGCTCAGCGATGCGAGCCGATGAACTCGAACAGGGGGGAGACCTCGACGGCGCCCGCAACTGGCGGTTAATTGTTCATCGGGTCCAGGAGCTGCTCGGGCCTTCCGGCGGACGGCCTCATTAGCGCTGGGTCAGCTGACCCCTTTCCTCGTTTCAAGCGGTGCCCGAAGAGCGCCTTCTGCCATTGGAACGAGGCGCGGATCACATTGCGGAGGGCGTCAGCTCGGTCGTGTATGTGGAATGTGCCCCGAGAGCTTGAGCGGGGGGGCATGATCAGCTCCCGGGGCGGTCCAGAAGCATGTCAGGGGAGATGCTTCATGCGCGGAAAACCTTCGGAGAAGGCTCCGTGTTCCCAATAGGATAGGAACAATTCACATCTAACAGCGGATCACTCACGGCTTGTCCTCGGGACCGGAACGGCGCCTGACCCAAAGCATTTTTACGCTGTCCGATGAGCGCATGGACATGCATTGCTATCGGAGGCGCCCCAATGGGGAGTTGGGGCGCTCTGCTCAGCGGCACATCCTGCGCTGCCGATCAAATTTCTCCCAACGAAGAGCAGTGCCGCTTTTCACCATGGCGCAGTTTAGCTCGATGCCGTCAGGCCGCCAGCACCACGCCGTTATCCTGTTGTAGCTCGTTCCTGTCTGCTCGCATCTGAGCACCTGTTTCAGAGCAAGCCTCTCCAGCGTCTGTTGAGCCTCGGCTCCTGAGGCATCAGGGCATGGATGACCTGGACTGCATGTGCCGTCCAACTCTCGTGCTGCAATAGCTGTCAGCCTTACCTTCGGCCCTTCGGCACACCAAAGTGGGCCGTCCCCATCATGTACTTTGGTCACGGTGCAGGTGAAGGAGCCAGCTCCATCAACGGGGGCAGCCGTCAGCTCACTGGAGGAGGGCCATAGAGCTATAGCAGCAAAAACGGCTGCCGATGATCCCGCGGTTATCGCTAGAAATCTCACTCCCCTGCTCCTCCTCGCTCGTCAGTCGTTCGTCGCCTGGACCAAATCACTTGTGCTTCGGCTCGCCTCACAGCCGCCCAGCTCCACAATATGGCAGGGGTGGTGACAATCACCACCATAAGAAACTCACCCATAACAAGCTCCTAACCGTGTTCTCGACTCGGTGAAGCACAGGAGCAAGGCTGTAGGACAGCAGAAATGTTCCTGATATGTCCCCTCATGGTCTTCCGACATGCGAATTCATGGAAGGGCAACTGCGGAGTGACCTTAGCAGCATCCGTAAGCGGCATCCGAGTGACGCTATTGGATGCTAGTGAAAGTTGCGGGATTTGACGTTGAGCTCTGGGATCGCGGTCTCGCCAATACGGAAAGGTACCGTATAGTCACTTCGCACCCGTCGCTGCCACTTATCGCGGGGATCCGGCCCTCCGCCTGCTGAGGCACCGTCGGCGGGAGAGTGGCGATGCGGGAACTGCCGCTCGCCGATCGATCGCAGGAGCGCCGAATGATCGATCAGCCGATCGGCGATCACGTGGATCACATCGCCTTCGCGTTGGAGCGTGCCCCGAACCCCCATCATCGCCGCAGAGAGCACAATCCGTCTCTGCGCCTCATAGCGCTGCTGCCAGATGATGATGTTCGCAAAACCCGTCTCGTCTTCAATCGTCACGAAGGTGACATTGGTGGAGCCCGGCCGTTGCCGCACAAGCACAAGGCCAGCCACCACTACCTTCGTGCCGTCCTTCACGTACCTGAGGTCGGCCGCGCGGACGGCCCCCACACGCTCCAGTTCGGATCTGAGGAATTTCAGCGGATGCGCGCGGAGCGATAGCTGCACGGAGTGATAGTCGTCGACCACCTCGCGGCCCTCGCTCATGGGCAGAAGCTCAACGGAAGGTTCCCGTCCTTCTTCCCGGGCGTCGGCAGCGGCGAAAAGGGGCAGCGGCTTTTCACCCAACGCTCGCACCCGCCACAACGCCTCACGCCGGTCGAACCCGAGGGAGGCAAATCCGTCAGCTTCGGCAATCTTCTCCAGGGCAGCGACAGGCGCTCCCGAACGGAGCCACACGTCCTCGACGCTTGCGAAGGGCCGTTCCAGCCGCGCGCCCACTATCAACGCTACATCTTTGGCCGAGAGGCCGTGCACCATGCGCAGGCCCAGGCGGATGGCGCGGTGCCGTCCCGCCGGCTCCTCGAGCGTGCAGTCCCAGCGGCTGGCGTTGATGCAGACAGGCCGTACCGCGACGTCATGCTTTCTCGCGTCGTAAACGATCTGGGCCGGCGCGTAGAAGCCCATTGGCAGGGAGTTGAGGAGCGAGACGCAGAACACGTCCGGGTGGTGACACTTCACCCAGCAGGAGGCGTAGACGATCTTGGCGAAGCTCGCTGCGTGGCTTTCGGGAAAGCCATAGCTGCCGAAGCCTTCTATCTGCCGAAAGGTGCGGTCGGCAAAGTCGCGCTCATAGCCGCGCGCAACCATCCCCTCGACCAGCTTGTCATGGAAGCGGCTGACGCCGCCGCTGAACTTGAAGGTGGCCATTGAGCGGCGGAGTGCATCGGCCTCGGCGGGGGTGAAGCCGGCGCCGACGATCGCGACCTTCATTGCCTGCTCCTGGAAGAGCGGAACGCCCAGCGTCTTCTCGAGCACCGCCTTCAGCTCGGGCTTCGGATATTCGGGTTTCTCCTTGCCCTCTCTCCGGCGGAGATAGGGATGGACCATGTCGCCCTGGATGGGCCCCGGCCTTACAATCGCCACTTCAATTACGAGGTCGTAGAAGGTCGCCGGCTTCATCCGGGGGAGCATGCTCATCTGCGCCCGGCTCTCGATCTGGAACACGCCGAGGGTGTCCGCAGGCTGGATCATTGCATAGACTTCCGGATCCTCCTCAGTGAGGTTGGCCATTTCCATGTCAATGCCCTTCTGCTCCCGCAGGAGATCGAAGGCGCGGCGAAGGCAGCTCAGCATCCCCAAGCCGAGCACATCGACCTTCATGAAGCCGAGCTCCTCAATATCGTCCTTCTCCCACTCGATGATGTGGCGCGGGGCCGGCACCTTCCGCCCGTGGCTGGTGTTCGGCGTAGCCGGCTGGATGGGCACGAGGTCGTCGAGCGGGTCGCGGGTGAGGACGAAGCCGCCCGGATGCTGGCTGAAGTGGCGTGGCGTGCCGATCAGCTGCCGCGCCAGCCGGAGCGTCAGAGCGAGTCGAGGTTCGGAGCTGTCGAGGTTGAGCTCCTCGACATGGCGCTCCTGAACGCCTTCTTCGGACCAGCCCCAGACCTGCCCCGCGAGCGCACCGGTGACGTCTTCCGGCAGGCCGAGCGCCTTCCCGACATCGCGCACCGCGCCCTTAGCGCGGTAGCGGGAGATGACCGCCGTTATCGCTGCATGGCGCCGGCCGTAGGTCTCGTAGATCCACTGGACCACCTCCTCGCGCCGCTGATGCTCGAAGTCGACGTCGATGTCGGGAGGCTCGTTCCGCTCCTCTGAAATGAAGCGCTCAAACAATAGCTCGTGCCGCACGGGATCGATCGAGGTGATGCCGAGCACATAGCAAATGACGGAATTGGCGGCCGAGCCGCGCCCCTGGCAGAGGATGCCCTGGCTCCGGGCGAAGGCGACGATGGAGTTTACCGTTAAAAAATAAGGCGCGTAGCCAAGCTTTCCGACCTGCTCCAGCTCATACCCCAGCAGCTTTGAGTAAGCTTCGGGCACCCCTTCCGGAAACTTCGCCCTGAGAGCGGTCCAGCTCATCTCTTCCAGCGCCTGCTGAGGGCTCCGGCCGGAAGCGCCGATTTCGTCTGGATACTGGTAGCGGAGTTCGCGAAGCGAGAAGGTGCAGCGCTCGGCAATATCGGCGGTCGCCCGCACCGCGTCCGGATAGTCCCGGAAGCGCCGCTCCATTTCGCGCGGGCTCTTCAGATGACGATCGGGATAACGTTCGCGCCGAAAGCCCAGTTCGTCGATCGTGCAATGCTCCCGGATTGCGGTAACCACATCCTGAAGAATACGCTTCTCGGGAGAGTCGTAGAGGACATCTCCGGTCGTTACCGGCCGGAGGCCGAAGCGGGGTCCGAAGGCATTTAGCTGCTGAAGGCGAGTCGAGTCCCTCGGCCGCCGTCTCTGCGTTAGCGCCAGATGGCCCCGCTCACCGAAAATGTCGGAGAAGCGCCCGAGTGCAGCTTCCGCCGCTTGGAGATCATCAGGGACCAGAGCTGCCACCAGCCCTGCGGAATGGCTGCTCAGATCTGCCCAGTCGAGGAAGCACCGCCCCTTCTCATCCGCGTAGGTGGGATCGGCCCGGCACCTGCCCAGCGTCAGCAGGCGGGTAAGACGCGACCAGGCGGCGAGGTCCTCAGGCCAGACCAGAAGGGCAGTTCCATCGACCAGCTCCAGATGCGCACCGGCAATAAGACGAACACCGGTCGTCTCGGCTGCGATCGTCGCCCGCACAAGGCCGGCAACGCTGTTGCGGTCGGTAATGCCGAGCGCCGGGTAGCCGAGGAGGGCCGCGGTTGCGAACAGCTCCTCGCAGGAGGAAACACCGCGAAGAAAGCTGAAATGGCTCGCCGCCTGGAGTTCGACATAGGTCATCCGAAGACCCCGTGCACATACCAGCTGAGGTCGCCGGTGCGCGGATCGGTGCCGTCGCCGCGACGGAAGATCCAGAAGCGCTCTCCCGCCTCGTCCTCGACTCGGAAATAGTCGCGGAGAGCCTCGGCTTCGGCGGCACGCTTCCACCATTCGCCATGGATGCGCTCAGGACCGTCGGCCTTGCGCACCCGGTGCATCCTTCCACGCCACTGGAACCGTCGGGGTGGCTGGTCGGGGAGCTCCGCCATTACCTTCTCCACCCGCTCGGGCGTCGGGAGGAGGTGGACCGGCCGCGGCCATTCGGCAGGCCAATCGTGGAGTGGAGCCATCGGCCCCCGCCGCTCCACGCTACGTTCGGGAACATCGCTTTCGACCCGGCTCAGTCGGAAGACGCGTTCCTGACCCAGGCGATTGGCCAGGCAGTCGACGACGCGAACAAGGTTGGGCGCCTCCTCGTCAGGGCCGAAAGCGCTCACCAGCTGCCGGGGGTGCAGAGGCTCGCAGGACCGGGCAACGAGCCGCATCCGCTCGATGCCGAAGCCGGGCTCGATCTGATCGACCTTCAGCCGGAACAGGCGGAGAAGATAATCGCGCTCGCTGTTTGCGGTCGCCGTTCCGATGGTGAACGACTGCGTCTTCCCGTCCACACGGTCGCAGTGGAGTTCCAGGGAGCGAGCCCCAAGACCCTTGAGGTTGAGCAGCCGGATCAGCTTCAGAAGCAGATCGGAGATCACCTGCTCGATTGCCTCGGCGGTAGCGATCGGTTCCAGGAAGTTCAGGCTGGCGCAAGGCGCCTCCTCCGGAATGATCGGCCTGATCGGCTCGGCAGCGCGCCCGAGCGCCTGATCGAGCCGCTTCAGCAGCGTCTTGCCGAACCGCCGCTCGATCGGCGCGCGCGGCATGGCCGCAAGCTGCCCGATCGTTTCGATGCCGAGGCGACGGGCGGCGCTCTCAACCTTTTCATCGATACGAAGGGCGGCGAGCGGCAGCGGCGCAATGGCTTTGGACTGCTCGCCGGGTGGGCAAAGGGATAGAGAGCTGCTGCCGTAGCGGGCGAGCGCATGCGCTGCGCCGACCGTGTCGACAATCGCCAGACGCGCAGTGAAGCCAAGACGGGCGCAGAAGCTAAGGATCTTCTCCGCCATTGCCCGCTCGCCACCAAAGAGGTGCGCACAGCCGCTGATATCCAGCCACAGCCCGCTAGCGTCGGCTATCGCCGCCCGTGGCGTCCAGCTTCGTGCGGCATGAACAGCAAGGCGGGTCAGCAGCGCGGCATCGCCTTCGGGATCGGCGGCAAGAACATCGATGTCGGGAACCAGCGCGCGGGCCTGAGTCAGTGCAATTCCCGGAGTAAGACCCGCGGCAAGAGCTGCCGGCGAGACGGCGGCTATAATGATTTGCTGCCCGGCCCTGTGCGCGGTGACAACGGCGCTATGGTCAGGCAGCGGCTGGCCGGACCTCGCCGCCAGGCGCTTCAGACGCTCGGTGGGCAGGTACGGCAGGTAGAGCGAGGCAACCCTTCGCATCCGATCCCTCCATTATCCAGCTGTAAGGCTCGCCGCCGCGCTGGCGGGCAAGCTCGATGCGCCAGCGCGACCGCTCGACGTCGGCAACGGCCATTTCCTGCGAGGGAACCGAGGCTATTCGCCAGCGGGTGAGAGCGGCCGAAGGCGTGGCGAGCGGATCATCATCCATTCGCCGCCGGCTCCTCAGTATCAGCGCCATAGTGCCGCTCGCTTCGGCGGTAAGCTGCAGTCTCCTGGCGGCAGTCATAGAAAAACGCGAGGCTTCCGCGACGACGGCCGCGAGCCCTCCGAGCCGGAGGCCCTCTTCCATGGCAGCCAGGGCCTCTTCCTGCCCACGGCACTCGGCGTAGAGCAGCCGCTCTGGCGGCAGCCCTGCCTGGCTCAGCCCCGGTGCGAAAAGGTCGCGGCGGCAGAGGACCCAGAGAACCGTACCTTTTCCCCCAGCCTGCCGAGCTGCGATCCCGGCGGCAAACAGGGTCGCGGCGGCTTCATCGCTCGGTCGCGGCGCGGCTGCGCTGATCTCGTGAAGACCACCAACGGCAAGGCCGCCGCCATAAAGGCGCCTGTCCATCTCGTCGATGCCGAAAGACAGTACAGCTCCCTTCTTGCGGGCGCAGCCATGCTCCATCGCGCGCACCTCGGCGCGAAGCTCATCCAGCCGCTGGCGCGGCCATGAGGGACGGGTCTGCAACATGACTCGGACGACTCTATTGTTCTCATAATGTTCCAGTTATACATGGGCAGAGTCAACTGAGTCGAAAAGAAAAGCTGAGAGGGACCCTGTGGCCACCGCCGTCGTTGATCGCCGTCTGCCCCCCGACCCGCCATAATCCGGAGGGCGCGCGTTCCAGCAAGCTATCGCCCGTTATCATCTGGCGCAGCGATGCGGCCGAGTTCGTCCATCTGCGGTGGGGCCTGAAGCCACGCGGCCCGCACGACGTCGGTCCTCCTGCTCCGCTCTGAAGCACGGGAATTCGGCAACCGCTGCCTCGTCCCGACGACCGATTTCACGATCCGAGGGACCCGGGCCGCGGCAGGGGGAGATGGCGCGTCGGCATTGTCAGGTTAACTCTCCCGAGCTTCAGAAATCCGATCAAACCATGCTTCACGCACTCGCCACCGCCGCCTTCCAACCAGCAGGCGAGCCGCTCCGGAACGTCCGCAGCGTTGCTCGTGAGGTGAGGTGCCGTTGAGTGTAGAAGCTGTTGTAGACTGCTGCGTGGGTGGAGAGGAACCTCTGGGCTGAGGCTGGTGACTTGAACCTTTGAGGTCGGTAACTTCGATCGGCAGGAGGTCGGCCGCTGGATCAACAGGGCCGAAAACTCGCATCTGCCATTCCGACGAAGAGAGCGAGCAATGCAGCGCTTTCGCCAAATGAAGACGCTGCAGAAGTTCAGCTCAATTCAGCCCAGGTCCACAACCACTTCACCCACGAACGCCACCTTATCGACCGCCAAGCCTACAAGCTCCGCCGCTCGGCTGCATTGGCCGAGTGGCAGCTGGTCATGACCTGAAGTCCTCCAACTCAAGCAGGGGCGGAGAGCGGCTGCGCGAAATGGCGCGGACTTGTCCTTTCGCACGAACGCTCGTCGCCTGAAATGGGCGTTTGTCGAATTTCCCACCAATCTCCAGTCGCTTTCGGGAATTTATGGAAACGTAGAGACCCTCCGACGCGGAGGCGCCGACCGGAGCAACCTGTTCGCAGACGTTATCCGGCCGTATGTCGAAAATCCGCCTTTCCCAGGTGCGGGGTGTGTTAGTTTGCGGAAGCTTCCGGAAAGCGCTGGCGGTGAAGAACGAAGGATCAACCATAGAATTTTTCAGAAGGGCCTCTGATACGGTCATGACTCGCCTTCTCCTGTGGTCCGCCTTGATCCTGAGCGTGCTTTTGCCGGCGCCGGCGGCTTCGGCTCAGGCGACTGAGCCGAGGCATATCGCCACGCAATTGATTGCGGAAACGGACACGCCGACTGCCGGGAGCATTGTCAGTCTCGCCATTCACATGACCCCCGAGCCCGGCTGGCACGGTTATTGGAAAAACCCCGGCGACAGCGGCATCGAACCGAGCGTCCAATGGACGCTGCCGCGCGGCGCGGCTGCAGGCCCTCTCGAATATCCGGTTCCCGGGCGGCTCATCGTCGGCGGCCTCATGAATTATGTCTATGAGGGCCCCTATGCTCTGCTCCTGAAGCTCAAGGTGCCTGACGGCCTCGCCCCGGGGACACCGCTCCCGATCAGAGGGAAGTTCGATTATCTCGTTTGCACCAAGGAAGTGTGCGTTCCGGAAAGCGCCGATCTGGCGCTCGATTTGTCGGTCGGCGCTCCCGGCACTCCGCCGACCCGCCGCGCCGCTTTCGATCGCTTTTACCAGGCTTTGCCAAAACCGCTTTCGAGCGAAGCGCGCTTCCAGTGGGAGGGCGGCCGCTTCCGCCTCTTCGTTCCCTTGCCCGACTCGATGGCAGTGGAGGAACCCTATTTCTTCCCGCTCACCGACGGCGCGATCGACTATGCCGCGCAGCAGAAAGTCACCAGGAACGGCGACGCGCTGATCATAGAGACGCAGGCAGGCGCTCAGCAGCCTTCTTCCGTGGAAGGCGTGCTTCGGCTCCGCGACGGCTACGGCCTCTCACTCACCGCGCGGCCGGGAGTGGTATCGGCCGGAGGGCCGGATGCGCCCGGGCAAGGCGCCTTCGCCATTCTTGCCGCGTTGGCCGGCGCCATCCTGGGCGGGCTGCTGCTCAACGTCATGCCCTGCGTTTTCCCGATCCTCAGCCTCAAAGCCTTGAGCCTTGCCAAAGCGGGCGGAGACGAAGCCGGCGCGCGCAAGGAGGCGCTCGCTTATACCGCGGGCGCGGTGGCCGTTTGCCTTGCCCTCGGCGCGGCGGTGCTCGCGCTTCGCGCCGGGGGAACGGCGGCAGGCTGGGCCTTTCAGCTCCAGGATCCGCGAGTCATCCTCCTGCTCCTGTTGCTTGTGACGGCGATTGCCCTCAACCTCGCGGGCTTGTTCGAGCTGCCCTCGATCGGGCTCGGCGGCGGCCTGGCTTCCGCCGGCGGCTGGTCGGGCGCGTTCTGGACGGGTGCCCTCGCCGCCTTCGTGGCGACGCCGTGCACCGGCCCGTTCATGGCCGCCGCCCTTGGCGCCGCCCTTCTTCTGCCCCTCCCGGCAGCCCTGGCGGTCTTTGCGGGGCTCGGTCTGGGTCTGGCCCTGCCGTTTCTCATCCTCGGCTTCGTTCCCGCCGCCCGGCGCCGCCTGCCGAAACCTGGTCCATGGATGAACCGGCTCCGGCATATTCTCTCCGTGCCCATGTTCCTGACCGCGCTCGGCCTCGCCTGGGTGCTGGGGCGTCAGTCGGGCGTGGATGGAATGACGATCGGCCTTGCCGCGGCTCTGCTTCTTGGCCTGACGCTTTGGTGGGTGGGGCGCCGCCAAGGCGAGGGGCGCTTCTGGCTGCGCCTTGCGCCCGCGGCTGCGGCAGTGGCGGCGTGCCTCATGTTCCTTCCCCTCGGCAACGAAGGTCAAGCCACCGCCTCGTCACCACTTGCGGGGGAAGCGTTCAGCGAAGCGCGGCTTGCGGCGCTTCGCGGAGAGGGCCGCCCGGTCTTCGCTTATTTCACTGCCGATTGGTGCATCACCTGCAAGGTCAATGAGAAGGGCGTGCTGCAGCGCGAGGAAGTGTCCCGCGCCTTCTCTGAGCACAAGGTCGCCGTGCTGGTCGGAGACTGGACCGGCGGCGACGCCGCCATCGGCCGCTTCCTTGAATCGCAGGGCCGTTCGGGCGTCCCGCTCTACATTTATTACGCGCCCGGCAAGGCTCCCGAGGTCCTGCCGCAGCTGCTCACCGTGTCCCGCGTCGTCTCGCTAACTCAAGAGGACAGTTAAGATGAGGAGAAGAAGATGAAAGCATTTCCATTTGCCCTTGTCGCCGCCAGTCTGGTGGCCGCCCCAGCCTTGGCCCAGCCGCAGATCGGCCAGCCAGCGCCCAACTTCCGCGCCCTCGACGTGAACGGCCGCGCCGTCAGCCTCTCGGATTTCCGCGGCAAAACCGTCGTACTCGAGTGGAACAATCCGGAATGCCCCTTTGTGAGGAAGCATTACAACAGCGGCAACATGCAAAAGACCCAAGCCGCCGCGAGGAAGGACGGCGTCGTCTGGCTGTCGATCAATTCCAGCGCGGAAGGCAAGCAGGGCCACATGGACGCCGCTAAGGCCAAGGCCGTTATAGCGGCGCAAAAGGCGCAGCCGACTGCCTATCTTCTCGACCCGACGGGCGCGGTGGGGAAGGGCTATGACGCCAAGACCACTCCGCACATGTACATCATCAATCCGCGGGGCACCCTCGTTTATATGGGCGGGATCGACGACAAGCCGACGCCCAATCCGGCGGACATCAATGGCGCCCGGAACCATGTGCTAGCTGCCTTGAGCGAGCTGAAGGCCGGCAAGCCCGTGTCGGTGCCTACCAGCCGCCCTTATGGGTGCAACGTCAAATACAAGGACAGTTGACCGCTCAGGGTGGAAGCAGCGGAAGCCTTGCTTCCGCTGCTTCCCTCGTGACCCGCAACTATCGCTGCGGTCCCTTCGCCGGGGCTCGAACAAATCATTCGTTGTTGGGAGAGAGATTATGAACAAGTTTAAATTTGCCGCCATTTTCGCCGCCGGTGCCGCGCTCGCGCTGTCGTCCGCGCAGGTCGCCGCTCAGGAGGAAGCGAAGCCCATCAGCATGGGCATGAAATTAGAGCACGTGACGGAAGGCGGAACGGAAGGCGGGGAGGTCACTGCCATGCTGCCGGACCGCACCGGAGCAGCGCTCGGCTTCAAAGTCGGCGACATTCTGATCGAAGCGGGCGGCAAACCGATCACCCCCGAAGTGCTGAGGGAATATATGAAGGACAAGAAGGCAGGGGATCAACTCAGCTTCAAGGTGAAGCGGGCGGGCGCGGTCGTCGAGTTGACCGGCAAGGCGCTGCCAGCGCCCGAAGGTGCGCCGGCACCGACGGCGCAACCGCAGGAATAGTCCTTCGGTCCAATGGCGTGAAGGCTGCCAGGCAGTTCGGCAATCAGAAGGCCATGCTGTACGCCGAAGCGCCGGACAGATCTTCCGGATGATTGCGGATGTAACCTTGCGCTTCTCACGGGACGTAAAGGGCGTGAGCGCCGTCACGAGGACAGAGATATATAAGTCGGAAACAGGGCCGAAGCTCGCCACCTGAGTCCGTCCGGCAATGTGCCTTGGAAGTCGGTTATCGGCTGGTCATGCGGTCTAACGGGACTTTACTTGATCACGTGAGCTCCGCCCTCAGCTCTCTCCCGGGGAAGATCAGCGGCAGACTATATAAAAGATTCTTTCCTCGATCGAGCCAGGCAGGATAGGGGCCGACTCTCGATGCGGTCGAACAACATTATGAGATATGGTTCCACGATCATCTCGGATGTAAGCGAGGATCGTTTGCGTTCTCGTCGAGCAGTCAAACTCCAATTCGTTCCAAGTGGTGCCCTGATCCGGCACGAAATCGCTGCGGGTCCATACCGTTGCTTTGCTTCCATTCCGCCTAATACTCTCCCTGTCGAGATATTCCGCAGAACGAGTGCTACCGCCCACATGAACCCATCGGTCTGCCTGAAACACCGTAAACACGGCCAGTGCGGTCAGGAACATTCTTCAAGCCTCAGTCACAAGGACCGCAGGATATGCATTTTGAAGGTGTGGACAAGTGGCCTGGCGGTGGCACCTCGAACGAGATGTACGTGAAAATCAACGGCGAGATGCACTACCTGTGGAGGGCAGTGGATCATGAGGGCGAGGTGCTGGAATCCTTCACCACCAGGACGAGAGACAAAGCCGCAGCGCTGACTTTCATGAGAAGGCCCTGAGGCGCTACGGCATCCCCAGGCGATTGTCACCGACGGCCTCCGCTCCTACGGCGCAGCGATGGACGAGCTCGGCAACGTTGAAAAGCAGGAGGTGGGCCGCTGGCTGAATAACCGGGTCGAGAACTCGCACCTGCCCTTCCGACGACGAGAACGAGCCACGGTGCGCTTCCGCAAGATGAAGACGCTGCAGAAGTTCAGCTCAGTATGCCCAGGTCCACAACCACTTCAACCAGGAACGACATCTCACCGACAGACATACCTACAAAGCTCGCCGCTCGGCCGCACTGGCCGAGTGGCAATCAGTCATGGCCTGAACATCGTCGGGGCAGGGGAAAGCTGCCTCGAGCGGAGACAAGTTCGAATTAGACTGACAGCACGCTCCCGGGCATGACAAGAACACTCGTGGAAAGGGAGGAATCACCCCCCCTTTCTTACATTCGGAAGTTGACGCGCGCGTAGAAATAGCGTCCGGGAATATCATGTATCGCCTGTGAGAAATTGTTGGACTCGCAGGTGACACACCCTGGGGTCTTTTTATCGAACAGGTTGTTCACGCCCAGCGCAAAGCCGAACGCGTTTTCCGGCCCAGCCATCAGGCGTAACTGCAGATCGGTGTAGAACACTGAGTCCATCACATTGCCGCCCACTTCCTCCAGCTTGGAGACATAGCGGCCGATCACCGTCATTCCGACATTGGCCCAATCGAGGTCCACCACTCCGACAGACTTGTATTTCGGGAATCCCTGGGCGGGAGAGCCGACCTGGGTTCCTTCCCTGCTCAGGAGCTGCGGCCCTGTGGGACCCGGAACAATCACGTCATAGTTGCGAAGGAAGGTGTTGTTCCAGGTGAAGCCGAACCGGCCGAGCGGCGTCTGGACGCCGCGATAAGCCAGATTGACGTCAATG
This sequence comes from Allosphingosinicella sp., assembly GCA_035553755.1. Classification (GTDB taxonomy): domain Bacteria; phylum Pseudomonadota; class Alphaproteobacteria; order Sphingomonadales; family Sphingomonadaceae; genus Allosphingosinicella. The sequence goes on from DATMJS010000097.1 coordinate 40,808, forward strand.
CCGTTGGTCTTGATCGCGGCGATATTCTGCAGCAGCCCCTGGACTTCGATCAACTGGCCGTTGACGCGAGTGACCAATCCGCAAGTCGCCGGATCCTTGGTAAGCAGGCAGTTGAGCACCGTGGTCGCCCGCGGAATGGCTTGGATCGCCCCGTCGACCTTAATCTTGTACCAGTTGGCCTCGGCTGAGAAACGCGGCAGCCAGGACGGGCTGTAGACGCCGCCCAGCACCCAGCTTTCCGAGGTTTCCGGCTCGAGCTTCTCGTTGCCGCCGGTATTCACCGAAATCTGGGCGTTCGCCTGCTGGTAGCTGCCGTTGGCGGGGACCCCGGCCACGATGCAGGCGGCCTTGACTTCGGCATCGTTGGCGAAGCGCCGCGGAGCCGCGTTGTTCGGATGCGACGAGCAAGGATCGTCGAGAACTTCGTCAAAGCGCGACTGGGTTCCGAACAGCTCGCCAATGCTCGGGGCCCGGAACCCTTCTGCGTAATTGCCGCGGAGGCGAAGATCGCGGAACGGCTTCCAGTTGACGCCGCCCTTGAAGGTCCTGGTCGAGCCCGACGTTGAATAGTCCGAAAAGCGGACCGCGCCGTTGAGCTCCAGCAGGTTGATGAACGGCAGATCGGCGAGAATGGGAGCGTTCAGCTCCGCATAGGCCTCCTTGACGTTATAGCTGCCCCTCGTCGGTTGCGCCGGGATGTCGGAGCTGAAGCCTGCCGCGACCACTGGGTCGGGATCGAACCTCCCGCTAAGTTTGCGATATTCAACGCCCACCGCGGCTCCCAAGGGGCCGCCCGGCAAGTCGATCAGGCTTCCCGAAAGGTTGGCTGTCGTGTCGAACTGGCTCTGCCTGCTGCTGTCATTCTGTTCGAAGGTGACGAAATTGATCATTTCGGGAGTGATCGACCCAAAGCCGCCGAACAGGTTGAACGGAACGCAGGGCGCGGTGCAGCCCGAAATCGGCCCCAATGCCTGGCGGAGCTTGCTGGAGTCGATATTGCCGAACATGTCCTGCTCGGCCTTGTTGCGGCCATAGGACGCGTTCACGTCCCAGTACCAGTCGCGCCCGAACAAGCCCATCTTCCCGTCCAGAGTGGCAACGCCATAGGTCGTGTCCACCGTCTGGTGGAACCGGCGCGGACCGCCTTCGAGGAAGCGCCGGAAGATCGCCGAAACGTTGTTGTTGCTGCCGCCTAAGTCCACCCCATAGGGATTGAAAGGGTTGGTCGCGCTGACGACGATGGTGGCGAGGGCCGGCGTGAGGCCCACGGTGGGTCCGATGCCGAACGGCAGCGGCGCCGCCTGGTTCCTCGATTCGCGCTGGTTCCACAGCGCCTTGGCGGAAAAGTTTACATTCTCGCTCAACTCGTATCCGAGGTTGGCGAACACTCCCATCCGCTCGAGCGGGATCTGCAAATAGTTGAACGGCTGGAAATTGAACCGGTCGGCCGGGCTGACGAAGCCTCTGAAATCCGTCGGCGTGGGCCGGCGGCCGATTACCGGCGCGATGAGGGTGGCATTCCCCCCGGGGAAAATCGAGCCGGTGTAGCGCCCGTTAGGCGTGAAGCTCGAACAGGTGGCTATGCAGGCGGTTGCGTAAGGTTCCGGGAATGCAGACAGAGCCCGCTCGCCCGACCAGACGGGGTCCTGCACCACATAGTTGCCGCCGACGACGATCCTCAGCGGACCGGCGTTTCCGTTGCCCCAGCTGAGCTGGTAATTCTGGGTGAAGCCGTCCCCTTGCTCATAGCCGCCCAACTGGGCTAGGGCTTCGATCCCGCGCTGGCTGCGCTTGGTGATGATGTTCACCACCCCGGCGATGGCGTCGGAGCCGTAGATGGCGGAAGCGCCGTCCTGCAGCACCTCCACGCGCTCGATCGCGCTTGCCGGAATGGAGTTAAGGTCGGTGGAGCCGGGGACGCCGCTCGCCGAGGCGCCGAGTACATAGCGCAACCCATCGACCAGAACGAGCACTCGGCGCGAGCCCAGATAGCGAAGGTCGATTTCGGCCGCGCCGGCACCCACGCCTCCGCCGTCGGGCGGGTTGCCCAGGTTGCCCGAATTGTTAAACTTGGAGTTGAGCCCGCCGCCGGAGCTCGGCAGGCGCTGCAGCACGTCGTTGATCGAGTTGAGCCCGGTCTTGGCTATGTCCTCTTCATCGACGAAGGTCACCGGTGAATCGAGATCAAGCGGATTGCGGCGGATTCGCGAGCCCGTAACGACGATCTCCGCCTGGCGCTCGACCGGGTTGCCCTCGGCGTCCGTCCGGACCGGCTCGTCCGGCTGCGGGCTCTGCGCTTGCGCCGGTGCGGCGAGGATCGCCGCTGCCAGAGCCATCGACGCGCAACCGGAACGCAAAATCCTGCTTTTGATCCTCATGCTCACCTCCACCCAATCGAGGTGAATAATTGAGCCAGAAGCGCGCTCGCGGGAAGCTTCGCGAGGGGCGGGAAAATTTTTTTGCGACTCTTGTTGCAGAAACGTTACAATGAACACAACAGGGCCGAGAACTCGCACCTCCGTTTCGGACGAAGAGAGCGAGCCATGCAGCGCTTCCGTAAGATGAAGACGCTGCAGAAGTTCAACTCAGTTCACGCCCAGGTCCACAACCACTTAACCAGGAACGCCACCTTACCGACAGAACGACCTACAAAGAGCGCCGCTCGGCCGCATTGGCCGGGTGGCAGCTGGTCCATCGCCTGAAGGTCGCCGCCGGAAGGAGAGAGCTGCGTCTGGCGGAGACAGTTCGCATTAGACTGACAGCACCGCCACCTCGTCTATGAGAGACCTAAAGTACTGCGCTCGGCCGCACTGGCCGGATGGCAGTCGGTCATGGCCTGGGGATTGCGGGGGCCGGGGAGAATTGCGTCCAGCGCAGGCCAGTTGCGGTTAGGCTGACAGCACCGTCAAAATTTGCTGTCGTGATTTTGAGTAACTCGATTTACTCACCGCCTCGACCTTGACCATGGTCCGGGCTGCCGCCAGTTTCGCGGTCCCAGGCCCACAAGTCGCCGAAGTGCGGGGAATTAGAGCATGTTTGCGTTCTCCTTCACCGGTCGGTCTTGCCGGGAGTATGGGCGCCGCCGCTCTCGTGCGGGCTCCCGCCTTGGCTGCACGTCAAAGAAGGATTGACATCATCGAACGCCTGATCCGCCAGATGACCCTGGAAGAAAAAGCAGGGCAGCTGACCATCCATGCCGCCGCACATGCCAGTGCGCCCGCCACCGCGGCCAACCCTGCTTCAGTGTCCGGCTCGGCCGGAGAACAGGCGCAGTCGGTGCGGGAGGGGAAAATAGGGGCGCTTTTCAACGGTTCGAATCCGGCCTGGCACCGGCGCATGCAGGAAGTGGCCGTCGAGGAGAGCCGGCTGAAGATTCCGCTGCTCTTCGCCGCCGATGTGATCCACGGCTTCCGCACTATTTTTCCGGTCCCGCTCGCCGAAGCGGCGAGCTTCGATCCCGGGCTGGCCGAGCGGACAGCCCGCGCGGCAGCGGTCGAGGCGACCGCTGCCGGAATCGCCTGGAATTTCGCTCCGATGGTCGACATTTCCCGTGACGCCCGCTGGGGTCGCGGCGTGGAGGGAGCCGGCGAGGATGTGCTGCTCGGCTCCCGCTTTGCTGCGGCTCGGGTCAGGGGCTTCCAAGGCAGCAAGGGGCTTGCCGACCACCAGGCGATGCTCGCCACGCCCAAGCATCTGGCCGCTTACGGCGCGGCTGCCGGCGGCCTCGATTACAACAGCGTCGACATATCCGAACGCATGTTGCGGGAAATCTATTTTCCGCCCTTCCAGGCCGCCTTTGAGGCTGGAGCGCTTTCAACCATGGCCTCGTTCAACGAGATCAACGGCGTCCCCGCCCATGCCAATAGCTGGCTGCTGAAGGACATATTGCGCGGCGAATGGGGTTTCGAGGGCTTCGTCGTTTCCGACTATACGGGCGACATGGAGCTGATCGCCCACGGCTTCGCCGCCGACGAGCGGGAAGCCGCCAAGCTCGCTTTCCTTGCCGGCGTGGACATGAGCATGGTGAGCGGGCTCTACGCCAAGCACCTGCCGGACCTCGTGCGTACTGGCGAAGTGCCCGAAATCAGGGTGGACGAGGCCGTCCGCCGCGTGCTTCAGATGAAGCATAAGCTCGGCCTGTTCGACGATCCGTATGGCCGGATGCGCCCTGGATTCGCAGAGGAGAGCCCGGAGCCCGCCCACCGTCCATTAGCCCGGGAAGCGGCGCGGCGATCGATTGTAATGCTGAAGAATGACGGCGTGCTGCCGCTGCCCAAATCCGGCAAGAAGATCGCGCTGATCGGTCCTTTTGCGCAGGGGCCGCATCACCTCAACGGCCCATGGGTGCTGTTCGGCGATCCCGAACATGCGATCAGCATCGAAGAGGGTATACGCGCGGCTCTCCCGGACGGAACGGAGCTGAAAATCGCCTTGGGATCCGAGGCTGAGGCCCCCATCCAGGGCGGTATCGAAGCCGCCGTGGCGGCCGCCCGGGCCGCCGA
>DATMJS010000098.1:0-2119 GCA_035553755.1 Allosphingosinicella sp.
CCTCCGCTGCGTGCGTCAACCGCGGCAACATCGGCTATTTGTCGGTGGTCGTGAATGCCGATCCTTCCGATCCGCGCACTGACGAAATCCCCGGCGACGTCGCCATTGCAGGCGCGGTCCAGCCGGGCTGGGGGCTTCACCTCGTCGACATGAACCTCGCCCAGGGTGACCTCATCGCTCTCGTCCAGGCGCAGGCGGATTCGTTTCAACGGCAAAAGTGATTCGGTTCGGCCATTCGCCCTTCCCCCCGGATTCGCGGATGGTTAACAGCGGTGTGTGAGCAGGGACATCGACACGCCCTATGAGGGCGCTTTCGTGGGCAGGACGCACCGCTTCGCGCTGAGGGTCTATTTCGAGGACACCGACACTGCGGGGATCGTCTATTATGCCAATTACTTCCGTTTCATGGAGCGGGCGCGATCGGACATGCTGCGCGCGGTCGGCATCGACCAGCGCATGGCGATGGAGCGAGGGGAGGGCGTCTATGCGGTCGCCGAAGCGCACATCAAATACCGGGTCTCGGCAAAGCTCGACGACAATCTGGTCGTGGTAAGCACGGTCGAGGAGGTGCGCGCCGCCACCTGCCTCATTCATCAGCGAGTCATGCGGGGGGATGAAATCCTTACCGACGCGAAAGTGACGGCCGCTTTTCTTTCGCCGGAGGGCCGTCCCAAACGCCAGCCGCGCGAGTGGATGGAGATATTCGAGCGGCTGAAAAGGGAGGGTGAGTGACGAATCTGGAGTTGAGCGGGGGCGCGGGCGAGGCGATGTCGCCGGTTGCCCTGTTCATGCAGGCGGACCTGGTCGTGAAGTCGGTGATGATCGGGCTCATCCTCGCCAGCATCTGGACTTGGGCGATCATCATCGGTCATGCGATACGCATCCGCCGTGTGGCGCGCGAAAATGAGCGTTTCGAACGCGACTTCTGGCAGGCCAGGGACATAGACGACTTCTACGAGACGCGAGGCCGCAGCGATTGGCCGAGCGCCAAGGTGTTCGCGGCAGGGCTCGCCGAATGGCGACGCTCCACCGCGGGCAAAACGATCGACAAGGAAGGCACACGTTCACGCCTCGCCATGGCGATGCATGCCGCGGTCGGACAGGAGGTGGACCGGCTCGCCGACCGCCTCAACATCCTCGCCACGATCGGCTCGGTCGCCCCCTTCGTCGGCCTGTTCGGCACGGTCTGGGGAATCATGCGCAGCTTCAGCGATATTGCCGGCGCCAACAACACCAGCCTAGCCGTGGTCGCGCCGGGCATCGCCGAAGCGTTGTTTGCGACCGCGCTCGGCCTGCTCGCCGCCATTCCCGCGGTGATCGCCTACAATCGCATGACCCACGGCATCAACCGGATGGAGGCGCGGCTCACCCGCTTCGCCGACGGCTTCCACGGCACGTTGAGCCGCGAGCTGGAGGTGGACGGCTGATGGCCATGGGGCCGATCCTCGGCGACAATCGCCGCGCCCGGCGGACGCCGATGGCGGAGATCAACGTCACGCCGATGGTCGACGTGATGCTGGTGCTGCTGATCATCTTCATGGTGACCGCGCCGTTGCTGGTGGCCGGCGTCCCGGTCGACCTTCCCGACAGCAAGGCGGGCGCGCTCGACCAGGAGCAGAAGCCGGTCCAGATTTCGCTCGACCGGAGCGGCGCCATCTTCGTCGACGAAGCGCCGACCAGCCCCGAACAGCTTTCCGCTCGGCTTCAGCAGATCGCTTCTTCGGCCACCGAGGAGGGCGGCCCGCGCATCTTCCTCCGCGCGGACCGCGGGCTCGATTACGGCCGGGTAATGGAGGTGATGGGCGAGATAAACAATGCGGGGCTGCGCAAGGTCGCGCTCGTAAGCGTGGCTGGGCCGGAGGGCTGATGGACCGGGCGGAGGCGAGCGGGTTCGGAGTTGCGCTAGCGGGCCATGCCGCGCTGCTGGCGGCGCTGTCGCTCGGCTTCGCCAATGCCGTCCAGCCGCCGCTGATGAGCAACCCGATCGAAGTCTCCCTGGTCGACGAGGTGGGGCTGGAGAGCGCAGCCCCGGTGCCCTCCGCGGACGTCCCGGCTCCGAAGCTGGCTCCCGAGGAGGGGCCGGTGGAGCCCGCCCCACCGCCTCCCATCCCCGAGCCTG
>DATMJS010000099.1:0-4158 GCA_035553755.1 Allosphingosinicella sp.
CCTTGATGCGCGGCACGTTGACGAAGCCCGCCGAGCAGCCGATCAGCGCGCCGCCGGGGAAAGCGAGCTTCGGCACCGCCTGCCAGCCACCCTCGTTAATCGCCCGCGCCCCATAGCTGACGCGGCGCCCCCCCTCCAGCACCTCGCGGATCGCCGGATGCTGCTTCCAGCGCTGGAACTCCTCGAAAGGCGAGAGATAGGGGTTGCGGTAATTGAGTGCCACGACGAAGCCGAGCGCAACCTGATTGTTCTCCTGATGGTAGAGGAATCCCCCGCCCCAGGCGTCCTCCAGCGGCCATCCTTGGGTGTGGATCACTCGGCCGGGCGCATGCTTTTCCGAGTCGATGTCCCACAATTCTTTGAGGCCGATTCCATATACTTGCGGCTGGCTGTGAGCATCGAGTTCGAAGATTCGCTTCAGCTCCTTGGTGAGGTGCCCGCGCGCGCCTTCGGCGAAAAAGGTATATTTGCCGTGGAGTTCCATCCCCGGCTGGTAATCGGGCTTGCGGCTGCCGTCGCGGGCGACGCCCATGTCGCCGGTGGCGACGCCCTTCACCGCGCCATTCTCGTGGAACAGCACTTCCGCAGCGGCGAAGCCGGGAAAAATCTCCACGCCCAGCGCCTCTGCCTGCCCCGCCAGCCAGCGGCACAAATTTCCGAGCGATACGGTGTAGGTGCCCTTGTTGTTCATGAAAGGAGGCATCATCAGGTGCGGCATCGAATATTTCTTCCTGGCCGTGAGCACCCAATGATGGTTCTCCGTCACCGGAACGGTCAGCGGGCTGCCAAGTTCGCGCCAATCGGGCAGCAGCTCGTCGAGCGCGCGCGGATCGACCACCGCGCCCGAGAGGATATGCGCGCCAACCTCCGATCCCTTTTCAAGGATGCAGACGGAAAGCTCGCGTCCGGTCTCGTTCGCCAATTGCTTCAGCCGGATGGACGCGGCGAGCCCCGCCGGCCCCGCCCCGACGATCACTACATCATAGAGCATGGACTCGCGTTCAGGCATCAAGGCTCTCCGTCTGTCGCTGTCAGGACTCCGGTCGTCGCAAACAGCCTTCGACCCGCAGATAATGAAGCGGTTAATGGTTGACCAGCCCGCCAACAGCGGACTCAATCGGCGGCGTGGAGCGGGGTCACGATCCTATGTCCCCTGCGGCCGCGGCAAGCGCGTTGCAGTGGTGGTCAGATGCAGGCGTCGACATTCTGGTCGATGAAGAGCCGCGCGATTGGCTGCGCGCCAAAGCCAAAGCCCCGGCAGAGCCGCCGACGTCTCCCGCGGAGAGGCTTCCCGACCAGCTCGACCTCTTCCAGGCCTATTTGCGGGACAGCGGCAGCCTGGCTTACGCTTCGCCTTCCGCACCGCGCGTCTGTCCTTCGGGCAATCCCGCTTCTGGGCTGATGATCGTCACCGACATGCCGGCCATCGAGGATTGCGCCGCCGGCACCTTGCTGTCGGGCGAGGCCGGGCGGCTGTTCGACCGGATGCTTGCCGCGATCGGGCGCGACCGCGATTCCGTCTATCTCGCTTCTTTGTCCTGCCTGCGCTCGCCGACCGGCGGGTTCACTGGCGAAACTGCGGGGCAATGCGCGACCCTCGCCCGCCACCATATCGGCCTCGTCGAGCCGAAAGCGGTGCTGCTGCTGGGCGATACGTGCGGCAAGGCATTGCTCGGGATGGCCGTTATGCAGGGCCGCGGCCGCTGGCACCAGATAACCACTTATGCGGGGACTGTCCCCGCCATGATCAGCTTCCACCCCGAACGCCTGCTGGAGCAGCCGAGCTTCAAGGCCGCGGCCTGGGCCGACCTCCAGCTACTGATGCGGGAACTCAGCCCCAGGGAAACGGACCGATGACCAAGCTCAAAGCCATGCTGCTGGCAGCCGCGCTCATCCTCCCGGCCGCGCCGGCCGCTGCCGCAGCCTCCCTCGCTTCCGGCCTCAGCGATTCCGAACGAAGCAATTATCGCGAGATCTTCGCTGCGATCCGCGCCGGCGATTGGCCGGGCGCCGCGGCGCGGCTCGACTCGATGCGCGCGGGCCCGCTCCACGATATTGCGCGGGCGGAGCTCTATCTGGCCAAGGGTTCGCCCCGGGTGGAAATCGATCAGCTCCTGCCGCTGATCGCCGCCAATCCCGACATGCCCAAGGCTGGGCAGCTTAGCCGGCTTGCCCAAACCCGCGGTGCCGTCGACCTGCCCCCTATAGCGGTCACCCAGAACCTCGTCTGGGCGGGAAGCCAGCCCCGCCGGGCTCGGGCGAGGCCGATCAAGGGAGATCCGATCGCGGATGCGCTCGAACCGCAAATCCAGCCGCTGATCGTCGCCAACCAGCCTGCGGCGGCGGAAGCGCTGCTGATCCAGAACGAGTTCGCCCTTTCGACCGAGGCGCGCACCGCATTTCAGCAGCGCATCGCCTGGGCTCACTATCTGGTCGGCAATGACGTCGCCGCGCGGCAGCTGGCGCTGAAGGCGGCCCGCGAAGGCTCCACCGAATGGGCGCTGCAGGCGGAATGGGTGGCAGCGCTGGCCGCCTGGCGGATGCGTAACTGCCGGGATGCGGGGGAAAGCTTCGCCATCGTCGGCTCGCGCTCCGGGGATCCCGAGCTGAATGCGGCCGGCCATTATTGGGCGGCCCGGGCGGACATGATGTGCGGCCATCCGGAGCGGGTGCAGGGGCGGCTGAGGAACGCGGCCCGGCTCAGGGAGACCTTCTACGGCCTGATCGCCGCCAGCGCGCTCGGCATCAGGGACGTAAACTATACCGGCCTCCACGACTATCGCGACCCGGAGTGGCGGCATGTCGCGCACAAACCCAACGTCCGGGCCGCCATTGCGCTCGCGGAGATAGGCGAAACCGGGCTGGCGGAGGAATTCGTCCGCCATCAGGCCCGGATCGGGGGAGCGGCGGACCATGACGCGCTCCTCCACCTCGCCGAGACGCTGAACCTCGCCTCGGCCCAATATTGGCTGGCGCACAACGCGCCGCGCGGCGCCAACGTCAATCCGTCGGCCCGCTATCCGATGCCGGCCTGGCAGCCGGCCCGGGGCTGGCGCGTCGACCAGTCGCTGGTCTTCGCCCATGCGCTCCAGGAATCGAGCTTCCGCGCAGAGGTGGTGAGCCCCGCCGGAGCGACGGGCATAATGCAGGTCCGGCCCGGCACCGCCGGCGACATGGCGCGCAAGCGCGGCGAATATTTCAATCCGCAGCAGCTGAAGGACCCTTCGACGAACATCGAATATGGCCAGTCCTATCTCGAATATCTGCGCGACCTCTCCGGCACGGGCGGGCTCCTCCCAAAGGTCATCGCCGCCTATAATGCCGGCCCCGCCCCGATCGCCGAATGGAATTACCGGCCGGCGGTGAATTCGGCCGATCCTTTGCTCTACATCGAGAGCATCCCTTATTGGGAAACCCGCGGTTACGTGCCGATCGTGCTGCGCAACTACTGGATTTACGAGCAGAAGGCCGGGAAAGGCTCCTATAGCCGCGAAGCGCTGGCGCAAGGCCTGTGGCCGCGTTTCCCCGGACTGGTGGGCCCCAAGGCGGTCCGGATCGAGCAGCAGGCGCCGCTGCAAAGCGGAACAGGCTATGGATCGAACTGAATATTGTTCTTGATATGTTCTAAATAGCTGTCATTTTGGGGTGGATGAAACGCCCCGATGTCCGTCACGGCCGCGGCGCTCCCGAGAACCGGACGCCGACCCGCTTCAACCTTGCCGAACGGGAGGTCGACAGCGACTGGATCGATGCCCGGGAGCAGGTCGACGAAGGAACTCCGCCGCTCCGCACAACGGTGACGGTCGAGCATCCCAAGACGATCATCACCCGCAACCAATCCCCGGACGTCGGCTTCGACCGATCGATCAATCCTTATCGCGGCTGCGAGCATGGCTGCATCTATTGCTTCGCGCGGCCGAGCCACGCCTATCACGATCTGTCCCCGGGGCTCGATTTCGAGTCGAAGCTGTTCGCCAAGCCCGACGCTGCGGCCTTGCTCCGGGAAGAGCTGGCGAACCCGAGCTACAGCGTCCGCCCGATCGCGATGGGCACCAACACCGATCCCTACCAGCCGATCGAGGGCAAATGGCGGATCATGCGTTCCATCGTCGAGGTGCTGAAGGAGACGCGCCACCCGCTATGCATCACCACCAAGTC
>DATMJS010000100.1:0-6642 GCA_035553755.1 Allosphingosinicella sp.
TCTCGAGCTCGATCACGGTCAGTGAAGGAACAATACAGCATGGAGGCACGGCCGGTGCCATCGGCCGCGCATCGGTTGACCCCGTTGCTGGCGCCGGCGACGCCGCTTCCGGCGTGGGCAGTATGCGGCAAGGTCGCGCACGCCAGCATTGCCGACGTACCCAGCAACTTTAGTTTCACGGAAAATTCCCCCTTTCCCGGCGCGGGCAAGCTAGCAGCGGTTTGCTCCGGCGAAAGTGCAAAAATGCTTCGGTTGGAAACTGATGCGCTTGGGCAACAATGGCTGTAGCGAGGGCCCAAGCGCCGAGTCTCAAAGGATGTATCGGGAATGTGCGGAATCGTTGGAATCGTTGGCAGTGAAGAAGTCGCCGGCCGCCTGTTCGATGGACTCAAGCGGCTCGAATATCGCGGTTACGATTCGGCGGGCATCTGCACGATCGTGGACGGGCAGCTGGAGCGCCGCCGCGCCGAGGGGAAGCTCAACAACCTCGCCGCCAAGCTTGCCGAGGAGCCGCTTCCGGGCGTGGTCGGCATCGCCCACACCCGCTGGGCCACTCACGGCGCGCCGACCGAGGGCAACGCCCATCCCCACATCGTCGACGGCGTGGCGCTGGTCCACAACGGCATCATCGAGAATTTCCGGCCGCTCCGAGAGGAGATGCGCGCACTCGGCCGAAGCTTCCAGAGCGAGACCGATTCCGAAGTCGTCGCGCACCTCATCGCGAACGAGATGCAGAAGGGCGCGGGCCCCAGAGAAGCCGTCGCCGCGGTGCTGCCGCGCCTCGAAGGCGCGTTCGCGATCACCATCCTGTTCCGCGACCACCCGGACCTGCTGATCGGCGCGCGGATGGGGGCGCCGCTCACCGTCGGCTACGGCGAGGGCGAGACCTATCTCGGCTCGGACGCCCTGGCGCTCGCGCCGCTGACCCAGAAGATCGCCTATTTGAACGAGGGCGACTGGGCGGTGATCACGCGCGAGGGCGCGACGATCTACGACCGGGCGAACAATGAGGTGAAGCGGCCGGTGGTGAATTCGGGCGCTTCCGGCGCGGCGGTCGAGAAGGGCAACCACCGCCATTACATGCAGAAGGAGATCAACGAGCAGCCGATCGTCGTCGCGCAGACCCTGCAAAGCTATCTCCGCCCCTATGAGCGGCAGGTGGCGCTCCCCGACATGGAATTTTCCTTCGCGGACGTGCCGCGGATCACCATCGTCGCCTGCGGCACCAGCTTCTATGCGGGCATGGTCGCCAAATACTGGCTCGAGCAGTTCGCGCGGGTGCCGGTCGAGCTCGATATCGCCTCCGAGTTCCGGTACCGCCAGCCGGTGCTGGAGGAGGGCGGGATGGCGCTCTTCATCTCGCAATCGGGCGAGACCGCCGACACGCTGGCCGCGCTCCGGCACGCGCGCGAGCAGGGGCAGAAGATCGCCGTCGTGGTCAACGTCCCCACCAGCTCGATGGCGCGCGAGGCGGACCTCCTGCTGCCGACCCGCGCGGGGCCCGAGATCGGCGTAGCGTCGACCAAGGCCTTCACCTGCCAGCTCGCCGTGCTCGCCGCGCTCGCCGCCAAGATCGCGCGCGACAAGGGGCGGATGAGCGAGGAGGAGGAGCGCGAGATCGTCGGCCACCTTTCCGAGGCGCCGCGCGCGATGAACGCGGCGCTCGCGCATGACGAGGAGATCGAACGGATGGCGCCGCTGATCGCCAAGGCTCGCGACGTCCTCTATCTCGGCCGCGGGCCCGATTATCCGATGGCGATGGAAGGCGCTCTGAAGCTGAAGGAGATCAGCTACATCCATGCCGAAGGTTATGCCGCCGGCGAGATGAAGCACGGGCCGATCGCGCTGATCGACGAGCATGTCCCGATCATCGTCCTCGCCCCGTCCGGCCCGCTGTTCGACAAGACCGTTTCCAACATGCAGGAAGTCCAGGCCCGCGGCGGCAAGGTCGTGCTGATCTCGGACGCAGAGGGCATCGCCAAAGCGGGCGAAGGCACTATCGCGACCATCGAAATGCCCAAGGTCCACCCGCTGATCGTGCCGATGGTCTATGCGATCCCGGTCCAGCTGCTCGCCTATCACGTCGCGGTGGTCAAGGGCACCGACGTCGACCAGCCGCGCAATTTGGCGAAGAGCGTGACGGTGGAGTGATTCTGCGCCCCCTCGTGAATTTCGTCACCGGATAGTCTATATGGCTGAGATGCGCTTGAACGAGCGCGACAATGGAGACCGTAGAGGGACGTTTGGCGGGCGCTCGCACCTGTAAAGCCTGGACGGCATGGCTGTGGCTGTTGCTCGCCACGATCTGCGTTCACGCCCTCCTTCCGGTCGGCTCGCCGCTGGCCAGGAGCAGCGGCTCGCCGTTCAGCGCCACCACCATAGACGTTTCCATAGCTCCCTCCCGCAAAACCGCGTCCCTTGCCGATGCGGGGATAGATGAACGCTCCGATGAGGGGGCAGCGGGCTCTGACGGGACCGGTGACGCCGTTCTGCCCACTGCCGATTACCTCAAGGCCAAATATCCGCCGGCGACAGAGCCGGCGCATCGGGGCGCAGCGCTTCCTCCTGCTCTCCGCGACGGCCTGCGCCTGGCGCAGGCGCGGGCGCCCCCTCACTCCTGATCCAGCCCTAAGTCTCGGCCCTTCGATGCCCACTGCGTCGGCGGGCGCATCGTTCACAAGGGCTGGGCGCGCTACAGCACCGCCCGCTCGGCCCAGGCACGGATCAGGAACAATGGAATCCACCTCTTCAAGGAACAGGCTGGCGGTCGATCTCTCTCATTTTCCTGGCTCTGGCAGGGATCTGCGCCTGGTGATGGGATTCGGGGCGGAGAGCCTGACACTACGGACCGAAGTCTTTTAACCCATTTTCCGCTGGAGGACCGATGCCACACCACACCCCTCTGATCGGAACCATCGTCGCAGGCCTCGTCATTGCCTTCATGATGGGCGCTCTCGCCCATCGGCTGAAAGTGTCGCCGATCGCCGGCTATTTGCTGGCGGGGGTGATGGTGGGGCCGTTCACGCCCGGGTTCGTCGCCGATACGGGGCTCGCCTCGGAACTCGCCGAGATCGGCGTGATCCTGCTGATGTTCGGCGTCGGTCTGCATTTTTCGCTGCGCGACCTCTTGTCCGTGAAGAACATCGCCGTTCCGGGAGCGATCGTCCAGATCGCCGCCGCGACGCTGATGGGAATGGCGCTTGGCTGGACTCTGGGATGGGATCCGCTGGCGGGCTTCGTCTTCGGCCTCGCTCTTTCCGTCGCCAGCACCGTAGTCCTGCTGAGGGCGCTGGAGACCAGGAAACTGGTCGAGACCGAGCGGGGGCGGATCGCAATCGGCTGGCTGATCGTCGAGGATCTGGTGATGGTCCTCGCTCTGGTCCTGCTGCCGGCAATCGCCGCCGGGCTGGGCGGTGCGGGAGCCGAAGGAGCGCCGAGTCTGGTCCGCTCGATCACGAGCACCTTTCTCAAGGTTGCGGGCTTCATCGCGCTGATGCTCCTGGTCGGCAGGCGGATCATCCCTGCCGTCCTCCATTGGGTCGTCCACACCGGATCGAGGGAGCTGTTCCGCCTCGCGGTCCTCGCCATCGCCCTCGGCGTCGCCTTCGGCGCCGCCTATATCTTCGATGTTTCGTTTGCCCTCGGGGCCTTTTTCGCCGGCATGATCCTGGGCGAAACGCAGCTCAGCCGCCGCGCGGCCGAGGAGACGCTTCCCCTCCGCGACGCTTTTGCGGTGCTGTTCTTCGTCTCTGTGGGCATGCTGTTCGACCCGTCGGTGGTCGTCGAGCAGCCGGGGCCGCTGCTCGCGACCGTCGCCATCATCGTGTTCGGAAAGTCGATCGCGGCCTTCGGGATCGTCAGGGCTTTTGGACACGAGACCAGCACCGCGCTCACCGTTTCGGCGAGCCTTGCCCAGATCGGCGAATTCTCCTTCATCCTCGCAGGTCTGGGCGCCGGGCTGGGGCTGCTGCCGCAGGAGGGGCGCGACCTCATCCTCGCAGGAGCCATCCTCTCCATTCTTCTCAATCCGTTCGTGTTCACTGCGGTGGCGGGGCGTGCGAGGCGCCAACTGGCGGAAAAGGCCGAGGCTGCCGCCCAGCTTGAAGAGCGGCGCGAGGAGCGGCGGGAAGATCATGTCATCCTGATCGGCTACGGGCGGGTCGGAAAGCGTATCGCGCGCGGCTTGCGGGAGAGCGGTCGGGGCTTCGTGGTCATCGAGGATCAGGCCGACGTGGTCCGCCGGGCGCGAACGGACGGCATGAACGTGGTGCCTGGCAATGCCGCCTACGAAGCG
This sequence comes from Allosphingosinicella sp., assembly GCA_035553755.1. GTDB lineage: Bacteria > Pseudomonadota > Alphaproteobacteria > Sphingomonadales > Sphingomonadaceae > Allosphingosinicella. The sequence continues at coordinate 4,295 of DATMJS010000100.1, forward strand.
ACGCTTCGGGAAGCGGGCATCGAGCGCGCAGCCAAGCTGCTGATCGCCATACCGGAAGGCTTCGAGGCCGGGGTCATCGCGGAGCGGGCGAAGAAGCTCAATCCCGGAGTCGTCACGATCGCTCGGGCCCATTCGGACGAGGAGGTGGACCATCTGCTGCGCCACGGTGCCGGCAAGGTGGTGATGGGCGAGCGGGAGATAGCGAGGCAGATGCTCTCGCTCGCAGAGGAAGCGAGGCGGGCCGCAGCCGAATCTTCGTAGCTGAAAGGAGAGAGAAATGCGAAACCGACGCGGGGAACCCCCCGGCTGGTTCCGCTGGGCCATATGGCTCGGAATGGCGGCAAGCGCGGGCTTGGCGGTCCTGATCGCCGGCAGCCAATAAGCCTGCTCCAGGCCACCTCGGCTGAAGGCCGCTCTGCTGAATAAACGCGGCTTGAACCGGTCGCAGGGCTCCCGTAAACGGTCGCGGCGGACCGGGCCCCTCTGGCGGCTGTTCTCCTGAACAGCCGCGATGTCGGACCGCATCGGGTTAGCTCGGTGCAGTTCACGTGCCTGTCTTCTGCATCGAGGCTGATCCGATCCATCGAGAAGCTTTGCAGGCGGAAAGAGGATCAAGTGGACGGTCTAATCACGCTCTTCAGCGATCCCGGCGTATGGGCCGCGCTGGTCACATTGATCGTGATGGAGGTGGTGCTCGGCATCGACAACCTCATCTTTATCTCCATATTGTCGAACAAGCTGCCTGAGCATCAGCGGCAGAAGGCCCGGCGCGTCGGGATCGGCCTCGCTCTTTTCATGAGGCTCGCCCTGCTGTCGGCCATCGCCTGGCTGGTGGGGCTGACGGCGCCGGTCTTCGACCTCGGCATAGAGGGTTCGCCGGGGCTGCATGGCGAGCCGACCTTCGAGACCCAATTTTCCTGGCGCGACCTCATCCTGATTGCGGGCGGCCTGTTCCTCGTGTGGAAGGCGACCAAGGAAATCCATCACAATGTCGATCCGCGGCCGAGCGGGGATGTTTTCGATACGGCCAAGGGAGCGCTGACCTTCGGCGCGGCGATCTTTCAGATCCTGCTGCTCGACCTGGTTTTCTCGATCGATTCCATCCTCACCGCGGTGGGCATGACCGAGCATCTGCCGGTGATGGTGATAGCGGTCGTGGTCGCCGTCCTGGTGATGCTGCTGGCGGCCGATCCTCTGGCTAACTTCATCCACCGCAACCCGACGGTCGTGATGCTGGCGCTGGGGTTCCTGCTCATGATCGGAGCGGTGCTGATCGCCGACGGGTTCGGAGTGCATGTGCCAAAGGGCTATATCTACACGGCCATGGCGTTCTCGGCGGGCGTGGAGGCGCTCAACATCTGGTCGCGCAAGAGGCGGGCGGCGTCGCCTCAATGAAGCCGTTCCCGGGGAACTTGGGGAACTTCCGAAGGCGCGGCGGCGAAGGCGAAGCGTTTGTTCGCATAACGCTTGTAACGCCCGCGGCGGCGTGGAGGGGGGAAGGATGAGCGAGCGGATCAGCTTCGACCAGTTCATGGCGGTCGATATACGGGTGGGCACGATCGTCGGCGTGGAGCCCTTTCCCGAGGCGCGCAAGCCCGCGTTCAAGCTGCGGATCGATTTCGGGCCGGAGATCGGCGTCAAGAGGTCGAGCGCGCAGATCACCGTTCACTATAGGTCCGACGAGCTGATGGGGAGGCAGGTCGCGGCCGTAGTCAATTTCCCGCCGCGCCAGATCGGGCCCTTCATGTCCGAGGTGCTGACGCTCGGCTTTCCCGATGCCGACGGCGCCGTTGTGCTGGTCGGGCCGAGCAAGCAAGTGCCGAACGGCGGGCGGCTCTTCTAGCAGGCTTGCCTGGGCCCCATTGCGGCCTAAGAATATCGCGAGGGATAAAGGGGAGGCGCGCGATGGCGACGGCGGTTGCCGACGATTATGTGGTGGACGCGAAGCGCGACCGGCTGGTGATCGCCGCTTCTTCGCTCGGCACCGTTTTCGAATGGTATGATTTCTTCATCTACGGCACGCTCGCGCCGATCATCGGCAAGCTTTTCTTTCCGGCGGGGAACGAGGTCGCGCAGTTCCTGCTTGCGCTTGCCTCGTTCGCGGTTGGCTTCGGCTTCCGGCCTTTGGGGGCGGTGCTGTTCGGCTATCTGGGCGACCGGCTGGGGCGTAAATATACTTTCCTCGTCACCATCACCTTGATGGGCTTCGCGACCGCAGCGGTAGGCATCGTCCCCACTTATGCGGCGATCGGCATTGCGGCCCCGGTCATCCTTATCGGCCTCCGAATCCTGCAGGGGCTGGCGCTGGGCGGCGAATATGGCGGTGCGGCGATTTATGTCGCCGAACA
>DATMJS010000101.1:0-11436 GCA_035553755.1 Allosphingosinicella sp.
CCCCTGTTGGGATGGAGCCAGGAACAGCTCTTCGCCGCCGCCCACGAGCGCGAAGGCTCGCTCTGGGACCGCGTCAAACAGGGAACACCGGCTTCTGAGGCGCTTCACGCGATCCTCGCCATGGCGGATTATGCGACCCCGCATCAGTTCTTCGAGACCATCCTTTCGGGCATGGGCGGGCGCTTCAAACTGATTGAGAGACTCGGGGCGGAAGCGCGTGATCCGATTGAAGAATTGCTGGCGGGCGCTCTCGAGTTCGAAACGACTTCCAGCCCTTCGCTACAGCGTTTCCTTGACTGGTTCGCGCGCGGCGACGTCGAGATCGTCCGGGATCCCTCGGCTCCGCTCGACGCGGTCCGGGTGATGACGGTCCACGGCTCCAAGGGCCTGCAGTCGCCGGTAGTGATCCTCGCCGACGCCTGTGCCGATCCCGCTCGCGCCCGCGCCACCTTCGCCAACTTTCGGCTTGATGAAGAAGGCGTGGAAATCCCGCTCTTCCGCCCTCGAAAGGACGAGCTGGCCGAGCCGCTCAAGAGCCAGGTCGAGGCGCAGGATAAGCTTGACCGGCAGGAGCATTGGCGGCTGCTTTACGTGGCTCTCACCCGTGCCGAGGAGCGCCTCTATATCGGCGGCTCGCTCGGCGCGGCGGACCGCAACGGCCCCCCGCAGGCAAGCTGGTACAGCGCCCTTGAAGCCTCGCTCACCGGTCTCGGCTGCGAGCCGAAGGAGGACCCCGTCTGGGGCCGTTCCCGCCGTTTCGGTGATCCGGAAATACCGGCGAGGGCCGTCCCAAAGCAAGCGGAAGAGCGCATTTTTCTGCCCGAATGGCTGAAGCAGCCGGCGCCCATCGAGGCTCGGCCGCCGCGGCCGCTCGCTCCCTCCGCTATCGGGGAGGATGACGTCGCCGATCCCCCGCCTTCGCCCGCTGCACGCGAGGCGGCACTCCGGGGCAAGCTCCTCCATCAGCTGTTCGAGCGGCTGCCCGGGGTGCCCGAGGATCAGCGTGCCGGGCTTGCTCAGCGCTGGCTCGAAAAATCCGCTGGGGTTGCCGATGCGGCCTTCCGCCGCGAGCTTGTCGAGGATGCCTGCAGGATCATAGCCGATCCGCGCTATGCGGAGTTGTTCGGCCCCTCCGCCCTTGCCGAAGCGCCGATCGCGGCGGTGGTGGGCGATGGAATTGTGATCGCCGGCACGGTCGATCGGCTACTGGTGACCGATGCCCGCATCCTTGTTGCCGACTTCAAGACGGGCCGGAAGGCGCCGGCGAGCGTCTCCGACATCCCCCCCGCGCACCTCCGCCAGATGGCCGCTTACTGGGCCGCGCTGCGTGCGATCTTCCCAGGCAAGCCGGTCGAGGCGGCCTTGCTCTATACGGCCGAACCCGTGTTTCACCCTTTGCCCGAGGCGCTGCTCCGCCAATATTCACCTGCCGGTTGAGCCGGAGCGCGCTTGTTCCTACATCCGTGTCAAATCTTCAGGAGATTCTCATGGCTACCAAGACCGTCACCGACGCTTCTTTCCAGCAGGAGGTGTTGGGCGCTTCCGGGCCCGTCCTCGTCGACTTCTGGGCGGAATGGTGCGGCCCGTGCCGGATGATCGGCCCGGCGCTTGAGGAATTGAGCAGCGAGCTTGGCGAAAAGGTGACGATCGCCAAACTCAACATCGACGACAATCCCGACGCTCCGTCGCGCTACGGCGTGCGCGGCATCCCGACGATGATCCTGTTCAAGAATGGCGAGCCTGCCGCTACCAAGGTCGGCGCAGCGCCCAAGAGCGCGATCCAGGGTTGGCTGGAGGGCCAGCTCTAAGCTGGAGGTTCGGTGCCTTCAAGGCCGCGGGTCCCGGGCCTGAACCGTGCGTGGCGCGGCAGGTCGTCTGCGATTTCGAACCAGGGAATGCGGCTTTCGTAGAAGATGTGGAAGCCGGGGGCGACAGCGTCCGGCTCATCCAGCGTCGCCACGCTGAAATCGATCGTTTCGGGTTGATGATCCACTTCCATGGCGATCGGCGTCCCGCAGGCGCCGCAGAACAGGCGGTGCCCGAAGCTGCTCGACGCGAAGCGCTTCACCTGGTCCCCACCTTGGGTGAACACGAGATCCCCCGATTTGACGCTGGCGAAGACCATGGCCGGTGCGCCGGAAGTGAGCTGGCAGATGCGGCAATGGCACCAGCCCGCATCATAGGGATCGCTCGCCAGTTCGAAGCGGACCGATCCGCAGGTGCAGCCGCCTGTTGGACGCTTTTCCATGGCCGGCGGCTAAGCGCCGGGCGGGCCTCCGTCAATTGACTTGAACCATAGGCGACCCTACATCGCCCGCGACCATTTCACCGTGGGGCCCGCGGCCTTTGCTGCTCAGAGGCAGACACGCAATCTAACGACAGGAACGCCCATGTTTGGCGGATTTGCCAAGGCTATTTTCGGTTCCTCCAACGACCGCTACGTGCGCTCGCTCCAGAAGATCGTGGATAAGGTGAACGCCTTCGAGCCGACCATCTCGGCGATGACCGACGAGGAGCTGAGGCAGCAGACCGAGATTTTCCGCCGCCGGATCGAGGACGGCCAGACGCTCGACGACATCTTGCCCGAGGCGTTCGCCACCGTCCGCGAAGCGGCCAAGCGCACCCTCGGCCAGCGCCACTATGACGTGCAGCTGATCGGCGGCATTGCGCTCCACCGGGGCGAAATCGCCGAAATGCGCACCGGCGAGGGCAAGACCCTGGTGGCGACGCTGGCCTGCTATCTGAACGCGATCGAGGGCAAAGGCGTCCATGTCGTCACGGTGAACGACTATCTCGCCCGCCGCGACGCCGAATGGATGGGGCAGGTCTATCGCTTCCTCGGCATGACCGTGGGCGTAATCGTCCCCAACTTGAGCGACCAGCAGCGGCGCGATGCTTATGCGTCCGACATCACCTACGGCACGAACAACGAGTTCGGCTTCGACTATCTGCGCGATAATATGAAATATGAGCGCCAGTCGATGGTCCAGCGGCCCTTCAACTTCGCGATCGTCGACGAGGTGGATTCTATCCTGATCGACGAGGCGAGAACTCCGCTCATCATCTCGGGCCCGACCGACGACAAGTCGGAGCTCTACAAGGCCGTCGATGCTATCGTGAAACAGCTCCACCCGGACGATTATGAGGTTGATGAGAAGCAGAAGTCGGTCGTCCTCACCGAGGACGGAACCGAGAAGGTCGAGCGCATCCTCGAGGATGCGGGCCTGCTCGTCGGCGCCAACCTCTACGATTTCGAGAACACCCAGGTGGTCCACCACCTCAACCAGGCAATGCGCGCCAACGCCATCTTCAAGCGCGACACCGATTATATCGTCAAGGACGGCAAGGTCATCATCATCGACGAGTTCACCGGCCGCATGATGGAAGGCCGCCGCTGGTCGGACGGGCTGCACCAGGCCGTGGAAGCCAAGGAAGCGGTGAATATCGAGCCCGAGAACCAAACGCTTGCCTCGATCACCTTCCAGAATTACTTCCGCCTCTATCCCAAGCTTTCGGGCATGACCGGTACCGCGGCGACCGAAGCGCCGGAATTTTTCGATATTTACAAGATGAACGTCGTCACCATCCCGACCAACGTGCCGGTGCGCCGCATCGACGAGGATGACGAATTCTACAAGAATCAGACCGATAAATTTGCGGCTATCGCCAAATCGATCAAGGAAAAGCAGGAGATCGGCCAGCCGGTTCTGGTCGGCACCGTGTCGATCGAGAAGTCCGAGCTGCTTTCCGAATATCTCAACCGCGAAGGCGTCCGCCACGAGGTGCTGAACGCCCGCTACCATGAGCAGGAAGCCCATATCGTCGCTCAGGCGGGCCGTTTCGGGGCAGTCACCATTGCGACCAACATGGCCGGCCGCGGCACCGACATTCAGCTCGGCGGCAATATCGATTTCCGCATCGAGGACGAGCTAAGCGAGATGCCCGAAGGTCCGGAGCGCGACGCGGCGATCCAGCGGATCAGGGACGAAGTCGCCGAGGAGAAGGCGCGCGTGTTGGAAGCGGGCGGCTTGTTCGTGCTCGGCACCGAGCGGCACGAAAGCCGGCGCATCGACAACCAGCTTCGCGGCCGCTCCGGGCGGCAGGGCGACCCCGGCCTCAGCCGCTTCTACCTCAGCCTCGACGACGATCTCCTGCGCATATTCGGCCCGCAGACCATGTTCGCCCGCCTTATGAACAAGAACCTTGAGGACGGCGAAGCGATCGTCAGCCCCTGGATTTCGAAGGCGATCGAAACCGCGCAGAAGAAGGTCGAGGCGCGCAACTACGACATCCGCAAGCAGGTCGTCGAATATGACGACGTCATGAACGACCAGCGCAAGGTGATCTACGAGCAGCGCGCCGATATCATGGACGCCGACACCGTCGGCGACGTGGTCGAAGACATGCGCGCGGAGACGGTGAACGCCATTGTTGGAGAAGCCTGCCCGCCCAATTCCTATCCGGAGCAGTGGGACATCCCGCTTCTTAAGGAGCGTGTGGAGGATGTGTTCGGTTTCGTCCCGCCGATAGACGACTGGCTGCAGGAAGAGGCGGTGGAGCCGGAGCTCCTCGTCAATCGGATTCGCGAAATGGCCGATGCGCAGATCGCCGAGAAGACCGCGGTCCTGTCACCCGAAGACTATATCCATATCGAGAAGAGCATCCTTCTCCAGTCACTCGACCATCATTGGAAGGAGCATCTGGCCATGCTCGACGCTCTTCGTCAGGTCGTGCACCTGCGCGCTTATGCGCAGAAGAAGCCGATCGACGAATATAAGCACGAAGCCTTCCAGATGTTCGAGCGGATGCTGAGCGCAATCCGCGAGAATGTGACGCGAACGCTGGCGCGGGCGCAATTCACCTATGCGGAGCCCGAGCTGCCGGAGATGCCGGATTTCATCACCACTCACATCGATCCTCTGACGGGCGAGGACGACAGCGCCGATATCGACGCCGAGACCGGAGCGATCCTGTCGCGCCTGCCGCCGATGCAGACGACGCAGCCCGCCATGCCGGCGGACGCCACCATCGAGGCCGATGCGCCCATAAGCCGCAACGCGCCGTGCCCCTGCGGCTCGGGCCGCAAATTCAAGCATTGCCACGGCGCGCTTTAGGCTACTGAAAGAAAAGGCCGGCTGCATTCGCAGTCGGCCCTTCTTCCGATAAGCCTAATCAGGCGAACTTATAGCCTTCCTTGTTCATCATCGCGCTGAGCTTCGAATTCTGCTCGTCCGACAGCTGCGAGCGAAGCGCGGGGAAGACCTCATTCTCCTCCATCTGCATGTGGTGCTCGATCATCGAGCGGAAGTCGCGTACGCGGGCCAGCCATTCGGGGCTGTCCTTGGCCATCGTCTCCAGCTCGTAAAGATGGGTTTTCACATAACCGTGCTCGGATTCGAGCGTGTCTGCGTCATGCACGGAATTGGCATGGCGAAGCGCGGGATAAATGACATTCTCCTCTTCGAGCGCGTGTTTGGTCAGCGCATATTTGAGCTTGGCCAGCAAGGTGGTGCGCATCATCGTCTGATCGTCGCTCGTCGCTTCGATCTTGTCGAAAATGGCGAGGGTCATCTTGTGCTCGGTCGCCAGCGCGTCGGCCCAATCGCCCATGGCGCCGCTGGTCGCCTGCACGAACAGCTTGCGGCCCATATTGGCCGCGATCCCGACGGCGGCGCCTGCCAGGGCCGCTCCGAACAGGACGCCCGTATCGCCGCCCCAGTTGAAGGCGCTCTTATTGCCGTTCGACCGATTGCTGTTCCGGTTGTTGCTGCGTTGCTTTGATTCAGTCTTCGTCGCCATCTCGGCCTCCTTTGTTTTGAGGCTGCAACCATCTCGCTCGGCACTATGTTCGGGCCGGGACGCTGCCGCTGCGGCGAGCCGTTGCTCCGCTGCGCCTGACAGCCAGAGCGCGCAGTAACTTTCGCGGAGAGGGAGACGTTCGGTTTGGAGGCACGGCTGCGCCAGCGGCCGAGCCAGGCTGAAGTCGACCGAAAGGAGCCGGGAATGCGCGCAATGGACTATCGTGGCCCCTATCGGGTGCGGCTCGAGGACAAGCCGGTGCCGGCGATCCAGCATCCGCGGGACGCGATCGTCCGCGTGACCCGCTCCTGCATCTGCGGCTCCGACCTTCATCTCTATCACGGCATGGTTCCCGATACCCGCGTGGGCATGACCTTCGGCCACGAATTTACGGGCATCGTCGAGGAAGTCGGCTCGGAGGTCACCAACTTGAAGGCTGGGGATCACGTCCTGGTGCCGTTCAACATCGCCTGCGGACAATGTCATTTCTGCCAGCAGGGCCTGTTCGGCAACTGCCATGAGGCAAACCCGTCGGCGACGGCTTCAGGCGGCATTTACGGTTATTCGCATACGGCGGGCGGCTATGACGGCGGTCAGGCCGAATATGTCCGGGTGCCCTATGCGGATTTCGGCCCGACCGTGATTCCGGACTGGATGGACCCGGACGACGCTGTGCTCCTCACCGACGTCGTGCCGACCGGCTATCAGGCCGCCGAAATGGGCGGCATCCAGCGCGGGGACACGGTCGTCGTGTTCGGGGCCGGACCCGTGGGCATCATGGCGGCGCGCTGCTGCTGGCTGTTCGGCGCCGGCCGAGTGATCCTGATCGACCATGTCGACTACCGGCTTGAATTCGCGCGGACCTACTGCCCGGCGGAAGTCTACAATTTCAAGGAATTGGACGACGTGGTCGTGTTCATGAAGAAGACCACGGACGGGCTCGGCGCGGACGTGGCGATCGACGCGGTCGGGGGCGATGCCAAGGGCAATTTCCTCCAGACTTTGTTCGGCAACAAGCTGAAGCTGGAAGCGGGCAACGCCATCCCGCTCCACTGGGCCATCAATTCGGTCAAGAAGGGCGGGATCGTGTCCATAGTCGGAGTCTACGGCCCGACCGGCAACATGGTCCCGATCGGCAATGTCGTGAACAAGGGCCTCACCCTTCGCGCCAACCAGGCTTCGGTGAAGCGCCTCCTGCCGAAGCTCATCGATCATGTCCGGGACGGCCACATCAATCCCAAGGGGATCATCACCCACAAGGTGCCACTGGAGGAGGTGGCGGACGCCTACCACATCTTTTCCGCCAAGCTGGACGGCTGCATCAAGCCCGTGCTCGTGCCCCATGCCGCCTGAGAGGAGCAGGACGATGAACGACACCGCCCTTACCGCCGTCGATACCTCCATGATTCCGGGATGGGGCGTCGACGCGGATCCGAAGAACGATCCGACCTATCCCTATCGGGACCGCTCGCAGGACCCCGGCCTGAAGGCCGACTGGGAACGGCCGCCGCAGCAGCAGCCGGAGGTCGAAATCCTGCAATCGATCGAGCATAACAGTCTGCCGGCGGTGTTCGGCACCTCGACTCCGCCGCGCTGGGTGAGCGGCATGATCCGCCGCGCCGCCTTCCGCTGGAGCGAATCCAATTGGCTGCACTGGCTGCTGCTGATGGGAGCGGACCGCGTCAACGTCGTCGAGGGTGTCGTTCAGGACCTCGGCCGCGCCAGGATCCCCAACATTCCCGCCGAAATGGGAATCCGATCGGAGCTTCGGCACAACAAAGCGGGCTTTGGCAAAAAGATCGCGGCCACCGTCGCGGTTTCGGCCGCTATATATGGGCTGATGCAGCTTCGCGGCCGCTCGCGCCGAAACGAGAATGAAGGGACCGGCACTACCTAGGCGAACGAGCGAGGTCTGGGCCGTCCCCTCCATCGACTTACGCCTCATCAGCCCATTTGATATAGATTGTCGGGAAACCACCTTTGGGTGTCCATTCCGGGGCCGCTTATGAGCAATGCGATGAGCACGGAGAGGCCCACCACCAAGAGCAACGCGATCAGCCAGCATGAAGCTCCGGTGGGGCGCGAAGGAGGTTTGTCCATCAAGCCATTTTCCTAAATCTGCGGCTTCTATGTCGACTACGGGCGCATAGCGGCCGCAGCGTATGGTCGCAAATGGAAGGGGAGTTCAGCCGATATTGGGCGACTGCTCGATCACGGCCGGCTCCACCTTGAGGCAGGTGCCTTCGGCGCCGGTGATGCGGACGCGCGTTCCGACTTCCGCGTCGGGGCCGCGGGCGTTCCAGACGCCGTCGCCGAGCTTGACGCGGCCCGAGCCGCCTTCGATCGCGGTCACGACGATCACCGTCTCGCCGACATGGCGGGCGAGGCGGTCGTTGAGCAAGGGGTCGCTGCTCGGCACCGGGTTGCGGTTGTACCAGCGTTTGCCGAACCAGACCGAGCCGAGCGCGAACAACGGAAAGAGGCCGAGCTGGACCGCGAAGGGAAGTCCGAGCGCGGCGGTGACGGCGGTGAGCGCCGCCGCGCCGGCGAGGAAGATGAGGAACACGCCCGGCGCGACGATCTCGGCGATGGCGAGCACGGCCGCCGCGATCAGCCACAGCCAGTGGAGCTCGATCCCTTCGAAGTTCATTCGGCGGCTCCCTCGAACGGGCCTTTGCGCACGCGCGCCGGCGGCGGGGCGGGGGGCGGAGCCTGGCTCCCGGCGATTGCGTCGCGGGCGAGCTCGCCGATGCCGCCCAGCGTGCCGATCAGCTGGGTCGCCTCGACCGGGAAGAGGATGGTCTTGGCGTTGGGCGAGGTGGCGAACCGGCCGACCGCATCGACATATTTCTGCGCGATGAAATAATTGATCGCCTGGGCATTGCCGCCGGCAATGGCTTCGGAGACGGCGCTGGTCGCCCTGGCCTCGGCCTCGGCCTCGCGCTCGCGGGCCTCGGCGTCGCGGAAGGCGGCTTCGCGGCGGCCTTCGGCTTCGAGGATTCGCGCCTGCTTCTCGCCTTCGGCGCGCAGGATGGCGGAGGCGCGGCTGCCCTCCGACTCCAGGATCACGGCGCGCTTTTCGCGCTCGGCCTTCATCTGCCGGCCCATCGCGTTGACGATGTCCGCGGGCGGGCGGATGTCCTTGATCTCGACCCGGGTGATCTTGACCCCCCAGGGCTCGGTCGCCTGGTCGATCACCGACAGCAGGCGGGCGTTGATCTCGTCGCGCTTGGACAGGGTCTCGTCGAGGTCCATCGAGCCCATCACCGTCCTGAGGTTGGTGGTGGTGAGCTGCATGATCGACAGATAAAGGTCCGACACCTCATAGGCGGCCTTGGCGGCGTCCAGCACCTGGAAGAACACCACCCCGTCCGTCGAAACCATCGCATTGTCCTTGGTGATGATTTCCTGGCCGGGGATGTCGAGTACCTGCTCCATCATGTTCACCTTGCGTCCGACCCGGTAGAAGAAGGGCAGATAGAAGTTGAAGCCCGGACGCGCGACCACGGTGAAGCGGCCGAAATGCTCGATCGTATATTGGTAGCCCTGGCGCACGATCTTGATGCCCGCCAGCAGGTAGATGACGACCAGCAGGACGATGAACGATATTCCGGTAATTTCCATGCCTTGCCCCCTCCCCAGGGCCAGGGGCGATATAATGTAGACAAGCGGCCCTCCTTCCAAGCAGAATCGGACCATGCCCGCCACCAAGCTCCGTCTTTGCCGTTCGCTGCTCTTCCTGCCCGCCTCCAATCCGCGGGCTACGGCGAAGGCGCGCGAGCTTCCCGCCGACATGATAGTCCTCGACTGCGAGGATGCGGTAAGGGAGGAGGATAAGGGCAGCGCCCGCCTTGCCGCCGTAGCGGCCGCGGCGGAGGGGTTCGGCGAGCGTCTCTGCGCCATCCGCATCAACGCCATCAGTGGTCCCCATTATGGACCGGACGCCGTAGCGGTGCGGGCCAGCCGCGCCGACTTCGTTATCCTTCCGAAGGCCGAGAGCTACGACCAGACGAAGGACACCGGGAACCTTATCCAGAAGCCGGTGCTGGCGATGATCGAGACCGCGGCGGGCGTGCTCCAGGCTGCGCAGATCGCGCCGGCCACCGCGGGGCTCATCGCCGGCACGAACGACCTTGCGGCCGATCTCGCCATTCCCACGGCTGAGACGCGCATCGCTCTCCACCACAGCCTGCAGGCGATCGTGCTGGCCGCCCGCGCGGCACGGGTCGCCGCCTTCGATGGCGTCTACAACCGGCTTGAGGACGACGAGGGGCTCGCCCGCCAATGCGAGGAGGGCCGCGCCTTCGGCTTCGACGGCAAGTCGCTGATCCATCCGAACCAGATCGAGATCGCCAACCGCGTCTTCGGCCCCAGCCAGAGCGAGGTGGAAGCGGCCGAGCGGCTGATCGCGGTCGCGACCGGCGGAGCCGAGCGGTTCGAAGGCCGGATGATCGAAGCGATGCACGTTGAGCAGGCCCGGGCGGTGCTCGCCAAGGCGCGCCGCTAGAAAGGCTTGCGCCGCCGGAACACGCCCCGTAAGCGGCTCCACCGACCGGAAAGACGCATCATGGAAATCAGCCTGGGATTGACCTTCGACGACGTGCTGTTGAAGCCGGCGGAGTCGAGCGTTCTCCCGAGCCAGGCGGATACGAGGACCCGAGTCACCAAGGAAATCGGGCTCAACATACCCTTTCTCTCCTCCGCCATGGACACGGTCACCGAGGCCGACATGGCGATCGTCATGGCGCAATTGGGCGGTCTCGGAGTGCTCCACCGCAACATGGACGTGGAGGAGCAGGCGGCGGCCGTGCGGGCGGTGAAACGCTACGAAAGCGGCATGGTGGTCAACCCAATCACCATGACGCGGGACCAGACGCTCGCCGACGCGCTCGAGCTGATGCAGCGCCACCGCATCTCTGGCATTCCCATCACCGAGCGGGATGGGCGCCTTGTGGGCATCCTCACCAATCGCGACGTTCGCTTCGCCGAAAACCCCCGGCAGCCGGTATCGGAGCTGATGACCAGCGAGAATCTCGTCACCGTCGGCCCCGGCGTCACCCAGGACGAAGCCAAGCGCCGGCTGCACCAGCGCCGGATCGAAAAATTGCTGGTGGTGGACGAGCAGCAGCGCTGCATCGGCCTCATCACCGTCAAGGATATTGAAAAGGCGGTCACCTATCCCGAGGCCACCAAGGACTCGTCCGGGCGTCTCCGAGTCGCCGCTGCCACCACCGTCGGCGACAAGGGCTATGAGCGCTCCGAAGCTCTTATAGACGCCGAATGCGACCTCATCGTCATCGACACCGCGCACGGCCATAACAGGGACGTCGCCGCCGCCGTCGAACGGATCAAGAAGCGTTCCAACGCGGTCCAGATCGTCGCCGGCAACGTCGCCACCGCGGAAGCAGCCAAGGCGCTGATCGGAGCGGGCGCGGACGCGGTGAAGGTCGGGATCGGCCCGGGCTCGATCTGCACCACCCGCGTCGTCGCCGGCGTCGGGGTCCCGCAGCTGACCGCCATCCTCGATGCGGCGGGAGAGGCGGCCAAGAACGGCATCCCGGTCATTGCCGACGGCGGGCTTCGTACCAGCGGCGACGTCGCCAAGGCGCTCGCGGCGGGTGCTTCGACGGTGATGAT
>DATMJS010000102.1:0-11418 GCA_035553755.1 Allosphingosinicella sp.
GCATGACGAAGAAAGGGTAGGGAATGAAAGTCCTCGTCGCGGTCAAGCGGGTGATCGATTTCAACGTCAAGCCGCGCGTCAAGATGGACGGCAGCGGCGTCGACCTCGCCAACGTCAAGATGAGCATGAACCCGTTCGACGAGATCGCGGTCGAGGAGGCGATCCGGCTCAAGGAAAAGGGCGTCGCGACCGAGATCGTGGCGGTTTCGATCGGCCCGGTCAAGGCGCAGGAGACTTTGCGCACCGCTTTGGCGATGGGCGCCGACCGGGCGATCCTGGTCCAGACCGACGCCGAGGTCGAGCCGCTTGGCGTCGCCAAGATCCTCCGCAAGATCGCCGAGGAAGAGCAGCCGGGAATGGTGATCCTCGGCAAGCAGGCGATAGACGACGACAGCAACCAGACGGGGCAGATGCTGGCGGCTTTGCTCGGCTGGCCGCAGGGCACCTTCGCCTCCAAAGTCGAGGTGAGCGGCGACAGCGTCGACGTTACCCGCGAAGTGGACGGCGGGCTCGAGACGGTGCGGCTGAAGCTGCCGGCGGTGGTCACAACCGATCTTCGGCTCAACGAGCCGCGCTATGCGAGCCTTCCCAACATCATGAAGGCCAAGTCGAAGCCGCTCGCGACCAAAACGCCTGAGGATTACGGAGTCGACGTCGCGCCGCGGCTGCAGACCGTGAACGTGCGCGAGCCTTCCAAGCGGGAGGCCGGGGTTAAGGTGGCCTCCGTCGACGAGCTGATCGACAAGTTGCGCGAAACGGGAGTGGTGGGATGAAGACGCTGGTCTGGGTCGAACATGAAGAAGGCCAGCTGAAGGACGCGACTTTGTCCACGGTGACCGCGGCCTCGCAACTGGGCGAGGTCCACCTGATCGTCGCCGGCGAGGGCGTCGGCGGGGTTGCCGAGCAGGCCGCGAGCATCGCGGGCGTCGGCAAGGTCCATGTCGCCGACGATGCGGCCTATGCGCATGGCCTGGCGGAGAACGTCGCGCCGCTCATCGTGGATCTGATGGGGCACCACGACGCCTTCCTCGCGCCGGCCACGACCACCGGCAAGAATATCGCGCCGCGCGTCGCCGCCTTGCTCGACGTGATGCAGATTTCGGACATATTGTCAGTGGAAGGCACCGACACCTTCACCCGGCCCATCTATGCCGGCAACGCGATCGCGACGGTGAAATCGTCGGAAGCGAAAAAGGTGATCACCGTGCGCGGCACCGCGTTCGATAAGGCTCCGGCCGAGGGCGGATCGGCCGAGATCGAGCAGATTGCCGGCACTGGCGACCAAGGCCTCTCCAGCTTCGTGGGCCAAGAGGTCGCGCATAGCGAGCGGCCGGAGCTCACCAGCGCCAACATCATCGTTTCTGGTGGGCGGGCGCTGGGCTCCTCCGAGCAGTTCCACGCGCTGATCGATCCGCTTGCCGACAAGCTTGGAGCTGCGGTGGGCGCCAGCCGGGCCGCGGTCGATGCGGGATATGCGCCCAACGATTACCAGGTCGGCCAGACCGGCAAGATCGTCGCGCCAGGCGTCTATATCGCGATCGGCATTTCGGGCGCGATCCAGCATTTGGCGGGAATGAAGGATTCGAAGGTGATCGTCGCCATCAACAAGGACGAGGACGCGCCGATCTTCCAGGTGGCGGACATCGGCCTCGTCGGCGACCTCTTCAAAATCGTCCCGGAGCTGACGGAGAAGCTCTAGAAGCCGGAGAGGAAGGCGGCGACGTTCGCGCCTAGCGCGTCCACGGCATAGCCGCCTTCCATGACGATCAGCGTCGGGTAGCCGGCGCTCGCGATGCGGCGGCCGAGGCGGGGATAGTCTGCGGTAGTCAGCTTGAAGTAGCTGATCGGATCGCCTTCGAAGGTGTCGGCGCCGTAGGAGACGATCAGCAGATCGGGTGCGAAGGCGGCGATGCGCTCCAGGGCCTGATCGAGCGCCGGCTCGAATTGCGGCATGGCCGTTCCGCGCGGCAGCGGCAGGTTGAGCGTCGCCCCTTCGCCCTCGCCTTCCCCCGTCTCGTCGGCATGGCCCCAGTAGAAAGGGTAGTCGGTGGCGGGATCGGCGTGGATGGAGGCGAAGAAGACGTCGCCGTGATCGTAGAAGATGTCCTGGGTGCCGTTGCCGTGATGATAGTCGATATCAAGGATCGCGACCCTGCACTTCCCCGCCGTGATGGCGGCTTTCGCGGCGATGGCGGCGTTGTTGAGATAGCAATAGCCGCCCATGTAATCGGCACCGCAATGATGGCCGGGCGGGCGGCAGAGCGCGAAGGCGGTCCGCTCGCCGGCGAGCACCGCATCGAGCGCGGAGAGCGTCGATTGCGCGCCCCAATAGGCCGAGGTCCAGGTGCCCTCCGCGATCGGCGTGGAGGCGTCGTAGCTGTACTGGCCTAGCCTGGCGTCGATCCGGTCGAGCGGCAAGCGCCGCCGGCCCCTCACCGGCCAGACATAGCCGGTAGCATCGCCCGGTCGCCCCGCCTCGCGCCAGCTTTCATAGGCGCCCTTCAGAAAGTCGAGATAATGGCGCGGGTGGACCCTGAGCAGGGGTGCTTCGCCATGGTCCTCCGGAGCCTCGGCCGGGCCTATGGCGGCGAGGATCGCCTCGGCGCGGCCGGGATGCTCGGCATAAGGCATGAAGCCGCCATTGTGCAGTTCCTGCGCCGGCGCATGGGCGAGCTGGCGCCGGTCGAAGAAGATACGCATTCGCTATATCGTCATTGCGAGGAGCGGTAGCGACGAAGCAATCCGTCCGAGCCGCGGGATTGCCTCGCTCGCAATGACGTACAGGATCTCACGGCTGCACCAGCAGGTCCGAAGGCAGCGTCGGTTCCGAAAGCAGCTTCTCCATCCTCGCCCAGCGGGCCCGGGGATCGGGTCCCGCGGCCTCGACATAGGCCCGGACCATGTCCT
The DNA here is from genome assembly GCA_035553755.1 of Allosphingosinicella sp. Taxonomy (GTDB): domain Bacteria; phylum Pseudomonadota; class Alphaproteobacteria; order Sphingomonadales; family Sphingomonadaceae; genus Allosphingosinicella. Next base: position 2,908 of record DATMJS010000102.1, read on the forward strand.
GCCCCAGGCCGTAATTGATCACATAGCTTCGATACTGCTCGGTGAAGTCGATCGACTGCTCGGCCCGCGCCTTGGAGACGAGCTGATATTTCTGGGTGAGCGCAACCGCCTGGGCGCGGTCGATGCGGCCTTCCAGATAATCGCGGGCAATGGTGAAGCGGGCGCCGGTGAGGTCGCGCATCGCCTCCAGCAGCGCGAGATAATCGCCCGCGCGCGCGGCAGGCAGCCCGGCGAGCGGGTAGAGCGCGGCGGTCTCGTAGCGGAGCCGCTCCTCGCCGGGGAAGGCGAGGTCGATGCCGTAATTGGCCGAACCTTCGGCGATCAGCGACTGCGGCGAATAAAGCGGGTAGAGGGTATATTCGACCCAGCCGCGCTCCTTGGCCAGCCTTTGCTCCAGCAGCATGTTGTACACATGGTGCCCCGGATAGCCTTCGTGGCAGCCGAGATCGACCGCGCGGCTGATCCGGATCGGAAGATCGGTGTTGATCTGGATGAGGCTGGTCGCATTGCCCTTGTACCAATTGTAGCCCGACCAGCTTTTGCCGGTGACGAACTCCATGGTGAACTTCTCGCCGGGCGGGAGCGCGATATGCTGGAGCGTGCGGCGCTTGCACTCGGCGATGGCGGCGTCGAATACCGGCTGCAGCCGGTCCTTGGGAATAGTGAAGCGGTTCTGGAAGGCGTCCATGCGCTCGGCAAGCGTGCCGGTTCCCGGCACCAGCCGCTCGATGCGCGCCAGCACGGGATCGTAGGCCGACAGCTCCTGGAGCTGGGGGCGAACGCCGAACAGGCCCTCCGCCTCGTCGGCGAAGCTCAGCTTTTCGCCGCCGAGCATTCGAAGGCGCGTTTCGGCGGCGCGGAGCTGGGCGAGTAGGAAGGCGCGGCGGCGCTGCTCCAGCGGCTCGAGGCCGGCAGGATCGACCGCATTGGCGCGGGCGGTGAGGCTCGCCGCCTCCGCGGCCAGCTGCTCGACGGAGCGGGGCGCGGCCTTGGCCGCAGCCTGCCACTCGGCGGGACCGTAATAAGCGTCGACATAGCCGGGCTCGCGCTCCCCTATCTCGAGCTGCATCTGGACATAGTCGGCGGCGATCTCGTCGAGGCTGTCCCCGCTCATACCGGTCGAGACGCAGCCGGCGAGAAGCAAGGCGAGCAGCAGCCCAGAGAACCATTTGATCATCTGACTTCCATCCTCTCCACATCGCCGTCGGCGTCTATTTCGGCGCTTTGACGGGCTTCGTGGCTTTCGTAGGTGTCGCAAGGCTTAGCGAGCCGCAACAGCGCATAACCTACGAGCGCGGAAGCGATCGAGCCGAGCAGCACGCCGATCTTCGCTTCCTCGATCAACTCGGGGCTTGCGGGGAAGGCGAGCGCGCCGATGAACAGGCTCATCGTGAAGCCGATACCGCAGAGCATCGAAACGCCGTAAATCTGCAGCCAGGTCGCTCCCCTGAGCTTGGCGGCGAGGCCGAACCTTACCGCCAGCCATACCGCGCCGAAGATGCCGACCTGCTTGCCGACGAACAGGCCCGCCGCGATGCCGAGCGGCAGCGGCGCAAAGATATGCTCCAGCCCCATGCCGGCGAGCGAAACGCCGGCATTGGCGAAGCCGAACAGCGGAACGATGAAGAAGGCGACGATGGGCGTGATCGCATGTTCGAGCCGGTGGAGCGGGGATTCGGGCGAATCCGGCGCGCCGGGCGTTTTCACGACCGGAATGGTGGCGGCGGCGAGCACTCCGGCGATGGTCGCGTGCACGCCCGACAGCAGCACCGCATACCAGAGCGCGGCAGCGAGAATCAGGTAGATCCACAGCCGGTTAACGCCGCTCTTTCCCAATATGTACATGACGGTGAGGATGCCCGCGGCCACTCCGAGCGCCAGCGTATCGATCGAAGCGGTGTAGGCCACCGCGATAATGGCGACCGCGCCCATATCGTCGACGATGGCGACGGTGGTGAGGAACAGCTTCAGGGAAGTAGGCGCGCGCTTGCCGAGCAGCGCCAGGACGCCGATGGCGAAGGCGATGTCGGTCGCCGCCGGGATCGCCCAGCCGTTGGTGAGGGTCCGGTCGCCGGCGACCAGCAGAAGGTAGATGGCGGCCGGGACCGCCATGCCCGAGGCGGCGGCGATGAACGGAAGGCGCCGCTGGTTCCAGGTGGACAGGCGGCCGTCGACGAACTCCCGCTTTATCTCCAGTCCGACCAGCAGGAAGAAGACCGCCATGAGGCCGTCGTTGATCCACAGATGCGGCGTCATCGGCCCGAGCTTGGGCGTGAGGACCGGACCGAGCTCGGCATGGAGGATGTGGTGGTACAAATCGTAAAGCGGACTGTTGGCAACGATCATCGCCAGTGCCGCAGCGCCCATCAGAAGGACTCCGCCGGCGGCTTCGCTGCGGAGGAATTCACGGAGAGCCGAACTCGAGACGGTTCGCGTCTGCTTAGCCATGGGGGGTCCCTAACGGCTGGATGGGCGCAAGGGAATGGCTTAAGCCGCTGCAGGCCGGAACCGCGCAGGAGGGCAAGATCGAAAGTGAGCTAGAAGCCAGCAAAAAGCGCCTCAATCCACTTTCGCGCTGGTGGGCGTCCAGCGTTGTCTCCAGCGTCCGGCACGCCGAGGTAATCGGGCGCGTGCATGAGGATTCCGGCTGGAGCAATCATTATGCCTTCATGACCGTCATGTCGGCAGGCATCGCGGTGCTCGGCCTACTGCTCTCCTCCCCGGCCGTCGTGATCGGTGCGATGCTGATATCGCCCCTGATGGGGCCGATAGTCGGACTGGGGTTCGCGATCGCCACCTTCGATTCGGTAGAGATGCGCCGCGCTCTGGCCGCTTCCGGCCTCGGAGTCGCGCTGGCCGTCGGCTTTTGCGGGGCGATCGTTCTGCTTTCGCCGCTCCAGACGGTCACCGACGAGATCGCGGCTCGGACGCGGCCGAACCTGTTCGACCTGCTGGTCGCGCTCTTTTCCGGCCTCGCCGGCTCCTATGCCATGATCCGGGGGCGGCACGGCGCGATCGTCGGGGTGGCCATCGCAACCGCGCTGATGCCGCCGCTGGCGACCATCGGCTTCGGGCTGGCAACGCTCAACTGGACGGTGTTCTGGGGATCGAGCCTGCTCTTCTTCACCAATTTCGTGGTCGTCTCGGTGGCCGCGGCGATCATGGCCCGCCTCTACCATTTCGGACAGCATCTCTCGCCCAAGCAGACGCGCGTCCAGGCCGCTCTCATCATCGCTGTCTTCCTGTCGCTCGGGCTGCCGCTGAGCCTCTCGCTCCGGCAGATAGCGTGGGAGACGCTGGCGTCGAGGCAGGCTCGCGATACCATCACCAGTCATTTCGGCGAGCAGGCCCGGCTGAGCGAGATCGATATAGATTATGACTCGCGCCCGATCGCGATCGAAGCGACGGTGCTGACCCCGACCCATCGCCCCGACGCCGAGCGCCAGGTCGCAGCGATGCTCGAGCCGCTGCTGCGGCGGCCCGTCAAGGTGACGATCGACCAGTTCAGGGTTGGCGCCGAAGGCGATGTCCAATCCGCCGAGATCGCCGCTGCGCGGGGCCGCTCCGAGCAGCGGCGCAACAGCCGCATAGCCGAGCGGCTTGCGCTGGTGGCGGGCGTGTCGCCGGACCAGGTGCTGGTCGACGGCACCAACAGCCGCGCCGAAGTGCGGGCGGCCCGGCTCCCGGGCGCGGACGTGCAAAGCTATCGCGTGCTCGAACGGCGGGTCGCTGCTGTAGAGCCGGGCTGGAATGTTTCGCTGGTTCCGCCTGCAGCGCCGCTGCCGGACATCAGCTTTGCGGGCGAAGCGCCGGACGAGGCGGGCATCGAAGCGCTTGCGGCGGCGGCCTGGGCCGCGCAGCGGCTGCGTCTGCCGATCGAGGTCAGCGGGGCGAGCGAGGCCCGGGCGCGAGCGGTGGTCGAGGCGCTGCGCGAGGCCGGGGTGGATGCACAGCGGGGTGCCGGCGGCGGGAATGGCGGCCGGGTGCGGCTCCGCTGGATGGCCCCTGAGCCGCTCGGCTGATCAGCTGTTTTTCAGCTGCGGCAGGGGCGCAGGAGGGGCGGGCTGCCGCGCCAGGAACAGCTGCAGGTTTATGAGATAGCGGCGGTAAAGGCTGCGTTTCATCGATGCCTCCCCTGGCTGGGCGGCCGGTCAGATGAGCTGACCGACCGGACCGACGGCGGCGGAAACGAAGAGCGTGCTGGCAACCAGCGCACCGACGATCGAGACTGCAAGCTGCTGCAGATTGGCGTAATTGAAAGTCATTGTCGTTCTCCCTGAACTCGCCGCCGGATCGTCCAGCGGTCGTATCGAGAGTTTTGCAGAGAGCGTGCCAAGTCGAAGGAATGGCGGAAAAGCGCGCGTTTCCTGTTCGGCCAGGTTAGGCGCCTGCGAAACGCCTGGCGGAATCCGCCAATAATAGGCAGGCCATCCGGCAAAATCTCCCAACTTGAAGCGGCCATGGGCGAGGCTTAGGTTCAGGCCGCACAGTGAAAGGAATGGAAGCGATGGCCCAAGGCGAGATGCTTTGCCCGATCGACCGCACGCCATTGGTGATGAGCGAGCGGCAGAATATCGAGATCGATTATTGTCCGACCTGCCGCGGAGTGTGGCTGGACCGGGGCGAGCTCGACAAGATTATCGAGCGGAGCGCCGCCAGCGCGCCTCCGCAGGCGCCGCGAGGCGGCCAGGAGCCGGGCTTCGGGGGCAATTTCGGCGGTGGTTACGGCTATCCTCACAAGAAGCGGAAGAAGAGCTTCCTCGAGGAAATTTTCGACTGAGCCGGATGGCGCACCCGCTCTTCACCATCGGCTATGAAGGAAAGACGCTGGACGAGTTCCTGGGCGAGCTCGGCGCGGCCGGGATCGAGCTGCTGATCGACGTTCGCGCGGTCGCGGCATCGCGAAGGCCGGGTTTCTCCAAAACCGCGCTTGCCAATGCGCTTGCCGAGCGCGGGATCGGCTACCTGCACTTGCGGCCGCTCGGCACCCCGGCTGCAGGGCGCGAGGCGGCGCGCAGGGGACGGGTGGCGGAGATGCGGCGCATCTATGCGGGCCAGCTCGAGACGCCGGAAGCGGCGCTGGCGATGGAGCAGGCGCTTGCCGCCGCCCATGAACGGCGCAGCGCCCTGCTATGCTATGAGGCCGACGCGGCGGGCTGCCACCGTTCGATGCTCGCCGAGCGGCTGCCGTTCGAGGTTGTCAATCTTTAAGGTCAGCGCGGCCGCCGTTCCATATAGAGATAGCGGCTGCTGAATTCCGCGAGCGTCTGCAGCCGGTCCCATTCGTGGATGATGACTTCGCCGTTGCGGAAGGTGAGCAGTTCCTGGTCGCGCAACTGCTTCAGCATGCGATTGACATGGACCGAGGTGAGCCCGGTGGCATCGGCGATATCGGCCTGGGTGACCGGAAGGAGGTAGCGATTGCCAGCGGCGAGCCCCACCAGCCCAAGCCTGACATTGAGTTCGCAGAGCAGATGAGCGATCCGGGCAAGGGCGGAGCGCCGGCCGATCGAAAGAATCCGCTCCCGGTGGATCGAGGCGTCGAGCAAGGTCGAGAACCAGAGCATTCGCGCGAGATGGGGATGTCGTTCGGTGATGTCGCGGAGCTTGTCGTGCGGCACGATCGCCAGCCGGACTGGCGTCAGCGAGCCGACATGATGCTCTAGCCGCTTCAGAAGGAAGGTGTGCAGATCGAGAAAATCGCCGGGGACGTGGATTTCCATGATCTGGCGCTGACCGTCCCTCAGGTCCTTGAAGCGGCAGATATAACCTTCGAGCAGCAGAGTGCATTCGCCGACCTCGACCCCTGCGCGCACGACGATTTTATTAGATGGCATTTCCCTGATTTCGCCGAGCGAGTCGCGCAGGACCGCCTCTTCCTCGGCGGTGATGATGTCGCGGGTGCCAAGCTTCAGCAGCAGCCGGTGGAGCGGGTCCTTCACGATGGCGGCCTGGTCATTCGCCAACGGGCCGCTCCACATTTCCATCCGGCCTCACTCCGGCGGCCGCCAAATCGGGGCCGAGGCGGCCGGTCAGCCACAGCCACCACATCTTGAAGTCGGCGGCGAGCGACCAGCCGGGATAGGTGAAGGTCGCGGGCCGGTTGCGCTCGATGGCGGCATGACTCGCCCAAGCGAAGGCGTAGCCCGCCACCGGCATGGCGATCAGCAGCCAGAAATTGCCTGTGACGAGTGCCGCCAGCGCGATCAGGACGACCAGCGTCGTCCCGGCATAATGGAAAGCGCGGGTGCGCGGCTTCGCGTGCTCGCGCAGGTAGAAGGGCCAGAATTCGGCGAAGCTTCTATATCTCCGCATCCGCTCTCTCGGCCGGTGCGCCCTCGACCCTGCGGGTCGCCGGCAGGCGTGCCGCCAGCCAGGCACCGATCAGCGGCGCGACAATGCCGCCGATCTGGGCCCAGAGAGGGTGCGGGTAGGTGAACACGTTGATGGCCGCGGTGAGCGCGATCAGAGCGGCCGGAACCCAAAGCGCCCAGTCGCGCCGCGCAATCAGGCGCGCCACATAAGCCCCGACGAACCCGCCGATCAGGTAGGTGAGAAGAATGAGGGCGAAATGCTGGGGCGGAAAGGCGCTGAAGGCTGCCGACACCTGCTCGCGGTCGAGCACGTCTAGGCCCGCCGGGAGCGGATAGATGAGGTTGACCAGCGCCTGCGCCGCCAGCACGGCCGCAAAGCCCGCGACGATGCCTGCAAGAATGCCCAATATCGTTCTCAACATGACGCCCCCTCCTTGTTGTCCGGGCGGGCTATACCATGCTTGGCGCCGAGCGCCATAATCAGCTGCCGACGATCGTCCCTCCATTGGGGTGGAGCACCTGGCCCGACATGTAGCTGGCGTCCTCGCAGGCGAGGAACAGGAAGCTCGGCGCGACTTCGTTGGGCTGGCCGGGCCGTCCCATCGGGGTGTCCTTGCCGAAATCCGGGATCTTCTCCGGCGGCTGGCCGCCGAAGGGGTTGAGCGGGGTCCAGATCGGCCCCGGCGCCACCGCGTTGACCCGGATGCCGTGCTCGATCAGATTTTCCGAAAGCGAGCGGGTGAAGGCGGTGATCGCGCCCTTGGTGGCGCTGTAGTCGAGCAGCTGCTTCGAACCCTTGTACATCGTCACCGAAGTGCAGTTGATGATCGAGGAGCCTGGCTTGAGATGCGGCCGTGCCGCCTGCACCATGAAGAAATAGCCGAAGATGTTGGTCTGGAAGGTGCGCTTCAGCTGTTCTTCGGTGATGTCGGCTATCTCCTCGTCTGGATGCTGCTCGGCCGCGTTGTTGACGAGGATGTCGATGCCGCCGAGCTTTTCGACGGTTTCCCGGACGGCGCGCTCGCATTCGGCCTTGTCGCCGACATCGCCGGCGATGGTTATCGCGCGGCGGCCTTCGCCCTCGACGATCTCCCTCGTCTTCTGCGCATCGTCGTGCTCGCACAGATAGTGGATGGCGATGTCCGCGCCTTCGCGGGCGAACAGAGCGGCGACCGCGCGCCCGATGCCGCTATCGGCGCCGGTGATCAGCGCGACTTTGCCGGCGAGCCTCCCCGAGCCCGGGTAGCGCGGCTCCCAGTCGGGCTTGGGCTCGAGCCCGCTTTCGTGGCCGGGAAGCTGGTCCTCATGGACCATGTCGAGGGTTTCGGTGTCGCTCATTCCGCTACTCCCTCTTATTCCTTCGAAGCGATGCCGGCGCCCTCTTCGCCAAAGGCTTCAATCGTGGACTGATCCTGCCGATCATGCGGAGGGGCCTTCTCGACCGGCGTCTCGCCGTCCTTGCCGACCGTGAAGGAATTGCGGCTGCCGTCGCCCGGATCGTCGGACATCTGGTTGTTCTGATTGAGCGGCTGATCGGAGGAATCCGGATTGTGGAGGTTCTTGCTCATCATATTCTCCTCGAAAAAATCGGGTCGTTTGTAGAAAAGGGCGGTTGGCAAGAAGAACAGATTCAAGCAGTTGGCGGTTCCGCTCGCCGAGCCGCCCACCGCCAGCCGGGGGCCGTTAGTCCCAGGTTAATCCGCGCTGCCGCTATGCCTGCTACAAGCGTATCACCTCGGCGGGTCCGAGGATCAGTGAGCAGAGGGGAATGAGACAATGAATCGAGCCGAAATGCCGCAGCGGAAATTGAAGGCGCGGTTTTCCGCCTCCGCTGCCTCGATCATTCTCCTTTCCTCTCCTGCCCTGGCGCAGACCGCCGCCGAGGAGCAGCTGCCGACGCCCACGCTTCCGGCCACGGTCGAAGGGCCGAAAACCTATACACCGCAGGATTTCGCCCGCTTCGCGCCGAAGAACGCGCTCGATATGCTGCGTCAGGTGCCCGGCTTCATCATTCAGGGGGCGAGCCAGGAACGGGGGCTTGGACAGGCGAGCGGCAACGTCCTCATCAACGGCCAGCGCATTTCAGGCAAATCGAACGATGCGATAACGGAGCTCAGCCGCATCCCCGCCGGCAGCGTCGTCCGCATCGAGATCGTCGACGGAGCGACCCTCAACATCGCCGGCCTGTCAGGCCAGG
>DATMJS010000103.1:0-12266 GCA_035553755.1 Allosphingosinicella sp.
CGCAAAAGCCTGCGCCGCCGCAGCAAGCCGCTCCGGCCAAGGCGGCGGCCGCGCAGCCCGCACCGCCCAGAGCCGCCGCGCGGCCGACCGGGCGGCTGAGCGGCCTCCTCACCGGCGTCGGCGAGCGCGACAGCGACAGCCGCGCCACCACCCCTCCCGCCAGGACGGCAGGCTCCGCGGTGCAGGCATCCCTCGGTGCGGAGGTGCGGCGGCAGCTCAAGCCGCACTGGAAGGCCCCGACCGGGGCGGATGCCGAATTGCTGCGCACCGAGCTCACTGTCTCGCTGGCGCCGAACGGCAGCGTGATCAGCGTCGAGGATGTGAAGACGACGGGTCAGACGGCCAGCAACGCCTCGCAAGTTAAGCTCCACCAGGAGCAGGCGATGAGGGCGGTGAGGCTGGCGGCGCCCTTCCGGCTGCCCGCCGAATATTATGAAGCCTGGAAAGTGATCAGGCCGACATTCGACAGAAGGCTTTCCCAATGACCAGAATCAAGCTCCTCCTTTCCGCCCTCGCGACTTTGCTCGCGGCCCATGCCGCGCCGGCCCAGCTGACGGTGGACGTGACCGACGAAAGCGGTGACGATCTGGCGATCGCGGTTCCGGTCATGCCGACGCCGCAGGCGGTGGAAACGGCCGCCGGTTCCACCGCCGCCCTGGGAAGGCAGGTCGCCGAAGTGGTGGCGGGGGACCTTTCCCGAAGCGGCCTATTCAGGCCGATCGGCCCTGGCGGAGTGCGCGCGGTCAGCTTTCCCGAAGTCACCGCGCCCGATTTCGGCCATTGGGGAGGGGTGGGCGCGGCCGCGCTCGTCCAGGGCTTCGTCCGGGCAAACCCCGATGGGCAGCTGACCGTCGGCTGCTACCTCTACGACGTCGCGCTCAAATCCGAGCTCACCCGGCAAGGCTATGTCGTGGCGCCCCGCGACTGGCGCCGCGCCGCTCATAAATGCGCCGACGCCATTTACTCGCGCCTTTCGGGCGAAAGCCCCTTTTTCGACAGCCGCATCGCCTACATCGCCGAATCCGGCCCCAAGGATAAAAGGGTGAAGCGCCTCGCCATCATGGATTCGGACGGCGCCAACCACCGCTTCCTCACCAACGGCCAGTTCACGGTGCTGACCCCGCGCTTTTCGCCCGACTACCGGCAGATCGTCTATCTGAGCTATATCGAGAACCGGCCGCGCATCTACATTTACGACATCGGCACCGGCCGACAGCGGGTGGTGACCGAAAGCCCGAACCAGACCTTCGCTCCCCGCTTCTCGCCGGACGGGCGCTTCATCCTCTATTCGATGTCGGTGGGCGGCAACACCGACATCTACAGGATATCGGCCAATGGCGGGCAGCCGCAACGCCTCACCAACTCGCCGGGCATCGATATCGGCGGCAGCTATTCGCCCGACGGCTCGCGCATCGTCTTCGAAAGCGACCGTTCCGGAAGCCAGCAGCTTTATGTCATGAATGCGGACGGTTCGGGCCAGCGCCGCATCAGCTTCGGCGGCGGCCGCTACGCCACTCCCGAATGGAGTCCGCGCGGCGACCTCATCGCCTTCACCAAGATTGCGGGCAATTTCCGGATCGGAGTGATGACCCCCGAGGGATCGGGCGAGCGGCTGCTGACCAACAGCTGGCAGGACGAGGCGCCGAGCTGGTCCCCCAACGGGCGCGTCATCCAGTTCTTCCGCACCAGCCAGGGGGCGGGCGGCCGCTCCACCGTCTGGCAGGTCGATCTCACCGGCGTCAACGAACGCCGAATCCCGACGCCGCTCGACGGCTCGGATCCCGCCTGGGGACCGATACTCCCCTGAAGCTTCGAAAAGGAGGTTATTGAATGAAGAGCAACACTTTCAAAGCGGCAGCGCTCGCGGCCGCCCTCACCCTGGCCGCAGGCTGCGGCAAGAAGACGCCGGATCAGTTGCCGCCGGCGCCGGGGGACGGTCAGGCGGGCGCGCAGACGGGCATCGACGGCGGCGCCGGCACCGTCGGCAGCGCCATTCTTCCCGGCTCCCGCGCCGATTTCCTCCAGAACGTTCCTTCCGATCGCGTATATTTCGAAACCGACAGCTATTCGCTCGACGGCGAGGACCGCTCGACTCTTGACGCGCAGGCGGCCTGGCTGCTCCGAAACCCCGGCGTGCGGGTCACCATCGAAGGCCATGCCGACGAGCGCGGCACCCGCGAATATAATCTCGGGCTCGGCGACCGCCGCGCCAACGCCGCCAAAAACTACCTCCAGTCACGCGGCATCGATCCGTCGAGGATGAACGTCATCAGCTGGGGCAAGGAACGGCCCGTCGCGCTCGGCTCGGACGAAAGCGCGTGGGCGCAGAACCGCCGCGCGGTGACGGTGCTCCCCAACTAGTTCCTTCGAACAGGCAGGGTCAGGCGAGCGCCTCGTCCAGCATTCGGGCGAGGCGCAGGCCGCCGCGGGCAATCTGCCTGCGCACCACAGGGATCAGCCGCTGCGTGATCTCTTCGGTGACCACCGGCGGTTCCTTGGGAGCAGGTCCGCAAGGATCCTCCATCAGAGAACCGTAGGCGAACAAGCGTGCCGCTTCCCAGCTTTCCCGCGCCCAATCCTCGGTCTTCCCGCCGCTCATCACGGCGCGGTCGGCAACCGACAGCTCCGATAATATGCCGCGTGCATTGGCGGCCGGCGTCGAAATGGCGCGATCCTGCAAGTAGCCGTCCCAGATCGTGTGGAGATTGCGGCGCGTGATGGCGCCGTAGGAGGCGTAGAATCTATTGCCGCCGAGATCGCCATGGTCGCCCGCATGGAGCGGCTGGTGGAGGTCGCCGACGAAGTGGACGAGGAAGGCGAGCGCTTGCAATCGCTCGCGCGCCGGCAGCGTCTCGTCGGCGAGCAGCCGCGCGTTGCGGTCGATCTGCGCGGACACGCAATTGCCGTCGGGGCATGCGGCCTTCTGGTCGAACGGCTTGCAGATATCGACGTTCTGATAATGCCAGGGCGAGGCGTAGCTGAAGCGGTCCTTCAAGGTCTTGATGCAGTCCGGCCAGACGCTCGCCTCCTCGATGGTGCGAAGCGCGCAGCTGGGCGTATCGAGTTCGCCCGCATGCCTCAGCAGCCGCGCGATCGCTCGGCGGGTCTCCGGCCGGACCTCGCTGGATGCGATGGTGGCGACGGTCTCATGGCCATATTCCCACCAGGCCGAAGCGGGGGAAGCGGTAAGGAAAAGGACCAAGGCAAGGAAAAGGGGGCGAATCTGCATGGCGGCGCTATAGACGTTTTGCTTCATTCGTCCCCGTAAATTGCGACAACCCTGCCGGTGGCCGAGGCCTTGCCGCGATACATGCCGGGCGCATTGAACGACCATATCGCCTCACCCTTCGGCGTGACCACGATCACGCCGCCGGTACCGCCGAGCTCACCTATTTCCTTCATCACCGCGTCGGCGGCATCCTGCGCGCCGGCGCCGGTGAGACGCATGCGCGCGCAGATTTCGTGAGCCGTGCTTTCGCGGATGAAATATTCGCCCGCTCCGGTCGCGGAGATGGCGCAGGCGCGGTCGTCCGCATAGGTACCGGCGCCGATCAGCGGGGAATCGCCGATCCGGCCCCAGCGCTTGCCAGTGAGGCCGCCCGTCGATGTCGCGGCGGCCACATGGCCGTCCGTGTCGAGCGCGACCGCGCCGACCGTCCCATATTTCAGATCGACGTCGAAATAGTCGCTTTCCGCCTTCATTTCCTCGAGTTGGCGGCGCCGCTCGGGGATGGCGAACCATTCGGGCGGGACCTGCTCCAGCCCCTCTACCCGCGAGAATTCGTCGGCGCCTTCGCGGCTGAGGAAGACGTGCGGACTGTTTTCCATTATTCGCCGGGCAAGGCTGACGGGATTCCGGGTAGCGGTCGCGCCAGTCACTGCGCCGGCGGTGCGGTTCCGCCCGTCCATGATCGAGGCGTCGAGCTCGTTGGTGCCCTGATAGGTGAAGACGGCACCGCGGCCGGCGTTGAAATTGGGGTCGTCCTCCAGCGCCCTGACCGCCGCCTCGACCGAGTCGAGGGCGCTGCCGCCGGCCGCGAGAATACGGGAGCCGATGTCGAGCGCGTGGGCGAGCGCGGCGCGTATTTCCCGGTCCTGCTCGGGCGTCAGCCGCTCCCGCTCGATAACGCCGGAGCCGCCATGGACGACGAGCTTCCACTCGGTCTTGGGGGCGGCTTTGGTCATCCTCGAGGCTCCATCGTCAGGGGAACGCACGGCGGCTCTCCCTTATCCACCGGCCGATAGCAGGACCGATCAGGTCACCCAAACCGATTCCGCTTGGCGAAGCGAGATAATATAATTATGATATCATCATTAAGGGAGGCGAAAATGACAGCGACTCAAGGAACCACGGACCTCAAGGCACTCCGGCTCTCGCAGGAACGCGCGGCGGCTACGCAGAGCGGCTATGCGATGCTGCTGGTGCTGCTCGGGGCGGTCGTGCTCGCGGGGGCGGGCCTGTGGACCGTCAGGGAGGGGAATGAAATCGCGGGTCTTGCTATGGTCGCGGCCGGTGTGCTCGCGGCTGCGTTCGTCGCAGCGGGCTTCTACTTCCTCCAGCCCAATCAGGCGGCGGCTATCCTGCTGTTCGGCGATTATAAGGGGACGGACCGCACCACCGGCCTGCGCTGGCGGCTGCCGTGGCTGACGCGGACCAAGATCTCGACCCGGATCCACAACATCACGTCGGACAAGCTGAAGGTGAACGACCTGCGCGGCAATCCGATCGAGATCGCGGCGAACGTAGTCTGGCGCGTCACCGACACCGCCCAGGCGCTGTTCGACGTCGACAATTATCAGGACTTCATCAACATCCAGATTGAAAGCGCCATCCGCGCCATCGCCGGCAAATACCCCTATGACGACATAGAGCATCAGGAGGTGACCTTGCGCGGCGATGCCGATGCGGTGAACGCCGACCTGGAGGTGGAGCTGCAGGAGAGGGTCGCCCGTGCCGGCATCACCATCGACGAGGCGCGGCTGATGCACCTGGCCTATGCGTCCGAGATTGCTCAGGCGATGCTGCGGAGGCAGCAGGCGGAGGCCGTCATAGCCGCCCGGCAGAAGCTGGTCACGGGCGCAGTCACGATGGTCGAATCGGCGCTTCAGATGTTGTCGGAGAAGGATGTGGTCGAGCTGGACGACGAGCGGCGCGCGGCGATGGTGTCGAACCTGATGGTCGTGCTCTGCTCCGAACGCGACACCCAGCCGGTCGTAAACGCGGGAACGCTTTACCAGTAGCCCTTCATGCCGCACCCGAAGAAAGCCTATCCGCTGCGCATCGAGCCCTCTTTGTGGGACGCGCTCGAACGCGCGGCGGCGGCCGACCTCCGCAGCGTAAACGCGGAGATAGAGTGCCTGCTGCGCGAGGCGCTGCAGCGCAGAGGAGTGAAGGTCACCCCGCCCGAGCAGAGGAGGCGGGGGCGGCCTCCCAGGGAGGGCTAAAGCCCCGGCAGGGGCAGATGCGGTGCGGCAGCGGGGTAGGCGACGGAGTCTCCTTCCGGTCGTGCGGCATTCGTCAGGACGGCGGGCTCGATCCGATCCTCGCCCATCAGGTGGAACACCTCCTCGCCGCGGGCGAGCAGATAGTCGGCGATAATGCGCCGGTGGCAGCGCCACCATACGCCTTCTGCACACATCACAGCGACCCGCCGCTCCCGACCGAGCGCGATCAGCCGATCGAGGCCGCGGCGGAAACCAGCCGAGGAAAGGGCATAATCGGCATAATTGTGGAAGCTCCGGTTGTCCCACCAGCCGTTCATGTCCGGGTCGATCCCCGGCACCTTTTTGCGCAGTCCTCCAAGCTCTGCGATGCGCGTGTAGCCGATCTGATAAGGGGCCAGGGCGTGGCCCAATATGTCGCCATTATATTGCGGATTGTAGCGGGAGCGGGGGACGGTGCGCACATCGACCACCATAGCCGCCTCCCCTTTCCGCAGCAGCTCGACGAACGCGGGGATGGGGCGGGTCGAATGGCCGATGGTGAAGAAAGGGTTGTTCAACGGGAGCGTCTCCTGCCTTGGCCTTGTAATCTCAAAGGCCTATATGGCCGCCATGTCCATCCGTCCCTGGCGCGACATAACGCGCCGACCTTCCCGCCAGATCATGGTCGGCAGAGTGCCGGTCGGCGGCGATGCGCCGGTGACGGTCCAGACCATGACCAACACGGCGACGGCCGACATCAAGGCGACGGTCGAGCAGATCCGGCGTTGCGAGGAGGCCGGCGCGGACATCGTCCGCGTCTCCTGCCCCGACGAAGAATCGACCGCCGCGCTCCGCCAGATCGTCCGCGCCGCGCGCGTGCCGATCGTCGCGGACATTCATTTCCACTACAGGCGGGCGCTCGAAGCGGCCGACGCGGGCGCAGCGTGCCTCCGCATCAATCCCGGCAATATCGGCTCCGAAGCGCGGGTGAAGGAAGTGGTCGACGCCGCCAAGGCGAACGGCTGCGCGATCCGCATCGGAGTCAATGCCGGCAGTCTTGAGCGCGACCTGCTCGAAAAATATGGGGAGCCTTGCCCAGAAGCTTTGGTCGAAAGCGCCCTCGACCATATCCGCCTGCTTGAGGACCAGGGTTTCCGTGAATATAAGGTTGCGGTGAAGGCTTCCGACGTGTTCCTCGCCGTCGCCGCCTATCAGCAGCTCGCCGAAGCGGTCGATTGTCCGCTCCACCTCGGAATCACCGAAGCGGGCGGGCTCCGCGGCGGCACCGTCAAATCGGCTATCGGTATCGGCTCTTTGCTCTGGTTCGGGATCGGGGACACGATCCGGGTCTCGCTTTCGGCCGAGCCCGAAGAGGAGGTCCGCGTCGGCTACGAGATACTGAAGAGCCTCGGCATCCGTAACCGGGGCGTCCGCGTCGTCTCCTGCCCCAGCTGCGCGCGGCAGGGCTTCGACGTGATCCGCACCGTCGAGAAGCTGGAGGAGCGGCTGTCGCACATCCGAACGCCCCTGTCGCTGTCGGTGCTGGGCTGCGTCGTCAACGGCCCAGGCGAAGCGCGCGAGACCGATATCGGCATCACCGGCGGCGGCAACGGCAGGCACATGGTCTATCTGTCCGGCGTCACCGATCATCATGTCCAGAATGAAGACATGATCGACCACATCGTCCGACTCGTTGAGGCCAAGGCCGCCGAGATCGAGGCCGCCGCCGTTCCCGACGCGGCGGAGTAGCCCGTTCGCCAAAGGAGCGAGGCGGCCGAAACCATTTATCTTATGGATTGCTTCGCGCCTCTGGCGCTCCCAATGACCGCCCGTGACAAGAACGACCTTTACCCCCATCGCCTTCGGCGTCGCTGCCCTGGGGATCGCCGTCTTTTCCATGATGGACGCTGTGATGAAGGGGCTGTCGCTGGAGATCGGCGTCTATAACGCCTTGCTGTGGCGCACGATGGCGGGCGCAGCGATCGGCGCGGCCGTCTTCTTCGGCCGACGCAGCCCCTGGCCGGGCCGCGAGGCGATGCGGGCGCATCTCACCCGCGGCATTCTCTCGGTGCCGATGGCGGTCCTCTTCTTCTGGGGGCTGGCGCGGGTGCCGATGGCGCAGGCGATCGCGCTCGCCTTTGTGTCGCCGCTCATCGCCCTCTATCTCGCCGCGATCCTCCTCAAGGAGAAGATCGAGCGGCGGGCGATACTCGCCTCGCTGCTCGGCTTCGCCGGCGTCGTCGTCATCTTCTCTGGCCAGGCCGAGGCGGATTTCGGTCCCGAGGCTTTCATGGGCTCGATCTCCATCCTCGCGTCCGCCGGGCTCTACGCCTACAACATCATCCTGATGCGGCGGCAGGCCTTGCTCGCCGGCCCGACGGAGATCGCCTTTTTCGTGAGCCTTATCATGACGGTCTGCTTCCTGTTCGCGGCGCCCTTGCTGGCGGCCGTCCCCGCCGCGGAACATCTACCCGGCATTGTCGGCGCCGCTTTGCTCGCCTTTGCTTCGCTGATCCTCCTTTCCTGGGCCTATGCGCGGGCGGAGGCGCAGCATCTAGCGCCGGTTGAATATACGTCTTTCATCTGGGCGGCCCTGCTCGGTTTCCTGGTGTTCGGCGAGAAGGTGCTTCCGCTGACGCTTGTCGGCGCCGCCATGATCATCGTCGCCTGCCTGATCGCCGCCAGCCGGCGCCAGCGCATCGCCGATCCGGAGACAGGGATCTGATGGCCTGGTTCTGGCTCATCCTCGGCGGCCTGTTCGAAATCGGCTTCACCACCTGTCTTCGTTATGTCGAGGGGTTCAGGAACGTCCCCTGGACACTTGGCTTCCTTGCCTCGGTGGCGCTCAGCATGGGCCTCCTCGAGCTCGCCTCGCGCGAGATACCGATGGGCACCGCTTATGCGGTGTGGGGCGGCATCGGCGCGCTCGGAACGGTGCTGGTCGGCATATTCTTCTTCAACGAACCGGCGGTGCCGATCCGCATTGCGCTGATATTCGCCCTCATCGCCTGCATTGCGGGGCTGAAGCTCACCGCATGAGCGTGGACTAGGGCCTCTCCCCAGGAGGCGCGCGGAGCGACCAAGAAGAAACCCCGCCGAAAGAAGGATCAACGCGCCGGCTGCAGATGCCGCACCACTTCGGGGCTTTCCTCGATCGACGGCAGGAAGCGCGGAATCATGATCTTCCGAGAGGCTTGCTCATAGGCATAGCCCAGCGACAGTATCAGGGCGTCCGACCATTTGGGCCCGATGAAGCTGATACCCACCGGCAGGCCTTTGACATCGCCCATCGGCACGGTGAGGTGCGGGTAGCCTGCGACCGCCGCCAGATAGCCCGCGCCCCCGCCCGGGTACATATCGCCGTGCACCGCGTCGATCAGCCAGGCGGCGGCGACGGTCGGACCGACGAGCGCGACCACATCATGCTCCTTCAGCATCCGGTCGATCCCCTGCGGGCCCGCCAGGCGGAAGGAAGTCTCTCGAGCCTTCTTATATTCGGCGTCGTCGAGGCCTTTCGTCTTCTCCGCGCCTTCAAAAATGTCCTGGCCGAATAGCGGCATTTCGGTTGCCGCATTGGCCTTGTTGAAGGCGATGAGCTCGGCCAGCGTGCGCGTCGTCACCGCCGGCGGCGTGGTGGCCAGATAGGCGTTGAGGTCCGCCTTGAACTCGCTCAGCAGCACCTTGTAGGACTCGCTCCCGATCTGGCCGCGGCTCTCGAACTTGTCGATGTCGACCAGCACCGCGCCCTGCGCGCGCAGCGTCGCCAGCGCGGCATCGAACGCTTCGTTGGTGCCGAAGCCGGTTGCGAAACGCATCACGCCGATCCGTTTGCCGCGCAGGGAATCCGCAGAGAGCGCCGCCGCATAGTCGGTCTTGCGGGCGTCGGCCTCCCTCGTCGCGGGGTCGGCGGGGTCGCTGCCCGCCATCCCCGTCAGCACCGTCGCTGCGTCGCGCACGGTGCGGGTCATCGGCCCGGGCGTATCCTGACTATGGCTGATCGGAATGACGTGGGTGCGGCTGACGAGTCCCACCGTCGGCTTGAAGCCGACGATGCCGCTGATCGAGGCGGGACAGACGATCGACCCGTTGGTCTCCGTGCCGATCGCCGCCGGCACCATGCCGGCCGCTACCGCGACTCCGCTCCCGGTGCTGGAGCCGCAGGCGTTGCGGTCGAGCGCGTGGGCGTTGCGGGTCTGGCCGCCGACCGCGCTCCAGCCGGAGATGGAGTCGCTCGAGCGGAAGTTGGCCCATTCGGAGAGGTTGGTCTTGCCGACGATCACCGCGCCGGCCCGGCGGAGGTTGGCGACAAAGGGCGCATCGCGGTTGGTGACGTTGTTGATGAGCGCCATGCTCCCCGCCGTGGTCGGCAGCGGGCCCAGCGTTTCGATGTTGTCCTTGACGAGGATCGGCATGCCGTAGAGCGGACCGCGCGGTGCGGCGTCGAGCGCGCGCGCCTGGTCGATCGCTGTCGGATCGACGGCAATTACCGCATTGAGCCGCGGGTTGAGCCGCTCGATGCGGGCGATTGCGGCGCGCGCCTGCCCTTCCGCGGTGGTGACGATCCCTGCGCTTTCGGCTGCGACCGGCGGCGGCAGAGGTGCGACGGCGCAGCCGCCGATGGCGAGCGCGGAGGCGAGCAGCAAGGAGCGAAGCATCGTCATATCCTTTACGGCAGCGGCCGGAGGAGGGCGTCGAGCCCGGAAGGCCCGCTGCCGATCTTTTCCAGTACGGGATAGCGCAGCCCGGCATGATAGGGTAGCGCGATCTCGCGGTAGTTGGCGCCCTTCTTCACCAGCAGACGGATGGGCTCGTTGCCGCCCTTGGCAGCGGTAATCGCGCCTTTCAGATCGTCGGCCGCATAGGTCCGGCCATTCACCGCCACGATCTGGGTGCCGGTGGTGACGCCTTCGTTGAACAAGGGCGAATCCCAGGCGACGCCGGTGATCGTACCTTCCTTGTTGAGGGTGATCCCCAGCGTATAGGTGAGGTCGACCAGATCGCGCGCTTTTTCGCGGCTGGCGAAATAAGGCGTCGGTGTCTCCGAATAGGTCAGCCGGTATCCGGCGCGGCGAATCCAGTCGAGCGGTGCGTTGCCCGTCTGCTCCACGCGCTGGCGGAGATATCCCGCCCAGTCATAGGGCGCGATCTGGTTCAGCGTCTGGACCACATCCTCGAACGTATAGGTGAGCGTGCCCTCATGGCCGGGGTTCACGCCGAAGAAGGCGCGCGCGAAATTGTCGATCGAGCGCCGGCCGCCGGTCCGTTCCCGAATGATGCTGTCGACGTCGAGCCAGATCAGCATGCCTTCCGAATAATAATCTTCCGACCGCTGATAGCTCGAAAAGGGCTGCGGCCGGCGCGCGTTGATGATCGGATCGTAGGTCGTGTCGATGAGCGGGCGCCAGCTGCGGCCGGGCAACGTGTCGAAATAGGCCGCGGTCCGAGCGAGCTCCGCCTTCACGTCCTCCACCGGCATCATGCCCGAACGGGCCGAAAGGATGTTGCCCCAGAACTGGGTCTGCCCCTCATAGACCCAGAGCAGGCTGTTCTGCATCGGCACGCGATAATCCGGCGTCCAGAGGCCTGCGGGGCGCCGGTATTTGCCATTCCAGCTGTGGGTCATCTCGTGCGCGAGCAGGTCCCGCCCCGCGGACCCGCTGTTCCAGTCGGTGAAATATCCCCGCGGGCGGCTGTTCTCCGACGAGCGCAGATGCTCGAGACCGATACCGCCGAGCTCGCTCGTCAGAGCGAGCAGGAACTCATATTCGTCATAATGCTGGCCGCCGAACACCTTCTCGGCCTGCTCGACGAGGCGCCGGTGCGCGGCGATCTGCTCGGGAGTCGCGGCAAGGTCCTGCGGCCGGTCGGCGACGATGTTGAGATCGACGTCGTTGGACAATGGAATAGTGCGGAAATGACGTCCGGCGAACACCGGCGAATCCACCAGCGTCTCATAGGAGACCGGGCGATAGGTGAAGCGGTTGCCGTTCTGCTGCGCAACGTCCAGCGAGGTCGCCTGCTGCCAGCCCTGCGGATAGGCGACGGTCGCCTGGACCGGAATGTTCCGCACGAAATAGCCGGCCGGATAGAGCGTCATCTTCTCCCACTGCAGGTTCAGGATATTGGGGGTCATCACGATGCGGCCCTGCCCGGACTCGGTCGGAGAGAGATGCTGGAACTCGACGTTGAGCTCGCGCACGCCCGCAGGCACGTCGACATGGAAGGCGTAGACGTCCAACGGGTCGCGTTGCCAAGCTATCTGCCGCCCGCCCGCGGTGATGCGGAGACCGGCGATGCTGGCGATCGGCCCGCGCGGCGCATGGTTGCCGGGCAGCCATTCCGGGTAGAGGAGGGTGACGGGACCCGGACCCGCAACGGGAATGGTCTGGCGCACCCGGAAGATCGCGCGGGCGGTGTCGGTCGCGTCGATGTCGACCGTCATCGTGCCTGGATAGGCGATATCCTGCGCGGCGGGAATGCGGTTGGTCAGCGGCAGCGGCTGGGGCGGGGCCGGCTCTACCTGGGCGAGCGCGGGAACCGCGAGGGCGGCGGCGGCAAGCAGCATATATTTACGCAAGCGACTCTCCTGGAGATTCTTTTCCAGGTCCGATGCCGCATCGACGGCGCTGCGTCCAGTCCCTAGGCGGCGCGGCTTTTCTTCGCCCGTTCAATGCTTTCCATGATGATGCGGCACGCGTCGGCCTTGCCGCCCCAGGTGCCGACACGCACCCATTTCTCAGGCTCGAGATCCTTATAGTGGGTGAAGAAGTGCTCGATCTGCTGCTTGACGATCGGCGGCAGATCATCAGCCTCCTCGACCTTTTCATAATAAGGGAAGGTGG
>DATMJS010000104.1:0-6711 GCA_035553755.1 Allosphingosinicella sp.
GTCCTGGACCCCGGCACTTCTCAGCCGCTCCTCGGATGCGGCGAGCAGGGCCCGCCCCTGTTCCCTGGCGAGCTTCGCCTCGGCTTCCTCGATACTGACCAGCTCCTCCATCAGCGTCGACTTGGCACCGAGACCGAGCGCGCCGCTCAAGTCCTGGCGGGCAGCCATGGCATCCTTGCGCTGGATGACGTGGAGCAGTTCGACGGCGCCGCCGAGGCGCGTCGCGACCCAGGCAGCATGATCACAGACGCTGGCCGCGTACTGGGACAAATCGATGCAGGCGAGTAGCTTCACGACGCGTGTCTCCTCAGTGGCCGGCGGGTGCCTGTTCAGCGCCCGGCTTGTCGTGGACCCCGAACCGATCGATCATCGTGGCGCTCGCCTCGTTCAGGCCGACCACCTCGACCGCAGTGCCTTCGCGCCGGAACTTCAGCACCGCCTTGTCGAGCGCTGCGACTGCGGAAATGTCCCAGAAGTGGGCGCGGCGCACGTCGATCACGGCGCGGTCGATGACTTCCTTGAAGTCGAAGCTGGCGACGAACCGCTCGACCGAGGCGAAGAACACCTCCCCCGTCAGCGTGTAGGTTCTGGTCAGGCCGTCGGACCTGAGTTCCGACGTGACGGCAAACAGGTTGCGCACCTTGCTGGCGAAGAACAGCCCGCTGAGGAGCACGCCGATCAGCACGCCCCTGGCGAGGTCATGCGTCCAGACGACCACCACCACCGTCGCCACCATCACCACGGAGCTGTGCCACGGGTGCTGGCGCAGGTTCTTGACGGACGTCCAGCTGAAGGTGCCGATCGACACCATGATCATCACGGCCACCAGGGCCGGCATCGGGATCTGGGCGACCCAAGGGCCAAGGACCACGATCAGGAAGAGAAGGAAGGCGCCGGCGACAAAGGTCGACAGGCGAGTGTGGCCGCCCGACTTCACGTTGATGACCGACTGCCCGATCATCGCGCAGCCGCCCATGCCGCCGAGGAAGCCGGTGACGAGGTTGGCGAAACCCTGGCCCTTCGTCTCCCGGTTCTTGTCGGAAGGGGTGTCGGTAAGGTCGTCGACGATCTGCGCGGTCAGCAGGCTTTCCAGCAGGCCCACGGCAGCCATGGTCAGCGAATAGGGCAGGATGATCCGAAGCGTCTCCAGCGTCAGCGGCACGTTCGGCACCAGGAACGCCGGAAGCGAACTTGGAAGCTCGCCCATGTCGCCCACCCGGTTGACTGGAAGGCCCTGCCAGACCGCCACCGCCGACAGGATGACGATCGCCACCAGGGGGGACGGCACGGCCCGGGTCAGGCGCGGAAGCAGATAGATGATCGCAAGCCCGGCCATGACCATCGCATAGGTATGCCATGTCACGCCCGTGAGCTGCGGAACCTGGGCGAGGAAGATCAGGATCGCGAGCGCGTTGACGAAGCCGGTGATCACCGAGCGGGACACGAACTGCATCAAGAGGTCGAGCCGAAGCAGCCCGGCGACGAACTGGAGGATGCCCATCAGGATGGTGGCGGCAAACAGATATTCCACCCCGTGGTCGCGGACCAGCGGCACCACCAGCACGGCGATCGCCGCCGTGGCCGCGGAAATCATGCCCGGCCGGCCACCGACGAAAGCGGTGATGACGGCGATCGAGAAGGACGCGTAGAGCCCGACGCGCGGGTCCACGCCGGCGATGACGGAAAAGCCGATCGCTTCGGGGATGAGCGCGAGCGCCACGACGATGCCCGCGAGAATGTCCCCGCGAGGATTGCTCAGCCATTCGCGGCGAAGCGAGGCAGATTTCAGCATATACCCTGAACATGAGATCGAGACTTGGAGGCCAGCAGCCGAGCAACGGCGCCGCAATTAGGGTCTCAAGTTGTCCGGGGGATAGGCGCCCGGCCGAGCCACCCGCTCAACGGGTCCGACGAAGCCGGCCTATATGCATGGCGACGCGGGATGTTCAAGCCGGCTCCCTTGGCCGGAAACGAAAACGCCCCGGCTTTCGCCGGGGCGCCTCGCGTTCCAGGATGTCGAAGCCTTAGTGCCTCTTGCCGTCGTCGATTACGGGCAAGGTCTCGAACTGGTGGTAGGGCGGCGGGCTCGACAAGGTCCATTCGAGCGTGGTCGCGCCTTCGCCCCAGGGATTGGCCGGCGCCTTCTTTCCGGCGGCCAGCGACCAGAACAGATTCACGAAGAAGATCCCGACGCCGACGATGGTGATCATGTAGCCAATCGTCGAGACGTAGTTCCACTCCGCGTAAGCCGGCGTGTAGTCGGGAATGCGCCTCGGCATGCCGTCGAGGCCGAGGAAGTGCTGCGGGAAGAACACCATGTTGACGCCGACGAACATGATGAAGAAGTGCAGCTTGCCGAGCAGCTCGTTGTACATCTTCCCGCTCATCTTCGGGAACCAGTAGTAGAAGCCCGCGAAGATCGCGAACACCGCGCCGAGGCTCAGCACATAGTGGAAGTGCGCGACGACGTAGTAGGTGTCGTGCATGTAGGTGTCGACGCCGGCGTTGGCGAGCACCACCCCGGTAACCCCGCCGACCGTGAACAGGAAGATGAAGCCGATCGCCCACAGCATCGGCGTCTCGAACGTGATCGATCCGCCCCACATAGTCGCGATCCAGCTGAAGATCTTCACGCCGGTCGGCACCGCGATGATCATGGTCGCGGCCGTGAAGTACATCTTCGCATCGACGCTCATGCCGGTGGTGAACATGTGGTGCGCCCAGACGACGAAGCCGATCACTCCAATCGCGACCATCGCATAGGCCATGCCGAGATAGCCGAACACCGGCTTGCGGCTGAAGGTCGCGACGATCTGGCTGATCATGCCGAAGCCCGGCAGGATCATGATGTACACTTCGGGGTGGCCGAAGAACCAGAAGAGGTGCTGGTAGAGGATCGGATCGCCGCCGCCCGATGCGTCGAAGAAGGAGGTGCCGAAATTGCGGTCCGTGAGCAGCATGGTGATTGCGCCGGCAAGCACCGGCAGCGCGAGCAGCAGCAGGAAGGCGGTGACCAGCACCGACCATACGAACAGCGGCATCTTGTGGAGCGTCATGCCCGGCGCGCGCATGTTGAAGATGGTGGTGATGAAGTTGATCGCTCCGAGGATCGACGAAGCGCCCGCGAGATGGAGCGACAGGATCGCCATGTCGACTGCGGGACCTTGCGAGCCGCTGGTCGAGAGCGGCGCATAGACCGTCCAGCCCGTGCCGGCGCCGTTGCCGGTGCCGCCAGGTACGAAGGTCGATCCCAGCAGCAGCAGGAAGGCGGGGACCAGCAGCCAGAAGCTGATATTGTTCATCCGCGGAAAGGCCATGTCCGGCGCGCCGATCATGATCGGCACGAACCAGTTGCCGAAGCCGCCGATCATCGCCGGCATCACCATAAAGAAGACCATGATCAGCCCGTGCGCGGTGATGAGCACGTTCCACAGGTGCAGTGCCTCATCGAAGGAGGCAGCGCCCGACCAGGCCTCCAGATACTGGATGCCGGGCGCGGCAAGCTCGGCCCGCATCAGCCCCGAGATCGCGCCGCCGATGATGCCGGCGACTATCGCGAAGATCAGATAGAGGGTGCCGATATCCTTGTGGTTGGTTGACATGAACCAGCGCGCGAAGAAGCCGGGCTTGTGGTCCGCGTGCGTGTCGCCCGCATGCCCGTGATCGGCATGGAAGTGGCTGGCATTGGCAGTGGTGTCGGTCATCTTACTGGCTGTCGCCTCTTCTGGAGTTCGTGGCGCCCTGCGATGAAGCGGGCGCGGTGCCGGTGGCGTTGACTAGGTTGCTCGGCTCCGGGCTGGTCGCGGTGGCGCTGCCGCCGGCCGTATTGGCGGTGTCCGGCACCGGCGGGTTGGTGATCGGCGAAGTGGCGGTTTCGTCGCCCGATCTCGGCTGCGCAGCGCCCGGCATGGTGCCGCCCTTCGAGGCGACCCACGCCGCGAACTGCGCCGGCGGCAGCACTTCGACCGCGATCGGCATATAGGCGTGGCGCGCGCCGCAAAGCTCATAGCATTGGCCGTAATATAGGCCCGGCTTGTCGGTCTTGAACCAGGTTTCGTTGAGCCGGCCCGGCACCGCATCCATCTTCAACCAGAAAGCGGGGACGCCGAACGCGTGGATTACGTCATCGGACGTCACGATCAGCTTCACCGTCGCGCCGGCGGGCACGACCATCCGCTCGTCGACGCCGAGCATGCGCGGCTCGCCGCGCTTCTTGGCGTCCTCATCCGAAAGGACGTTGGAGACGATCTCGAAATCGCCGTGATCCGGATACTGATAGCTCCAATACCATTGGTGGCCGATCACCTTGACAGTGAGGTCCGCCTTGGGCGGCGAATATTGGTTGGCGAGGAGCTTGATCGAAGGGACGGCGATAACCACCAGGATCAGCACCGGGACCAAGGTCCAGACCACTTCGAGCAAGGTGTTATGGGTGGTGCGCGAAGGAATGGGATGCGCCTTCCGCCGGTAGCGGACGATCACATAGAGCAGAAGCGCCAGCACGAAGATCGAGATGGCGGTGATCACCGGCATCAGGATCACATTGTGGAACCAGGCGGCTTCCTCCCCGATCGGAGTCACCTGATCCTGCACGCCCATGCGGCCGTCGGGCTGGCCGATGCCGGGGGTGGGCGCGGTACGGCTGGCGGCGGTCGCCTGCGCTACCTGCGCGTTGCTCGGCTCTTCCCCCGTGACATTGGCGAGCGCCGGATCCGATACTTCCTGCGGCTGGGCGGGAGCCGCCTGGGATTGCGCGCTCACGGCGTCGATGGGAGTGCCGGCGGGCTGCTGCGGCTGGGCTGCCTGCTGCTGCGCCGCGGCGGGGGCCGGGGCGGCGGCTTGGGCGGACGCTGTGGCAGGCATGAGGCCGAACGCTGCGGCGGCGGCGAAAATCTTGAGCAGAATCTTCATCTAAACCCCTTGGACCCGGTCCGGACGGAACGGGATGGATTCGACCGGGAAGGCAAGTCGCGGCGCCTTATAGGCACGCAGTTTGCGCGCCTCAAGCACCTGCCGCTATTTTCGGAGCCGCTTGATGGAAAGCCGCGCCCGGCCTATCAGACGGGCGACCACCAGCGCCCGGGATGTGCGGATGACCGAAGACGAAATTCTGGCAGAATTCCGCGCCGCGGACGCTCTTCTCGAAGGTCATTTCATCCTCTCCTCGGGCCTGCACAGCTCCCGCTACCTGCAATGCGCGCGGGTACTGATGGACCCCGCCCGCGCCGCCCGCTTGGCCTCCGCGCTCGCCCGGTCGCTGCCGATCGAGATCAAATCCCGGATCGAAATGGTGGTCTCCCCTGCAATGGGCGGCATCATCATCGGGCACGAAATGGGCCGTTCGCTGGGCCTCGAAGCGGTCTTCGTAGAACGACCGACCGGCACGTTCGAGCTGCGCCGTGGCTTCGCGCTGAAGCCCGGCCAGAAGGTGCTGCTGGTCGAGGACGTGGTCACTACCGGCCTCTCTTCGAAGGAAGCGATAAAGGCGGTTGCCGAAGCGGGCGGCGAGGTGATCGCAGCGGCGGCCCTGGTCGACCGGTCGAATGGCCTCGCCGATCTCGGAGTCCCCTTCTTTCCGCTGATCCGCCTCGACGTGCCGGTCTACGAGCCGCGCAACCTGCCCGACGCGCTGGCTGCGATTCCCGCCGAGAAGCCGGGGAGCCGCAAGGCGGCGTGACCGGCAAGCTCCGCCTCGGCGTCAATATCGACCATGTCGCGACCATCCGGAACGCGCGCGGCGGCGATCATCCCGATCCGGTGCGGGCGGCGTTCGCCGCCGCCAACGCGGGCGCCGACGGCATCACCGCGCACCTCCGCGAGGACCGCCGCCACATCACCGACGGAGACATCGACCGCCTGATGGAGCGGCTCACCATCCCCTTGAACCTGGAAATGGCGGCGACCGAGGAGATGCTCGAGGTCGCGCTTCGCCACCGACCGCACGCCGCCTGCATCGTGCCGGAGAAACGCGAAGAGCGCACGACCGAAGGCGGCCTCGACGCCGCCGGGCAGCACAACCACTTGGCCTCGTTCGTCAGCCGCCTCTCCGAAGCGGATATTCGCGTCAGCCTGTTCATCGAGCCTGACCCGCGGCAGATCGACGCCGCAATCCGGCTCGGCGCGCCGGTGGTCGAATTCCACACCGGCCGCTACGCCCACCTGGAAGGTGAGGAACAAGCGGTGGAACTGCGACGCATAGCCGAGGGTGCCGCGCTCGCCGCAAAGAACGGCATCGAGGCGCATGCCGGCCATGGCCTTACGTTCGACAATATATTGCCCGTCGCTGCGATTCCGCAGCTCGTCGAGCTCAACATCGGCCACTTCCTGGTGGGAGAGGCGATCTTCACCGGGCTGGAAGCGAGCGTAAGCCGGATGCGGGCGCTGATGGACGAGGCGCGGGGTGTCTAGCTCCCTCCCCGTTCAGGGGAGGAATTCATGATCATCGGCATCGGCTCGGACCTTTGCAATATCGAGCGCATCCAGAATTCGCTCGACCGCTTCGGCGACCGCTTCACCGCCCGCGTCTTCACCGAAGTGGAGCGCCGGAAGGCGGAGACGCGCCCCTTCACCCGCGCCGGCACCTACGCCAAGCGCTTCGCCGCCAAGGAGGCCTTTTCGAAGGCTCTCGGCACCGGCTTCAAGCGCGGCGTGTTCATGCGCGATATAGGCGTCGTCAATAAAGCCTCGGGCGAACCAACCCTCCACCTCACC
>DATMJS010000105.1:0-3806 GCA_035553755.1 Allosphingosinicella sp.
CCCCGTCACGGATCGCGCACCTCCGCGCGAGGATCGTGGCGGTGGCGGCTTCGGCGGCGATCGCGGCGGACCGCAGCGTCAGCTCACCGGCGAAAAGGCTTCGGGCACCGTCAAGTTCTTCAACGCGATGAAGGGCTTCGGCTTCATCGTTCGCGACGATGGCGGCGAGGATGTGTTCGTTCACATCTCGGCGGTCGAGCAGGCGGGCCTTACCGGGCTTGCCGAAGGCCAGCCGCTCGAATTCACGTTGGTGGATCGCGGCGGGCGCATTTCGGCGACCGACCTCAAGATCGAAGGCGACCCGCTTCCCGTGCAGGAACGGGCTCCCCGCGAAAGCGGTTTCGGTGGCCCCGGAGGCGACCGCGGCGGACCGCAGCGCCAGCTGACCGGCGAAAAGGCTTCGGGCACCGTCAAGTTCTTCAACGCCATGAAAGGTTTTGGCTTCATCAGCCGGGACGACGGCCAGCCCGACGCCTTCGTCCATATCTCGGCGGTGGAACGCGCCGGTATGGTCAGCCTCAACGAGGGCGACCGGCTGGAATTTGAGTTGGAAGTCGACCGCCGCGGAAAGACCGCCGCGGTAAACCTCCAGCCGATACAGTAGCTTCCGAAACGGCCGGCCTCTCAACCAGCGGCCGGCCTTTCAAATGCGGTGATGGCCGCAGGGTCCGCTTAACCAACGGCTAACTTGACGGCGGGATTATGTTTCCGCTACGAAATAAAGGACTTTTACACCGAGGGGGCTCGATGGAAAGTGATCTGAGATACTTCCGGAGGCGAGCGGCGGCCGAGAATCTTGCCGCCAAGCGGGCGATCACTCCAGAGGCTCGCGCCCGTCATCTCGAGCTTGCCGAGAAATATACCGCGATCGTTCTTGCCGGCGAAAGCGAGCCCGTGCCCGCCAAGGTGGCCGCCGCCTAACTCGCCATCCGCCGCAGCGTCTCTATTCGATCGGCCTCGGCGGCGGGCTTGTCCCTCCTGATCCGCGAAATCCTCGGAAAGCGCATGGCGAGGCCCGATTTGTGGCGCTTGCTTTCGTGGATCGAGTCGAACGCCACTTCGAGCACCAGCGACTTCGCCACTTCGCGTACCGGGCCGAAGCGCTGGACCGTGTTGTTGCGAACGAAGCGGTCGAGCCACATCAGCTCCTCGTCGGTGAAGCCGAAATAGGCCTTGCCAACCGGCAGCAGCTCGCCGCCGCTCTCCGGGTCTCCTGTCCAGCAGCCGAACGTGTAGTCCGAATAATAAGAGGAACGCTTGCCGCTTCCGCGCGCGGCGTACATCAGCACGCAGTCGGCCGTGAGCGGGTCGCGCTTCCATTTGTACCAGTGGCCGACTCGGCGGCCCGCCACATAAGGGCTGTCCCGCCGCTTAAGCATCACCCCCTCGATCGAGGCGTCGCGCGCGCCGGCGCGGATCTCCTCCAGCTCGTCAAAGCTGTCGGCCTCGATCAGGCTCGACAGGTCGAAGCGCTCCGGATCGAGAGCGCGGACGAACCCTTCCAGCCGCCGCCGCCGCTCGCTCCAGGGCAGCGGGCGCAGATCCTCGGCGCCGTCGAACAATATGTCGTAGAGCCGGACGAAGGCGGGATAGTCGGCCAGCGCCTTGGCCGAGACCGTCTTGCGCCCGAGCCGCTGCTGGAGCGCGTTGAAGCTGGCCGCCCCGCCGCCATGCTCCTCGGCGCCCTGAAAGGCGCCCTTCACCAGCAGCTCGCCGTCGACCGCCCCTTCGCTGCCGAAAGCTTCGGCTACTTCGGGGAAGCTGCGCGTGATGTCGTCGCCGGCGCGGCTGTAGAGCCTTGTCTCGCCTCCCACCCGTACGATCTGAACCCGGATTCCGTCCCATTTCCATTCGGCGGCATATTCCTCCATCGACAGGCGCTGATCTTCGAGTGGGTGGGCGAGCATGAAGGGCCGGAAGACGGGGACGTTCTGCGCGGTCGGCTGCTCGCCTTTGCCTTCGGCCCAGGCGAACAGCGGGAGATAGGGCGGGCCGATGCCGTGCCACACCTCCTCCACGGCATCGACGTCGAGTCCGAAAGCTTCGGCGAGCGCGAGCTTGGCGAGCCTCGCCGAAACGCCGATCCGGAGCTCGCCGGTCGCGAGCTTCAGCAGCGCATAGCGCCCGCTCGAGTCGAGATGGTCGAGCATTTCCGCCAGCGCCGCCGGAGCCTCGGCCCGCCCCAGCCCCACCAGCCGCTCGACCACGTTCGACAGGCGCAAGGTGCCGTCGTCGAGGTCCGCCGGCTGGTCGAGACGCTTGGGCCAGAGCAGGGCCACCGTTTCGGCAAGGTCGCCGACATAGTCGCGGCTCATGTAGAAGAGCACCGGATCGACCCGTTCCTCGGTGATCGCCCGGATCACCGCCGGCTTCACGCCCGGCAGGTTGAGCTCGCCGGTCAGCGCCGCCAGCGCATAGCCGCGGTCCGGATCGGGAGTGCGCTTGAGATAGTCGCCGATCAGCTTCAGCTTGGCGTTGCGCGAGCGCGTGTAGACAAGACCGTCCAGAAGCTGTGAGAAGTCGCGCATCGCAGCCGGAACGATATAGGCTGGCGATGGCTCCCTTCAGCCCGGGGCGCGCGGACCGCCGGTCAGGCGATCATCGTCAGCGTGCTCAAATAGACGCACAAGGTGGCGAGGCTACCCCAAGGGAAACGCTCCGCCGCATAGCTCGTGTACCGCATCCTCATGTCCCCCTCATGGCCGCTCCGGGCCCAGCGATCCGAGAATGCCCGCAAAGGATTACCGGCCCCTTAAGGGCGGGCGCCCTTGACAGGCCGAGCCAATCGGGGCAGAGGCGGCGACGCATATGAGCGGCGGCGGCGCCGCTTTTTATTTTTTGAGACAACCCGTTTTTTAAGAGGCTGCCATGGCCAAGCCAGCAACCGTGAAGATCAAGCTCGTCAGCACCGCCGACACGGGCTTCTTCTACGTCACCAAGAAGAATCCGCGGAACATCACCGAGAAGATGACCTTCCGCAAATACGACCCGGTCGTGCGCAAGCACGTCGAGTTCAAGGAAGCCAAGATCAAGTGACGAGCTAGGCTCGTCAGTTATCGAGAGGTTGCAGCTCGAGCAGCGAGCCGACCGCCTGGACGAACTTCACCACCGAGATGGGCTTCGAGACATAGCCCTCCGCGCCCGCGTCGCGAATCCGCTCCTCGTCGCCCTTGGCCGCATAAGCGGTCACCGCCATCACCGGTATCGCCTTCAGCTCCTCGTCCGATTTCAGCTGCTCGATCAGCTCCAGCCCGCTGATGTGCGGCATCTGGATGTCCATGATAATGAGATCGGGCCTGAAGGCGCGCGTGCGCTCGACGGCTTCGCGGCCGTCCCTGACCGCTTCCGTCTCGTAGCCATGGGCACGAAGCAGATCGCAGAAGAGCTTCAGGTTGAGCTCGTTGTCCTCGACAACGATAATCTTTTTCGCCACGCGGATTGCCTTCAGCAATGTGGCCCGCACCTTTAAGCAATGAATCTTAACGAAACAAATCAGGGGGCGGAGGCGCTGGCGCTCTCCGCACTCGGCTGGACGCTTGCGGAGAACGGCCGGGCGGAACGGCTGCTCGCGCTGACGGGCCTCACGCCCGACGATCTGCGCTCGCGCCTCGGCGATCCGTCGCTGCTGGCCGCCGTCCTCCGCTTCCTCGAGGGTCATGAGCCGGACCTCGTCGCCTGCGCCCAAGCGCTGGACTCCGATCCCGCGGCTCTGGTCGAAGCGCGGCGGCGGCTGGAGCGAAACCCATGAGCCGTCCGCTGCTCATAACAGACTGCGACGAGGTCCGGCTCATGACCCTCGAGGAAGC
>DATMJS010000106.1:0-3546 GCA_035553755.1 Allosphingosinicella sp.
GTATAGCGGTTTCTCCTGATGCCTAAATCCGTGCCGCTCCACCTAGTGGGTCACGCGGCCAAATGAAAGATGTGGACGCATAGGTGCGTGCCTTTTGTGCCGCGCTGTTGCGGATCAGCCGCGAGAGGTACGAAGATCGGGTGGCGTCGCCTCGTCCTTCAGCCGCTCGATCAGTGCGTCGAGGGGCAGCACCTCCTGCCGAGCGTCCGTGCCGAGCGGCCTCAGCGCCACGGTTCCCTCTTCCGCCTCGCGCTTGCCGAGAACGAGGAGGTTGGGGACCTTAGCGAGACTGTGCTCGCGCACCTTGTAGTTGATCTTCTCGTTGCGCAGGTCCGTCTCGACTCGAAGGCCCGCGGTGGCAAGCTTCGCCGCCACCTCGCGGGCATAATCGTCCGCGTCGGATACGATCGTCGCGACCACCGCCTGCACCGGCGCAAGCCACAGCGGAAAGCGTCCGGCATGATGCTCGATCAGGATGCCGATGAAACGCTCGAACGTGCCGAGGATCGCGCGATGAAGCATCAGCGGCGGGCGCTTCTCCCCGTCCTCGCCGACATAATTCGCCTCCAGCCGGGCCGGCATTTGCGGGTCGAGCTGAAGCGTCCCGCACTGCCAGGTGCGGCCGATCGCGTCCTTGAGGTGGAATTCGAGCTTCGGGCCGTAAAAGGCGCCCTCGCCCGGCAGCACCTCATAGGCAAGGCCGGTCGCCTTCAGCGCCGTTTCGAGATCCGCTTCGGCTCGGTCCCAGCTTTCCTCCGAGCCCACCCGCTGCTCCGGCCGCGTCGCCAGCTTCACCTGGTAATCCGGAAATCCGAGGTCGCGATAGACCGCATCGAGCAGCGAGCAAAAGGCGACCGTTTCGCCGACCAGCTGCTCATGCGTGCAGAAGATGTGGGCGTCGTCCTGCGTGAACTGGCGTACGCGCATGATTCCGTGAAGCGCCCCGTGAGGCTCGTTGCGGTGGCAGACGCCGAACTCCGCCAGCCGGAGCGGCAGGTCGCGATAGGAAGTGATCCCCTGCTTGAACACCTGCACATGCGCCGGGCAGTTCATCGGCTTCAGCGCCATGAGGTCGCCTGCGCCAGACAGGACAGGCTTGTCCTCTTCCGTCCCCGGCACTTCGTCCGGCACGACGAACATATTCTCGCGGAACTTGCCCCAGTGGCCGGAGGCGACCCAGAGCTTGTTGTCGATCAGCTGCGGCGTCTTGATCTCCTGATAACCGGCTGCGTCGAGCCGGCGGCGGATATAGGCTTCGAGCGCGCGCCATATCGCCCAACCTTTCGGGTGCCAGAAGACCGAGCCGTGCGCCTCCTGCTGGAGATGGAACAGGTCCATTTCCTGCCCGATCTTGCGATGGTCGCGCTTGGCCGCCTCCTCGAGTCGCGCGAGATGCGCGTCGAGCTGCTTCTTGCTCAGCCAGCCGGTGCCGTAGATACGGCTGAGCATGGCGTTCTTCTGATCGCCGCGCCAATAGGCTCCTGAGACGCGCGTCAGCTTGAACGCCTGCGGGTCCAATTTGCCGGTCGAGGCGAGATGCGGCCCCCGGCACAGGTCGATCCATTCGCCCGAGCGATACATGGTGATCGTCTCGTCGGCGGGGAGCTCCATCACCCACTCAGCCTTGAAGGTCTCGCCCTCCTTCAGAAAGAATTCGCGGACCTGGTCGCGGGTCCAGACCTCGCGCACCAGCGGCTCGTCGCGGGCAATGATGCGGCGCATCTCCTCCTCGATCGCGGGGAGGTCCTCCTCGGTGAACGGCCGGTCCTTAGGCGCGAAATCGTAATAGAAGCCGTCCTCGGTCGCCGGCCCGAAGGTGATTTGCGTGCCGGGAAAGAGGTTCTGCACCGCCTCGGCAAGCACATGGGCATAATCGTGCCGCGCCAGCTCGAGCGCGTCCGCCTCGTCCTTGGCGGTAATGAGCGCGAGCTCGGCGTCGCCCTCGAGCGGCCGGTTAAGGTCGCGCACCTCGCCATTGACCCGCGCCGCCAGCGCCGCCTTGGCGAGCCCCGGCCCGATCGCCGCCGCAATATCCGCCGGCGTGGTGCCCTCCGGCACGTCGCGCGACGAACCGTCGGGAAGGGTGATCTTGAACATTGCGGACATGGGGCTGCACTTGGAAAGGCTGGGAAAGACTGTCAAGGCGCGATGATGAACGACACCCAGTATCTGGAGATCGGCGAAAATCTCCGCCTCGCCTACC
This sequence comes from Allosphingosinicella sp., assembly GCA_035553755.1. GTDB lineage: Bacteria > Pseudomonadota > Alphaproteobacteria > Sphingomonadales > Sphingomonadaceae > Allosphingosinicella. Next base: position 2,204 of record DATMJS010000106.1, read on the forward strand.
GCTATCGCCGCGGAGACGGTCCGGTTCTCCTGTTCCTGCCCGGCTACATGTCCGACATGGAAGGCGGCAAGGCGACCGCGCTCGATGCATGGGCCGCGGATGAGGGCCGGGCGATGCTGCGCTTCGATTATTCGGGCTGCGGCGCTTCGGACGGCGATTTCGAGACGCAGACGCTCGCCAACTGGCGGAACGACGTGCTGGCGATGATGGAGGACGTGCTGGAGGACCAGCCGGTCGTCCTCGTCGGCTCCTCGATGGGCGGCTGGCTGATGCTGCTCGCGGCGTTGGCTCGGCCGGCGCAGGTGAAGGCGCTGGTCGGAATCGCCGCCGCGCCCGATTTCACCGGCTGGGGCTTCACCCCCGAGCAGAAGATGACGATCCTCAGGGAGGGACGCCTGGTCGAGCCGTCCCCTTATGGCGAGCGGCCAACCGTCACCACCCGCGCCTTCTGGGAGAGCGGCGAGGCGCTTCGCCTCCTCCACCAGGAGATCCCGATCGACTGCCCGGTGCGCCTCCTCCACGGCCAGGCCGATGCCGACGTGCCTTGGACCTGGGGCCTGGACCTTGTGAGGCAGCTTCGTTCAGCCGACGTGCAGGCCACCTTCGTCAAGGACGGCGACCACCGCCTGTCGCGCCCCGGCGATATCGCGCTCCTGATTGCGACGGTGAAGAATCTTCTGGAGGCCCGATGATCTTCCCGACTTCATTGTTGATCGCGCTTGCCGCCGCTCAAGCGCCCGTTTCCGCCGCGCCCCCTCCCGAGCAGACCCGCTTCAAGGAATGCACCACGCTGGTGCAGAGCGATGCCGAAAAGGCGGTCGCCGCCGCCACCGACTGGCGGATTAGAGGCGGCGGCCTCTGGGCCCGCCAGTGCCTCGGCCTCGCCTATGTCCAGCTCGGGCGCTGGGCGCCCGCCGCCACCGCCTTCGAGCAGGCGGCGCGCGATGCTGAAACGGCGGGCGACCCCCGCCGCTCCGATTTCTGGGTCCAGTCCGGCAATGCCTGGCTCGCCGCGGACGAAGGCCTCAAGGCCCGTTCCGCCTTCGATGCGGCGCTTGCGACGACCAGCCTCACTCCCGAGCTTCGCGGGGAGGTCCATCTCGACCGCGCCCGCGCCGGCGTTGCGCTGGGCGATCTCGCCTCGGCCCGAGCCGACATCGACAAGGGGCTTGAACTCGTCCCGCGCGACCCGTTCGCCTGGTATCTTTCCGCTGGCCTCGCCCTTCGCGAGGGAAATATGGCGAAGGCCAATGCCGATATCGCCAGGGCGGTTGAGCTCGCCCCCGACAGCGCCGACGTTCTGCTGACGGCGGGAACGATCGCCGGCACCTCCGGCGACGTCG
>DATMJS010000107.1:0-7834 GCA_035553755.1 Allosphingosinicella sp.
GCTCGTCATCTTCCCGCCCTGGATCAACCGCTATTACATCCTCGATCTGAACCCCAAGAAGAGCTTCATCAAATGGGCGGTGGACCAGGGCCTCACCGTCTTCGTGGTCTCCTGGAAGTCGGCCGACGAGAGCCTCGCCGAGACCATTATGGACGATTACGTCCTCGCTCAGGTGGAAGCGGTCGACACGATCCGTGAGCTGCTCGACGTACCTTCGGTCCACGCGATCGGCTATTGCGTCGCGGGCACTACGCTTGCGGCCACCCTGGCGCTGCTGGAGGCGCGCGGCGAAGCCGACAAGATCAGGAGCGCGACCTTCTTCACCGCACAGGTGGATTTTTCCGAAGCGGGCGACCTCGCCCTCTTCGTCGGCGACGAGCAGCTGGAGCTGATCCGGCAGCTGTCGGCCGACAAGGGCTATCTCGACGGCCGCTACATGGCCGCTACCTTCAACCTGCTGCGCGGCCGCGACCTCATCTGGAACTATGTCACCAACAACTACCTGCTCGGCGAGGAATATCCGCAGTTCGACCTCCTCCACTGGAACGGCGACACCACCAATCTTCCCGCCAAATGGCATCAGGCCTATCTGACTCAGCTCTACCGCGAGAACCGGCTCGTGCAGCCGGGCGGAATCAGCATCGACGGGACCCCAATCGACCTTTCGAAGGTGAAGACGCCCGCCTATGTCCAGGCCGGCCGCGAGGACCATATCGCGCCGCCGCAGAGCGTGTGGAAGATCACTCATCACTTCCAGGGGCCGCTTCGCTTCGTGCTGGCGGGATCGGGCCATATCGCCGGGGTTGTCAATCCGCCCGACGCGCAGAAATACCAATATTGGATCAACGAGAAGAAGGTCGACAGCCTTGAGGAGTTCATCGCCGGCGCGACCGAGGTCAAGGGCAGCTGGTGGCCTGACTGGATCAAGTGGATCGAGGCGCAGTCGCCGAAAAGGGTTCCGGCGAAGGGCGCGCGCATACCCGGAAAGGGCAAGCTGGAGGCGATTGAGGATGCGCCGGGGAGCTATGTGAGAGCCCGCTGAGGCTGAATTGCTGCGCTGCACAAAAATAGCTTGAAACCGACTGCCGCTTCGCTTATTTGTGCGGTGCAACAATTTCGCCCGCTTAGGGCACAGCAGCAAAGGGACCAGAAATATGGCTACGCAGAAGAAGGAAGCCGCGACCGAGACCGTCGCCCAGGCCGCCGACCGCATCCAGGCCGCGTTCGGCGACGTCAACGAGCGCGCCAAGACCGCGGTCGAGAAGAGCGCGAAGATCGTCGAAGAGCTGACCGAGCTCACCAAGGGCAATGTCGAGGCGCTGGTCGCCTCCTCCAAGGTCGCCGCCAAGGGCGTCGAAAATCTGAGCCAGGGCGCCGCCGACTATGGCCGCCGCAGCTTCGAGGAAGCCTCGGCCGCTCTTAAGAGCTTCGCCGAAGTGAAGTCGCCGACCGACTTCTTCCGCCTCCAGAGCGACTATGCCCGTTCGACCTTCGACAGCTTCGTCGCCGAGAGCTCCAAGGCTTCGGAAGCGGTGCTGAAGCTCGCCGGCGAAGTCGCCGAGCCGATCACCAGCCGCTATGCGGTTGCGGCCGAGCGCGTGAAGACGCTGGCCCTCTAAGATATCGCCTCAAAGTGGTTCTTTGAGGCGGAGCAGGAAGGGCGGCCACTCTCCGGAGCGGCCGCCTTTTCCGTGTGCGGGGCGGGCGCGGACAAGTCGTTTCGGGGGTGCGCCAAAGGCTTGCCGGAACGGGAGCCCTTGCCATATTCATGCATTGATATGACTATGAATGAATCACCGATCACCGCGTCCGATATAAGACGGGGAGACCAGGATGAAGGGACGGGGCTCGGCGTCGCCACTCGCACCCGAACCCGCACCAAGACGCCCTCTCCCTATAAGGTGCTGATGCTCAACGACGACTACACGCCGATGGAGTTCGTCGTGCTCGTCCTCCAGCGCTTTTTCCGTATGGATATAGAGGATGCCACGCGGGTGATGCTGCAGGTCCACCAGCGCGGCGTCGGCGTTTGCGGGGTCTTCAGCTACGAGGTGGCCGAAACCAAGGTTTCCCAGGTGATCGATTATGCGCGCGAGAACCAGCATCCGCTGCAATGCACGCTGGAGAAAGCCTGAAGCCTATCGGGCTTTGGGGAGCCAGCTCGTGTCTATCTCGGCATAGCGGTCGACGAAGTTCACTTCCGCGGTAAGCCGCGCTTCATCGAGCAAGGTGATGACATTGCCGTTGCGGCCGATCAGCCCGTCGTCGACCAGCCCGCGCATCATGCGGTTGACATGCACTGCGGTGAGGCCGGTCGCGTCGCCTATCTCCTCCTGAGTCAGTGGGACATGGAATTTGTCGATGGCAGCGCCGGCGGTGATGCGGAGACGCGCGACCAGCTCGCAGATCAGCGAGGCGACGCGAGCCCGGGCCGAGGTGCGGCCGATCGAGGCGAGCCGGTCCGCGAGCGATACTCGTTCGGCGACGGTGAGCGCGAACATCAGGGCGGCGAGGCGCGGATGCTGCTCGAACAGCACCGCCAGCCGGTCCTTGTCGAACGGACAAAGGGTCACGTCGGTGACGGCGGTGATCGAGTCGGTGGAATGGCCGAAGGCGAGGTTGGAAAGGCCGACAATATCCCCCGGGAAGTGGAGCCGCATGATCTGCCGGCTGCCGTTGCCGAGCAGCATATAGGAGTGGAGCCAGCCCTTCTGGACGACGAAAAGGTCGCGCGCCGTATCATTTTCAGTGCGTATGGTGGTGCCGCGCCGGAAGCTCCGCTCCTGCTGCTCCAGCTGGCCCAGCGCCTGTTCCTCGCCTGCCGTAAGCGACACATAATGCGCCAACCGCTCGGCTAAGCAGCTCCCCACGACGCTCTTTCCCCCCGAAACCACAAAACACGCTTGTGTGCTATCTAAGCAGGAATTGTCGGGCTTGCTCTAATCGAAATCAAGAAGTCGTTTCAGACGTGATATTTAGCGGCAGGAACAGGCCTCCGCTTGCACGCATTTGCCAAAGCTTTAGAAGCCGCGCATGGACACGATCATCATCCGGGGCGGCAAGCCCCTCAATGGGAAAATCTGCATTTCGGGGGCGAAGAACGCCGCGCTGACCCTGCTCCCCTGCGCGCTGCTTACCGACGAGCCGCTGACGCTCAGGAACCTCCCGCGCCTCGCCGACGTCGACAGCTTCGGCCATCTCCTCAACCAGCTCGGCGTCTCCACCACCATCGAGGGCGCTCGGCCGGACGAGTTCGGCCGGGTGATGACGCTGAGGGCGTCCAGCATCGCTTCAACCGTCGCTCCCTACGACATCGTGCGCAAGATGCGGGCTTCGATCCTGGTGCTCGGGCCTTTGCTCGCCCGCGCGGGCGAGGCGACCGTCTCGCTTCCCGGCGGCTGCGCGATCGGAATGCGCCCGATCGACCTTAACCTCAAAGCGCTCGAAGCGCTCGGAGCGGAGATCGAGATCACCGCCGGCTATGTGAAGGCGACCGCGCCCAAGGGCGGCCTCACCGGCGGCACGATCAGCTTCCCCCAGGTGTCAGTCGGGGCCACCGAGAACGCGCTGATGGCGGCGGTGCTCGCCAAAGGAACGACCGTCATCGAAAATGCGGCGCGCGAGCCGGAGATCACGGACCTTGCCAAGTGCCTGATCGCGATGGGCGCTCAGATCGACGGCCTTCGCACCGATACGCTCACGATCCAGGGCAAGCGCAAGCTGCACGGAGCGACCTATGCCGTCATGCCCGACCGCATCGAGGCGGGAAGCTATGCCTGCGCGGCCTTGATCACCGGCGGCTCGCTGGAGCTAGTCGGCGCGCGCAAGGAAACGATGCCGTCGATCCTGGCGGGGCTCGCCGATGCGGGCGCCATTCTCGAGGACACGCCGGAGGGCCTCAAGGTCACCGCCAATAGCGGGATCAAGCCGCTCAGCATCTCGACCGCCCCCTATCCCTCGTTCCCGACCGACATGCAGGCGCAGTTCATGGCGATGCTGAGCCTCGCGGAAGGGACCAGCCTCCTGACCGAAACCATTTTCGAGAACCGCTACATGCACGTGCCCGAGCTGGCGCGAATGGGAGCGGACATCGAGGTGCGCGGCAGGGCGGCTATCGTCCGCGGAGTCGAAAAGCTCCACGGCGCTCCCGTGATGGCGACCGATCTTCGCGCTTCGATGAGCCTTATCCTCGCCGGCCTCGCGGCCGAAGGAGAGACCCAGGTCTCGCGCGTCTATCACCTCGACCGCGGCTACGAGCGGCTGGAGGAGAAATTGCAGGCGGTCGGCGCCGATATCGAGCGCGTCAGCGACGGCTGATCAATCCACCGCGGTAAGCTGCCGCTCCCCGTTCAGCTTGTGGACCCGGCCGTGCTTCATCACGAAGCCGATATTTTCGAGCAGCCGGACATTCTGGATGGGATCGCCCGCGACGGCGACGATGTCGGCATCCTTGCCCGCCTCGATAGTACCGATCCGGTCCTGCCGTCCGAGCAGGGTCGCGGCGTCGAGTGTGGCCGACCGGATCGCGGCGGCCGGGCTCATGCCGTTGCGCACCATCAACGCGAACTCCTGGCCGTTGTCGCCGTGGCGGCTGACGCCGCTGTCGGTGCCGAAGGCGATCTTGACGCCCTCCCGAACGGCGCGGGCGAAGCTGCGCTCGGCATTACCGGCGGCCTCCCTCGCCTTCTCGAGCTGGGCGGGAGTCAGAGCGCCTCGTTCGCCGTCCGCAAGGGCCGCTGCGGGAGCGAGCAGGGTCGGCACATAATAAGCGCCGGTGCGGCGGTAGAGCTCGAAAGTGCGGTCGTTGGTAAAGGTGCCGTGCTCGATCGAATTGACGCCAGCCTCCAGCGCCGCGTTGATGCCGTCGACGCCATGCGCATGGGCCGCCACTCTGCGGCCGAAAGTACGGGCGGTCTCGACTATGGCGGCCATTTCGTCGGGGAGCATCTGCTGGTTGAGGCCCCCGGCGACGTTGCTGAGGACTCCGCCGGTCGCGGCGATCTTGATGACTTCGGCGCCGAGGCCGATCTGGTCCCGGACCGCGCGGCGGCAGTCGGCGGGGCCGTTGCAGGTGTTGATCACCCGCTCGGCTTCGACATGGTAGAGGTCCCGGTTGAGGCCATTGCGCGGGTCGCCGTGGCCGCCCGTCACCGAAATCCCCTGCCCCGCAGCGACGATGGTGGGGCCCGCGAACATGCCTTGGTCGATCGCGTCGCGCAGCGAGAAGATGAGGCGCGGGTTGTTGCCCAGGTCGCGCACGGTGGTGAAGCCGGCGAGCAGCGTGCGGCGGGCGTTGATCTGGGCTGTGTAGGCCTCGTCCTCGAAGTCGCGGTTCGCCGCCTGCAGGCGCGCCTGGAGGCGGTCGTCGAGGCCGCGCATATGGACGTGCATGTCAATGAAGCCCGGCATCACCGTCGAGGTGCGGAGATCGACGATCCGCGCGCCTGGCATGTCTATATAGCCGTCGCGCACTTCGGCGATGCGGCGGCCGCGCACGATCACGCTAGCCCCGCGCCGCGGCGTCTCGCCAGGGATCGCGAGCAGAGTGCCGGCATGAATGACGGTGACCGGCTCCTGCGGCGCGGGCTGCGGCGCCTGGGCAAAAGCGGACGAGGCGGCGCCGAGGCTGAGCGCGGCAAGAACGTGACGAAGTTTCATGGCAGTTCCCTTCTTTTGCACGAAGAGAGACCAGCAAGACGGCCGGCGCAACTTCTTTTTACGCCGGAGTGCAAAGGCTTGGCGGCAGACGCTCAGTCCAGCCGCCACATGATGCTGGGGGAAAAGGGTGTCCAGATGCCGGTACGGACGCCGGCGGCGCGCAATTGCTCCCCCGTCCATTCGTTGCAGGTCCTGCCCATATTGTAGCTGCCATGGGCCTGGTAGAAGACGTCGGCTGGGCCGTAGCCGCGCCCGAGGAGCGGGACCGGCCTTCCTGTCCCATCGAAGACGAAGCTTTGGCGAATACGGCCGGCCAGCTTTCGGTATTGTTCGGGAGTGACGGTGAGCCTGCTCTGGTATTCGTTCACCTGCGGCCGGTAGACATGCTCGACATGCATTAGGCCGGGGCCGCGGCCGAACGCGGCGGCGAGCGTGGTTTCGAGCGTCAGGTCGGCCCAGGTGGGCGTGTTGAGATAGAAGTCGCGGTTGCCGAAGCCGAAGGCGAGATAGTCGCCCGCCGCATAGCGCGGATCCCGGACATGGGCGGGGTCAGCGAGCGGGCGCCAGTCGATCCCTTCCGCCACCTTCGGGAGGAGGAGCCAGGTATGGACGCCGTTGGTGCGGACGAAGAGGGTGACCCCCTGCTCCGGCTCCTTCCACCCCGCATTGGCGGGGATGAGCGAACCCAGCACGCCCATCAGCAGATAAAAAAGCGGCAGCCCGATCAGCAGCGCCAGCGCCTTCAACGCAATGCGAATGGGACGGCGCAGGCGCGGCTTGCTCTCGGTGGCGGTCATGGCTCAATTGATGGCATGAGCGAAGCCGCGCGTCAGCATCTGGAAGCGATTTTTCGCGCGGGAGTGGAGGCGTGCCTGCCCGAGCGAGTGCTGGCGCCGCATTTGCCGCCGCCGCCCGCCGGCCGCACCTTGCTGCTCGCCCTCGGCAAGGCGGCGGTGCCGATGGCGAGGCGGGTGGAGGAGGATTGGGACGGGCCGCTCTCCGGACTGGCGGTGACTCGCCATGGCGCCGCCGAGCCGCTCTCGCGGATCGAAGTCATGACGGCGGGCCATCCGGTGCCGGACGAGGCGAGCGTCGCGGCGGCGGAGCGCCTGCTGGCGCTGGCGGAGAGCGCGGAGCCCGACGACCTGGTGCTGGTGCTGCTGAGCGGTGGCGCGTCGGCTTTGGCCTCCCTCCCCGGCGAGGGGCTGAGCCTGGGCGATAAGCGCCGAGTCACCACGGCCCTGCTCCGATCGGGCGCGGCCATAAGCGAGATCAACTGCGTACGCCGGCACTTGTCGCGCTTCAAGGGCGGGCGTCTTGCGGAGGCGGCGCGGCCGGCAAGGCTGCTTACGCTGGCGATTTCCGATGTGGTGGGGGACCGCCCGGAGGATATCGGCTCCGGGCCCACCCTGGCCGATCCGACGAGCATCGGGGAAGCGCGCTCGATTCTTCGCCGCTACGGGATCGAGGAACCGGTGAGGGGCTGGTCCGAAAGCGTCAAGGAGGTTGCCGGAGATTATCGGATCGTTGCCAGCGGGCGGGACGCGGTCGATGCCGCCGCCGCCAGGGCGGCGGAGCTCGGCTACAGGCCCCGCATGATCGGCTATGACTGCACCGGCGAAGCGCGGCACGTGGCTCAGGAGCACGCGCGCCTCGCGCTCGCCGCTCCGGCCGGCACGGCGCTGATCTCCGGCGGCGAGCTGACGGTGACGATCCGCGGCGAGGGGACCGGCGGCCCGAACCAGGAATATGCGCTTAGCCTCGCTTCGGCGATGGAGGGGAAGGATTTCACCGCCCTCGCCGCCGACACGGACGGGATCGACGGCTCCGGCGATGCGGCAGGAGCCTTTGCCGATGGCGCTACCCTAAGCGGCGGTGGGGCGGAGGAAGCGCTGGCGAACAACGACAGCGGCCGCTTTTTCGCCGAGCGCGACGCTCTGTTCGTCACCGGCCCGACCGGCACCAACGTCAACGACTTGCGCATCATCCTCGTCGGCTCCTAAGCCACCGCCATGAGCGAATGGACGATCGGCATCATCGGCGGCTCCGGCCTCTACGAAGTGGATGGGCTGGAAGAGAAGCAGTGGATCGCCGTCGACACGCCCTGGGGCGAGCCTTCCGACGAATTGCTGATCGGGCGGATCGCGGGCCTGAAGTTCGTGTTCCTGCCCCGGCA
>DATMJS010000108.1:0-6304 GCA_035553755.1 Allosphingosinicella sp.
GGGGAGAGGGCCGCCCTGGTCGCGGTGCACGACCTGGAGGTCGCCCGCGCCTATGCCGACCGTCTGATCATCATGAAGGACGGCTGCATCCATGCGGACGGGGACCCAGAGCCGTTGCTGAAATCTCCGCACATCCCGGCCGTGTTCGGCATCGAACGGCGCGCGGGGAGTTGGCGGCCAGCTAAGCGGCGGGCGGATCCGCAATCATCGCCGTGAAATTGGCCTCGGCGGCCACCTTGCCGTCGACGAGGGCGCGGCCGGCGAACTTGCAGACGCTGCTCCGCTTCTGGACGAACTCCACTTCGAGGCGGAGGAGGACGCCTGGTTCGACCGGCTGGCGGAACTTCGCGCCGTCGATCGCCATGAAATAGACGAGCTTGCCCGATCCAGCGAGCCCAAGCGATTCCACCGCGAGCACGCCCGCCGCCTGGGCAAGCGCCTCGACGATGAGCACTCCGGGCATGATCGGCCGGCCGGGGAAGTGGCCGTTGAAGAAATCTTCGTTGATCGTCACCGCCTTGATGGCGGCGATGCGCTGATCGAGCACCAGCTCCTCGACCCGGTCAACGAGGAGCATTGGATAGCGATGCGGCAGCGCCGCCATCACCCGCTTAATGTCAAGCGGCCCGATGGCGGCGCTGCTGCCGGTTTCGGAGTTCACCGGCCCGTAGGCTGCTGCTGCGCCGGCTGCTGCGGCAGCGGGGTGACGCTGACGCTCGGAAGCTGCTGGTTGAGACGGGCCAGGACGTCGTTGGTGACGTCGAGCGCGGGCGTATGAGCCAGCGTGGCGGCCACATCCACCGCGAGGTTGGCGCCCCGTGCGGTCATCACCTGGCTGATGATCGGGTTAAGGCGCGTGTTGATCTGCTGCACGACATGCGCCTGGGTGGAGCGGATATTCTGGTCGAGGCGGCTGAGCTCCTGGTTCGCGGTATTTTCCCGCGTCTGGAGGGCCTGTACGCGCTGCTGGAGCGAGGTCTCGGTAGCGGTCCTTGCGGCGCCTTGCTGATTGCGGGCTGCTTGGGCCGCCTGCTCGATCGACTGCGCCTCGGTCTGAAGCGGCTGGCGGAGCTGCTGCGCCCGCTGCTGCATCGCGTTGACCTGAGACTGGAGCTGACCCTGAGCGGCCACGCAGGCGGTGCATTCCCGGTAGATGCGGCCGGTGTCGACTACGACCACCACCGCGCCTGCGGCGCGCTGTGCGGGAGCAGCGGCAGGAACGCCGAGCGAAAGAGCGGCAAGCGCCGCGCCAAAGACGAATTTATTCATCAGAAAGAGGTTCCTACGTTGAATGTGAAGAGCTTGGTGTCGTCACCTTCCTGCTTAAGCAGCGCTCTGGCTATATCGATCCTGAACGGGCCGAACGGTGAATTCCAGTTGACGCCGAAGCCGATCGACACGCGCGGTTTCCAGCTGTCGCCAAGGAAGACCTCCTTGAAGGGCCCGGAGATAGGCGCCTGGATGAGCACGGTATCGGTCGGACAGGAGGCGCCCGTCTGAATCGGAGTGATGACCGGCGTCGTACCGCCCGAGGTGCACTGGCGAAGACCCTCCGCATTGAGCACGGGCCGAAGCAGGCGCGGATCTCCAGGCGGCAGATCCTGCAGGGTCGGCCGGGTAACGCCGAACAGGGAGCCTAGGTCGAGGAAGACCGACGGTCTTAGGCCCAGCTCGCGTGCGCCCGCACCCAGGGGAATTTCCAGTTCCGCGCGCGCCAGATAATAAGCCCGGCCGCCGAGCGCGTCGTCGGCGATGCTCCGCTCGTCGGTAACCAGCGTCCCGTCAGCATTGTAAGGAATGCGCCGCACGCGCGGACCGACGCCGCGGATATCAAAGCCGCGTATCTGCGGCTCGCCAAGGAAGAAGCGGTCGACAAGGCGGACCGGGTCGATGCCTTCGCCTGGGGCATCGTCGAAACTGTGGATGTATCCGCCCTCGAGATTGGTCGAGAATACGAACCCGCGGCCGACCGACCAATATTTGGCGGCGCTGGCGCGGGTCCTCAGATAATGGACGCTGCCGCCAAGTCCGGCGAAATCCTGATGGACAAGCGCGCGGTGGCCGGAGCTGGGGCGCAGCCGGTTGTTGAGCGTGTTGTACTCGAGCGAATAGCCGAGAGAGGACACCGTGTTGGTGCCGATCGCCTGGCAGAGATAGCGGCCTGCCAACAGCGGATTGCAGCTAAGCTCGCCCTCATCATCGGGCGTGAAGAAAAGGTTGCGGTCCAGCGTCACCTCGTCCCGGTTGAGGCTGTAGCGCGTCGCCAGCGTCATATATTCGGTGATCGGCAGGCCCGCCCGAAGCTGGCCGCCGGTGGTCACCTGCTGGTAGGTGGTGTCGCGCTTGCCGCCGACGAAGTTGAAGCTGTTTAGATCGCGGCGGTAAATGTCTCCGCCCAGCGCGATGTTCCGGTCGAACAGATAGGGTTCCGTGAAGCCCAGCTCGACCGATTTGGAATAGGTCGAATAATTGACGCTGGCGCGGAGGATCTGCCCCTTGCCCATGAAGTTGCGCTGCTGGATCGACGCGTTGACGAGGAAGCGCTCGAGGCTTGAGAAGCCCGCCTGAAGCTGAAGCTCGCCTGTGGCGCGTTCCTCGACCCCGACCGCCAGCACGACTCGATCGGGAGCCGATCCCTCGGTCTGCTCGATTTCGAGATTGTCCTGAAAATAGCCGAGCGACTGAATGCGGTCGCGCGAACGCTTGACTCGGACACTGTTGAACGGATCGCCTTCGGCGAGGCGGAACTCGCGGCGGATCACCTTGTCGCGCGTGTTGGTGTTTCCATGGATGTCGATGCGCTCCACATAGACGCGCGGCGCTTCCTCGATCTTGAAGGTGATCGACATGGTATTGGCTTCGGCATCGCGCTCATATCGCGGCTGCACGTCGGCGAAGGCGTAGCCGAAGAGGCCGGCGGTCTCGTTGAGCCTGGTGACCGTGTCCTCGACCAGCTTGGCGTCGAACCAGTCGCCCGCCTTCATCGGGAGGAGGGCCTGCAGATCCTCGGACCTGAAGTCGCGGATTTCGCTTTCGACCTTGGTCTCTCCGAACCTGTAGCGCTCGCCCTCCTCGATCACATAAGTGATGATGAAGTCCCGGCGGTCCGGGGTCAGCTCGGCGACCGCGGAGATGACACGGAAATCCGCATAGCCCTTGGTCAGATAGAATTGGCGGAGCTTCTGCTGGTCGGCGGCGAGCCGATCGGGGTCGTAGCTGGTGTTGCCGCTGAGGAAGCTGGTGAGGCGCGCCTGGCGGGTGTACATCTCGCCGCGCAGCTCGCTGTCCGAGAAATTCTCGTTGCCGATGATGTTGATCTGGCGGACCCTGGAGACCGGACCTTCGTCGATCTCGAAGACGACATCGACGCGGTTCTGGTCGAGCTCGACGATCTTGGGCTCGACCTGGGCGGCGAAACGGCCCTGGCGGCGGTAAAGCTCGATGATGCGCGCAACATCGGCGCGGGCTTTGGAGCGGGTGAAGATCTGGCGCGGCGCGAGCCGGATCTCGGGATTGATCTTGTCGTCCTTGAGGCGCTTGTTGCCTTCGAGGATGATGCGGTTGATGACCGGGTTTTCACGGACCTGAATGACGATGTTGCCGGTGTCGCCGCCCAGGATCTGCACGTCGGCGAACAGCTCGGTATTGTAAAGCTCGGTCAGCGCCTGGTCGAGCCGCTCCCGGTCATAGGCCTCGCCGACCGTCAGACGCGAATAGGAGATCACCGTTTCGGGCTCCAGCCGCTGGCTGCCGGCGACGGTAATCGAGCGGATCACGCCTGTGCCTGGCAGCGGCGCGGCGGCGGTAGGGGCCGGGGCCGTCTGCTGGGCGTGGGCCGGGACCGCGAGGCCGCCGAGAATCGTGCCCACCAGCAGGGCAGAGCAAAGCCGCCGGTTTTTGGAAAATGCCTTGATCGCTGTCACGCGTCCCCGCCTTAAACTAAGCTGCAGGCCGGCAGATCGCCGCGCCCGGGTTACCCTGTATAGTCTCGCCCTGCCCCAACATGGTCAGCCGATCAACCCGCCAAGACGATTCCAGACCCCGAAAGACGCCAGGTCGTTGAGGGTCACGAAGATCATCAGGGCAAGCAGTGCCGCAAGTCCCGTCCTGAACGCCCACTCCTGCACTTCCGGCCGAAGCGGTTTTCGCCGGACACCCTCGATCAGGTAGAAGAGCAGGTGCCCGCCGTCCAGCAACGGGATTGGCAAGAGGTTGATGAATCCGAGATTAATTGAAATGACGGTCATCAGCCAGAAGAAGGGGAGCCAGCCGAGGCTCGCCTGCTGGCCCGAAACCTCGGCTATTTTCAACGGTCCGCCCAGTTCCTTCACCGACCGTGTGCCGGTAACGACCTGGCCAAGCGCGACGACCATCGACTGCACGGTGTCGCCCGTCGTCTTGACGGCGGCGCCGAGCAGCCGGTCCGGGGGCAGCTTGGACAACTCCATGGCCCCGCTCACGCCGAGGGTGCCGACCTTGGCCTCGTTCCCGAATTCGTCGCGCTGAATGCTGGCGGCGGGCGCGGCGAGTATCTCAATCTCATGGCCGTTACGCGCGATTGTGAACCGAAGCGTCTGCTCCGGGCGCAGCCGGACATAGCCGAAAAGGTCTGCGAAGGTAGCGATCCTGTCGCCGTTGACGGCGACGATGCGGTCCCCGGCCTGGAAGCCCGCGGCATCCGCCCGGCTTCCTTCGGCGACGCCGCCGACTACCGCCGGGTTGGTGGGAAAACCGATCGCTCCGAAGATCGCCATGAAGGCAAATATCGCGAACAGAAAATTGGTGACGGGGCCGGCGGCCACGATGATGAAGCGCTGCCAGAGCGGCTTGGCCTGGAAGGTCTGGTTGCGCTCCTCGGCCGGCAACGCGAGCCATTCCGGCGAAGGCTGACTCGCGGGGTTCATGTCGCCTTTGAACTTCACATAGCCGCCGAGCGGCAACCAGCCGACCTTCCAGCGAGTGCCGCGCTTGTCGGTCCAGCCAGCGATCTCCCGTCCGAAGCCGATCGAAAAGGTTTCCGCCTTCACTCCGAACCAGCGGCCGGCGAAATAATGGCCGAGCTCATGGATGAAGATGAGCGGCCCGATACAGGCCAGGAAGCTCAGGATCGTCATCAAAAAGCCGGGGCTGGGCGTCAATTCGAAAACTCTCTTGCTATGCCACCGGCGACCGAGCGGGCTTCCGCATCGATCGCCAGCACCTCATCGAGGGTCGAGGGCGCGGGAGGATTGAACGATTCCAATACCTTATCCGCAATTGCGGCAATATCGAGGAAACCGACCCGATTGTCCAGAAAGGATGCGACGGCGACTTCGTTGGCAGCATTGAGGATCGCGGGCCGCGCGCCCCCTTCCTTCAAGGCTGCCCTGGCAAGACCCAGCGCAGGGAAACGCTGCAGGTCTGGCTCCTCGAAATCCAGCCGCCCGATCTCCACGAGGTCGAGCCGCCGGCACGGGGTCTCCATCCGTTCGGGCCAGGCAAGCGTATGGGCGATGGGGATGCGCATGTCGGGGGAGCCGAGCTGCGCCAGCACCGAGCCATCTACATATTCGACGAGACTATGGACCACCGACTGGGGATGGACGATGACGTCGAACGCTTCCGCCTCGAGCGGGAACAGATGATAGGCCTCGATCAGTTCCAGGCCCTTGTTCATGAGAGTGGCTGAATCGACCGAGATTTTGGCGCCCATCGACCAGTTGGGGTGCGCGACCGCCTCGGCGGGCGTGGCGGTGCGCATTTCCTCGATGCTCTTCATCCGGAACGGTCCGCCGCTGGCGGTAAGCGTGACACGGCGGATGGAGCCCGGGCGGTCGCTGTCGAAGCACTGGAAGACTGCATTATGCTCGGAATCGACAGGAAGCAGGCAGGCTCCGCTCGCTCTTGCGGCGCCGACCATTATGCCGCCCGCGGAAACCAGCGCCTCCTTATTGGCAAGCGCGACGGTGCGGCCGTTCTCCAGCGCCGCCATGACCGGCTTCAGGCCAGCACAGCCGACAATCGCGGCCATCGTCCAGTCGGCGCCCGACGCGGCGGCTTCGATAACCGCCTCCTCGCCTGCCGCCGCTTCTATGCCCGTGCCCGACAAGGCTTCCTGTAGCGGGCCGAGGAAGCCCGGATCGGCGATCACCGCCCTGCGCGCCTTCACCCGCCGCGCCGCGCCGGCAAGGCCCTGCACATCGGTGCGGGCGGTAAGCGCGAGCACTTCATACCGTTCGGCGTTGCGCTCGATGAGGTCGAGCGCAACGCCGAACGGTATGAAGTGCTCGCGCTTACCGCCCGCACCGATGTGCAGGGCCTTGCC
>DATMJS010000109.1:0-4905 GCA_035553755.1 Allosphingosinicella sp.
GTCTCGTCTGATGGCACGTCCCCGCACCGCCGAATTCGACAAGGTCAAGGTCGTCGCCGAAAACCGGCGCGCACGCTACGATTATGCCATCGAAGACAAATATGAAGCGGGGATTGCGCTCACCGGCACCGAGGTGAAGTCGCTGCGCTTCGGCGAAGGCTCGATCGCGGAGAGCTATGCAGAGGTGAAGGACGAGGAGGTTTGGCTGATCAACGCCAACATCCCCGAATTCAGCCACGGCAACCGCTTCAACCACGAGCCGAAGCGGCCACGCAAGCTGCTGCTCCACCAGCGGGAGGTCGCCAAGCTCCACGGCGCGGTCGCGCGGCAGGGAATGACTTTGGTACCGCTTTCCATCTATTTCAACAGCCGCGGACGTGCGAAGGTGGAGCTAGCACTCGCCAGGGGCCGCAAGGCGCCCGACAAGCGCGCGCACGAGAAGGAAAAGGACTGGAAACGTGAGCAGGGGCGCCTGCTCCGCAACCTTGGTTGAGCGGCAGATGGTTGAGCGGATCGGGCGCTGGCTCGAAAAGAATGCGCCGAAGCGCGAGGAGCTGGCGAAGAGCCGGTGGATCCGCCCGTTCGGCCAGCGTGTGCTCCGGAGCGATCTTTGGCGCTTCACCCGGCGCTCGGTGCCGCGCGGGGTAGGCGTTGGGCTGCTGGTCGGGATCTTCCTGATGATTCCGGGTCTCCAGATCATCGGCGCGGCTTTGTTGTCGGTCCCTTTCCGCGCCAACATACCGATCGCCGCGGCAATGACCTTCCTCAGCAATCCCGCGACCACACCTTTCATTCTGGTGGCGTCGATTTTTATCGGCAATTACATGGGTTTCCATGCCGATATTAATACTTTCTATGCGCTCTATAAACGCGGAGCAAGCGCTGGCGAATGGCTGGCATGGCTCGGCTCCGACGCCGCTCCGGCACTGATTTGCGGACTTTTCGTCATAGCCTTCGTCGCGGCTGCTATCGGCTACGTCGTTTCGCTGTTCGCCTGGCGCTGGTGGCAGGCGCGCAAGTGGCGCCGCCGCTCGCGGCGCAGCTCCGCCATCTGATTATGGCTTCGTCGCACCTCCCGCTTTCCCGGCAGACCGATGGCCGCGGCGGCGTTGTGTTGATCGCGCTGGCGGCTCTGGCTTCGGCGGCGCTGCTGTTCTGGGCTGTGGGCAGCATGGTTTTCACCGCATCCTTTCTTGCCGGAATGATCGGCGCCGCAGCACTGGTCGCATTGCACAAGACTTCGCAAGCCGCAGCCGGCGAGGAACCGCAATTCCGCACCGACGTGGCGCTGCTCCGCGCCGCACTGGACAGTTCGGCCGCCGCCGCCATAACGGATACCGAGGGGCGGCTGCGGTGCGCCAATCAAAGCTATTCGGAATGGTTCGGAGGGCATGCCGCGCCTGCGGACATAGGTTTCGAAGACGAGGAGGACGAAGCCCGCATCCGCGCCGCCGCCGCCGCCGCGCTCCGGGACGGCTCGGCGAGCCTCGAAGGCCTCCAGCTCAGGGGCATGTCGCTTCGCGCCGATATCTACCGCGCGGGCGCGGGACAGAGCCATCTCGTCTGGCGGTTCGGCCGCGGTCAGCATGTCGATCTCGCTCGCGAGGCGCGGCGGCTGATTGAGGGCGACGCGGGCGTTCGCATCGGCGAAGCGGGCATGATGGCGGCGCTCGCCGACCACGAAGGCAAGCTTATCGGCGCCAATCGCGCCTTCGTGGCGCGGGCGTTCGGCGATGCCGACGCGCCGGCCTCCGGCACTCCTCTCGTCAATTTGCTCGCCGCTACTGAGCAGGGGCAATTCCATTTCGCCGCCGAGGGCAAGGGCGCGGGGCCGCTGCGGATCATGCAGGTGCCGGTGAGCGAGGGCGAGGAAGCAGTCACACTCTTCCTGATGCTGGACGACGCGAGCGGCTTCGGGGGTCTCAGCCAGGAAGGGAGCGCCAGCCTCAATGCTCTCCTCGATTTCCTCCCCATAGGTCTCGCACTTGCCAACAGCGACGGTCGCTTCGTCTATCTGAACAAGAGCTTCCGCAAGGCTGCCGGTCTGTCGAAGGAGGCACGACCCATTTATCCGGGCGACCTCGTCGTGGACGAGGACAAGGCGGCGGTCTCCGATTCCGTGCGTCGCTTCGCCCGTGGCCGCACGGTGGCCGGCGACCTCGCCGTCCGCCTCAAATCCAACCCCGACGAGCCGGTGGCGCTTACCATAGCGGGCGCGCGCGGCCTCGGCGACGCCGCCGTGATCCTGTCGCTCAAGGACAATAGCGAAGAGGACCGTCTGAAGCGCCAGGTGGCACAGGCGACCAAAATGCAGGCGGTGGGTCAGCTCGCGGGCGGAGTCGCGCACGATTTCAACAACATCCTCACCGCCATCATCGGCTATTGCGACCTCATGCTGATGCGCCATACCCCGGGCGACAGCGATTATGACGACATCCAGCAGATCCGGTCGAACTCCAATCGAGCGGCCGGCCTTACCCGGCAGCTGCTCGCTTTCTCCCGCCAGCAGACGCTGCGTCCGCAGGTGCTGCAGCTTCCCGACGTCATCTCCGAAGTGTCGAACCTGCTGAAGCGCCTGCTGGGCGAGACGGTGAAGCTGCAGGTCAAGCACGGCCGCAACCTGGGCGCCGTCCGCGCCGATCCCGGCCAGCTCGAGCAGGTGATCGTCAACCTGGCCGTCAATGCCCGCGATGCGATGGTCGCGAAGGGCACCGGCGGGGGCACGCTGACGCTCCAGACCTATTCGGTTTCGACCGATGACGTGCGCAGGATGGCGAGCGACATCCTGCCGATCGCCGACTATACCGCGCTCCGAGTCACCGACACCGGAACCGGCATTCCTCCGCATCTCCTCGGCAAGATTTTCGAACCCTTCTTCACCACCAAGGAAGTGGGCAAGGGAACCGGCCTCGGCCTTTCCACCGTCTACGGCATCGTCAAGCAGTCGGGCGGCTTCATCTTTGCCGAATCCGAGCCTGGCGAAGGCGCCAGCTTCGTTATCTACCTTCCGGTCTTCCGTACGCAGGCTACTGCCGACTCCTCCAAGGCCAAGGCCAAGGAGCGGACGGGCGACTTGTGGGGAACGGGCACGGTTCTCCTGGTGGAGGACGAGGCTATGGTGCGCGCGGTCGCCGAGCGAGCGCTGACGCGCCATGGCTATACCGTCCTCAGCGCCGAAAATGGCGAGGCCGCGCTCGAGATACTCGCCCGCGAGGAAAAGGTGGATCTGATGATCTCCGACGTGGTGATGCCGACCATGGACGGGCCGACGACGGTCCGCGAAGCGCGCAAGACCCACCCCGATCTGCCGATCCTGTTCATCTCCGGCTATGCCGAGGAGCAGCTTCGCAAATCGATCGACCTTGAGCGCGTCGCTTTCCTCGCCAAGCCTTTTTCGGTGCAAAAGCTGGCCGAAGCGGCGCGCGACGCTTTATTGCAGAAATAAGTCCTTTACTTCACGTAACAATTTCCTAAACCCGAGCCGTGCCCGACACCCGTTCCATCCTGATCATCGAAGACGAGCCGCTCATCGCTATGATGCTCGAGGACTTTCTCGATTCGCTCGGCCACAAGGTCGTGGGCACCTGCGAAACGGTCGAGGACGCGATGGTGAAGATCGACGAAGGCGGGTTCGAGGTCGCCATTGTCGACGTGCACCTCAAGAATGGCGAGCATGTCTGGCCCGTGGCCGATCGCCTGGTGGAGGAGGGGGTCCCCTTCATCCTCGCCACCGGCGGCCATATCGAGCCACCGCCCGCCGCCCATGCGGATGCGCCGGTGCTCACCAAACCCTATACGATCGACGCGATCGAACCCGCGCTCGCCGCCGCGTGCGGGGCCAAGGCCTAGCTTTTCGGGAGGCCGCAGGACGGTCTGCGCCCGATGCTGCTGAAGCTGCTGATCGGCATCCTGCTTGTCTACGGCGCAGTCGCGACCGCCCTCTTCTTCGCCCAAACCTCGATCTTCTTTCCCACCCGCCTCGTTCCACCCGCTGGGCCGCTTCCCCCAGGAGCGGAGCGGATCGAGCTCAGGGCCTCCGATGGAACAAGGCTGGAAGGCGTGTTGATCCCGCCAGCGGCGGGCGGTGGATCGAACACGGCCATCCTTGGTTTCGCCGGCAATGCCTCCAACGCCGCCGACATCGCCGAATTCCTTCACGGGCTGTACCCGCAGCATCCGGTCGTCGCCTTCCATTATCGAGGCTATCGGCCGAGCGGCGGCAGGCCGAGCGCCGCCGCGCTGATCGAGGACGCACCGCTGCTCTACGATCTTGTGCGGGAACGCCTGCGGCCGGACCGGCTGGTAGCGGTCGGGATAAGCCTTGGCAGCGGCGTGGCGGCAGGACTTGCTGTGCGGCGGCCCCTCGACGGACTCATCCTGGTGACGCCTTTCGATTCGCTCGAAGCGGTGGCTCGCGACCAGTTTCCCTGGTTACCGGTCGCTTTGCTCCTCCGCCACGACCTGCGCTCGGCGGATTATCTCAAGGCTTCGGCCGTGCCTGTGGCGATAATAGCGGCCGAGCATGACGAGGTCATTCCGCCCCCGCGGACGGAGGCGCTCCGGCGGGCGGTAGGCAACCTGGTGCTCAGCGCGACCATTCCCGGCACGCGCCACAACGACATTGCCTACCATCCTCGGTTCAAAGCGGAGATGGACATGGCTTTGAAGGCTGTCCTTGCCGCAGGTGCACCGTAAGAAGTTTCCTACTTGTTCTAGTGGAACATAACATGTACACAGCCATTCAGGCGTTGAATGAACGGCGCGGACATTCTAACGGGGAGACAGGCCATGGTGGCTTCGCTGAAAGTCGTTTCCGACAGGAATAATCAGGATATGGACAGGCAAAAGGCCCTCGACGCGGCCCTCGCTCAGATCGACCGCGCCTTCGGCAAGGGCAGCGCGATG
>DATMJS010000110.1:0-3574 GCA_035553755.1 Allosphingosinicella sp.
CGATATTCAATATCGAACCCGTCGCTTGGGATACGCCTGAACCCGCGCCTTTCGATGCCGTCCTCTTGACCAGCGCCAATGCTGCGATCGAAGGTCTGCAGCTTTTCACCCACCTTCCTTGCTATGCCGTCGGCGAGCGCAGCGCGGAGGCGGCGAGGAGCGCAGGTTTTTCCGAAGTCAGGACAGGCCCCGCCGACGGCGCCGCGATTCTGGAGATGATGGCGCAAGCCGGCGTCCGGCGCGCCTTCCACCCGTGCGGGCGCGATCATATGCAGCTCGACCACCCACGGATCGAGCTGGAGCGGCGCATCGTCTATGCGGCCGAAGCGGCAGACGCGCTTCCTGCCGACGCCGTCGAGGCCTTGGACGCCGGCGC
Organism: Allosphingosinicella sp.; assembly: GCA_035553755.1. Taxonomy (GTDB): domain Bacteria; phylum Pseudomonadota; class Alphaproteobacteria; order Sphingomonadales; family Sphingomonadaceae; genus Allosphingosinicella. The sequence goes on from DATMJS010000110.1 coordinate 377, forward strand.
GCTTGTGCTGCTCCACTCCCCGAGGGCGGCACGGCACTTCGCGACATTGGTCGATGCGGCGGGGCTGGACCGCTCGCGGATCGCGCTGGCGGCGATCAGCAAGGCGGCCGCTTCGGCGGCAGGGCCGGGCTGGGGAAAGGTGGCGGCGGCGGATGCTCCGCGCGAGGCAGCCTTGCTGGAGCTTGCCGTCAGGCTGTGCAAGAGCGGCGACGAACGTTATGGACGGAATCGATGACGGATTACCGATCCTCCGCAGGCACGCGGCAACACTCGCGCCTGGCCCTGATCCTCCTTCCCCTGCTCGCCTTCCTGCTCGGGCTCGCTGCGATGGGCTGGCTGCTGACGAGGTGGGACGCGGCCGCATCCTACCTCGGCATCGCAGCGGCGCCTGTCCAGGCACCGGCGCCCGCCCCGCAGCCGGCGCCGGAAGGGCCGGTCCAGAATGCCGCCCCGGCGGGCAAGGCGCAAACCTTGTTGATCGATCCCGAGCTGGAGCGGCGGGTCAGCCAGATCGAGCAGAGGATCGCCGAGCTTCACAGCCAATCGGAGGAGGCAGTCGGCAACGCCGACCGCGCCGAGGGGCTGCTGGTCGCCTTCGCCGCCCGCCGAGCCCTCGATCGCGGGGTGCCGCTCGGCTATATCGAAGGCCTGCTCCGCCAGCGCTTCGGCGAGACCCAGCGGGCGGCTGTGGCGACGATCATCACCGCTTCCCGTCAGCCGGTGACGCTTGAGGAATTGCAGGAAGGGCTGCAGGAAGTCGGCCCGGGCCTCACCGGCGCAGCCCCCGACCAAGGCTGGTGGACCGCCTTCCGCGCGGAGCTGGGCGATCTGGTGAGGGTGCGCAAGAAAGGTACGCCTTCGACGTTGCCCGCGGAGCGGCTCCGCCGGGCGACGCGCCGGCTGGAGGCAGGCCAAGTCGACGTCGCCCTGGCCGAGGTGCTGCGCATGCCGGGCCGTGACAAGGCGAGCGAATGGGTGGCGAAAGGGCGCCGCTATGTTGCCGCGCGCCGGGCGCTCGATACGATCGAGACGGCGGCGCTGCTGGAGCCGCGCGGCGGAGCGCCGGCCGGACCTGTTACGGCCGCGGCGGCACGGCCCGAATTGTAAGGAAACTGGAGCGGGCGAAGGGATTCGAACCCTCGACCCCAACCTTGGCAAGGTTGTGCTCTACCCCTGAGCTACGCCCGCTCGTGAAGCTGCGCCGCACCGAAGGCGGCGGAGGTAAGGCGGCGGCTGCTAGCATGGGGCCGAAGCCCTCGCAAGCCCCTCCGGCAAGGCCGCTATATGGGCTTGGCAGACAAGGCCGCAACCCCACATAGGGACGGAACGAAACCGACTGGAGAATCGCAACGTGGCGACATTGGGCATGAGCGCGGCAGAGCGCGAGGCGCTGGAGACGTTCAGGCGCGACGTGGTCGAGCCGAGCATGTCGTCGCTCGTGATCCTCGATTTCTGGGCCGAATGGTGCGGCCCCTGCAAGCAGCTGACTCCGGTGCTGGAGAAGGTGGCGGCCGACTATGCCGACCGCGGGGTCAAGCTGGTCAAGATCAATGTCGACGAGAACAAGATCATCGCCGCCCAATTCCGCGTGCAGTCGATCCCGACCGTCTATGCCGTCTTCCAGGGCCAGCTCGTCGCCGACCTGACGCCCGCGCGGACCGAGGGGCAGCTCAGCCGCACCCTCGACCAGATCCTGTCCCAGCTGCCGGTGGAGGGGGAGGCGCAGCAGATCGAGGCCGAAATCGAGCCTTTGATCGCGATGGGCGAGGAAGTGCTCGCCGGCGGCGACGGCGAACGGGCCGTCTCGATCTTCCAGCAGATCATGGAAATGGCGCCCGAAAATGGAGAAGTCGTCTCCGGACTTGCCCGCTCGCTGATCGCGGCGGGGCGTACCGACGAGGCGCGCACCCTGCTCGAAACGCTTTCGGAGAAGCTGGCGGCGGATCCTGCGATCGCGCGGGCGCGCTCGGCGATCGAGTTGGCCGCCGCAGCGCCGGCCGGGGCGGAAACGGCCGGCTATGAAAGCCGCATTGCCGCCGATCCGGACGACCACGAGGCCCGCTATGAGCTGGCGGGCGCGCTGATGGCGAACGGCGACCGGGACGGCGCCGCGGACCAGTTGTTCGAGATCATCCGGCGCGACCGCGACTGGAACGAAGGCGCGGCAAGGAAGCGGCTCCTGCAGTTCATGGAGGTGGTCGGGCTTGAAGACCCGTGGGCTTCGGCGCAGCGGCGGCGGCTGTCGGCGATCCTTTTTACCTGATGGGGGAGGCGGACCTCCTGCGAGTCCCGATTTTCCCGCTCGCGGGGGCCCTGCTCTTTCCCCGTTCGCAATTGCCGCTTCACATATTCGAGCCGCGTTACCGGACGATGGTGCGCGACGCGCTCGCCAGCGACCAGCTGATCGCGATGGTCCAGCCGCGCGACCATCGCGAACCGCCCACTTTGTTCGAAATCGGCTGCATCGGCACGATAATCGGCTCCGAAGAGCTGGACGACGGCCGTTTCAACATCGTGCTGCACGGAGTGAGCCGATTCCGCATTGATCGCGAAGTGGAGGTCGAGACCCCCTACCGCCAGGTCGAAGCCGACCGCAGCGGCTTCGACGACGAGGTCGAGCCCGAACCGCTGGCGAGCGTGCTGCGCGCGGACCTGGAGCGTGAATCGCGCCGGTACGCGGACGCGCTCGGCTATGCGGTCGATTGGGAAGCGGTGTCGCGGCTCGACGACGAGATGCTGGTGAACGGCATCGCGCAGATTGCGCCGCTTGACATCGGCTCCAAACAGGCTTTGCTCGAAGCAGGCGACCTTTCGGCGCGCGCGGACCTCCTCGTCCAGTTCATGCAGTTCCAGCGGATGGTTCCTGGCGGCGTGGACGGGCCGGAGACGCTGCAATGAGCTTTGACGAAAGCCTGCTCGCCAAGCTGGTCTGCCCGGTGACTCGCGCTCGGCTGCGCTACGATGCGCAAGCGCAGGAGCTGATCTCGGACGCGGCCGGCCTGGCTTACCCGATCCGGGACGGAACGGCGATCATGCTGGTCGAGGAAGCGCGTCCGCTAGATGGTGAGGCCGCGCAGGAGTAGGGGCAGGTCGCCGCTTTCGCCGCGGGCTTCGGCCATGAACTGGTCCTTCAAGGGCCCGATCCGCTGCACCGCGCCCATGCCGAAGCGGCGGATCGCCGAGGCGGCGCGGCCGGGA
>DATMJS010000111.1:0-5471 GCA_035553755.1 Allosphingosinicella sp.
AGGCCGCCGCCCTTGACCGTGGCAACCACGTCATACTGACCGCGGCGGTCGGCGACGTCGAACACCTGGTTGATGACGAGGCGCAGGGTGGGACGCGCGAAATAGACTTCCTGGTCGCGGCCGTTGACCGTGATCTTGCCGGTGCCGGGCTTCAGCCAGACCCGGGCGACGGCATCCTTGCGGCGGCCGGTCGCGTAGGCGCGGCCCTGCGCGTCGAGCTGCTGCTCGCGCAGCACGGCCTGCATTTGCGGGCCTTGCGTGGAGCGGCCGTCATCCTCGGAACCCGGGAGCGGCGCGGCGGGAGCCTCGGCGGCCTCCGGAGCGGCGGCCTGGCCTTCGGCGATCGCGCCGAGATCGGAAAGCGACTGACGGGTATCGGACATTAGGCACCCACCTTGTTCTTGCGGTTCATGCCCGCGACATCGAGGATTTCAGGGTTCTGGCCACCGTGCGGATGCTCGGCGCCGGCATAGAGGTGAAGCGCGCGCATCTGATCGCGACCCAGAGGGCCGCGCGGGATCATGCGTTCGATCGCCTTCTCGAGCACGCGCTCGGGGAAACGGCCCTCGAGCACCTTGCCCGCGGTCACGGACTTGATGCCGCCCGCATAGCCGGTGTGCTTGTAATAGACCTTGTCGGCGAGCTTCTTGCCGGTGAAGCGCACCTTGTCGGCGTTGATGATGACGACATGGTCGCCCATGTCGACATGCGGCGTATAGCTCGGCTTGTGCTTGCCGCGCAGGAGATTGGCGACGATCGTGGCGAGACGGCCGACGACGAGGCCGTCGGCATCGATCAGATGCCACTTCTTTTCCACCTCGGCGGGCTTCGCCGGCTTGGTGGTCTTCAACAGCGCCTTCATGGGCTTTGGACCTTCTTCAGAAATGAGCTGCGCCGCCCTTCCGGGTTCCAAAGGTTAGCCAAAGCTTAGCCCAAGGAGGAACGGTTCGCGAGCGGCGCGGAGGCGGCCAAATGGCAGGGAGGAGCTAAAAAGTCAACAAAGCAGCGGGTTTGACGAGTGGTATCATACTACCGTCTCGTCCCGCACCCATGCCGCATAAGGCAGGGAGGCTTGGGCGATCGGCCATACAACCGCGGCGGGCGTGTCGTAGCTGTGGAGCTCCGCGATGCGGGCGACGAGGTCCGACGCGCTGGTTTCCGCGGTCTTGAAGATGGCGGCGACTTCGCCGGCTTCCTCGATCCTGCCCTGCCAGCGGTAGATGGAGTGGCAGGGGCCGAGGATGTTGACGCAGGCGGCAAGCCGTTCTTCGACCATCCGGCGGCCGATGCGGCGCGCTTCCTCATCGCTTCCGAAGGTGGCGTAGACGCTGACGATACTCATGGCTTCCGCTCCCCCAATCCATGCGCAGCGAGCAGGATCGCGGCAAGCAGCAGGGCGGCCATCCCCTGGTGCGCGACTCCGATCCAGAGTTCGACGCCGGTTATGATCGTGGCGATGCCGAGCAGTATCTGAACCAGGACCGCGGCGACGACCAGCAGCGCGGTTCCGGCCATGCCGCGCCTCCAGGCACCCCATGCGAGCAGGAAGGCGGCACCGGCGACCGCCCAGGCGAGCCAGCGGTGGACGAACTGCACCATGATCGGATTGTCGACGAAGTTGACCAGGTAAGGCTCCAGCATCGGCGTGGCGGATGGGAACCATTCGTCGCCCATTTTGGGCCAGGTGTTGAAGGCATAGCCCGCTTCCAGCCCCGCGACATAGGCCCCGAACAGGAACTGGAGGCCGAGCAGGGAAAGGGTCCAGATGGCGAGGGTCGGCATCCGCGCCGGGCGCGAGGCCTCGTTGCGGGCGAGGGCTCGGAGATCGAGCGCGGTCCACACCAAGGCGCCGAAGATCAGGAAGGCCGTGAGCAGGTGGACGGCGAGGCGGATATGGCTGACCTCCGGCCGGTCGACGAGGCCCGAGGCGACCATCCACCAGCCGATCCCGCCCTGGAGGCCGCCGAGAGCGAGCAGGACGACGAGCTTCCAGCCATAGCCGCGCGGGATCGCCCGCTTCCAGGCCAGCCACAGCAGCGGGAGCGCGAAAGCGAGGCCGATCAGCCGCCCCAGCAGCCGGTGGACATACTCCCAGAAGAAGATGTTCTTGAATGCCGCGAGACTCATGCCGCGGTTCACTTCGAGATATTGCGGGCTCTGCTTGTAGGCTTCGAACTCGGCCTCCCACTGATCGGCCGTGAGCGGCGGGATCGCGCCCGAGACCGGCTCCCAGCGGACTATCGAAAGGCCGGATTCGGTAAGTCGGGTGATGCCGCCCACCACGATCATCACGAACACCAAAGCCGCGACGAACAGCAGCCAGTCAGCGACGGCACGAGGCTGCGGCGCGCGTTCGAGCGTCGAGTGGGGAAGCGCGGCAGGGGGAGTGGAAGCCATGGCGGCGATATGGCGGCTTCGGTCTGGCTTGCCAACGCAACTTTTCGTCAAATGTTATGTTGTATCTTTACGGAAACGGACCTATAGCCGCTGCAGCAGAGAGACGGAACGAGAATGATGTTTGCGGGTGCCAGGAGTGGAGCGATCGACCGGCTGGGCATAGCCTTGTCGGGCCTTTGCCTCGTCCATTGCCTTGCGAGCGCTGTATTCGTCGCGATGCTATCGGCCGCCGGCGGGCTGCTGTTGACCCCGGTTATCCACGAAATCGGCCTGACGCTGGCGATCGGCCTCGGTCTGGTTGCGCTCGGCCGCGGCGTCGTCAAACATGGCTTCATGATGCCGGCGGCGGTCGGCGGGCTCGGCCTCGGGGTGATGTCGGGTGCGCTCACCATGCCGCACGACGGCACCGAGGCGGTGTACACCATTGTCGGCGTCGCCATCCTCGCGCTCGGTCACGACCTCAACCGCCGCGCCGTCATCTGACGCTTGTTCCGGGGCCGTAGAGGCCCTATTTCCAGCCAATGGCCCACGTCCACCATTCTCACGAAGGCGAATCGCTTTCGGCCGCGGCGAAGACGACCATGGAAAGGTCGGGGGAGCAGTGGACCGCGATGCGGGCCGCCGTGTTCGAGGCGCTGGCGAGCTTCGACAAGCCGGCTTCCGCCTACGACATTGCCGACAAGGTTTCCAAAGACCAGGGGCGCCGGGTGGCGGCGAACAGCGTCTACCGAATTCTCGACCTGTTCGTCGGCGCAAATCTCGCCCGACGGGTGGAAAGCGCCAACGCCTATGTGGCGAACGACCATCCCGACTGCCTCCACGATTGCATCTTCCTCATCTGCGACAATTGCGGCCAGACGACCCATCTCGATAATGACAGTCTGTCGGGCGGCGTCCGCGCGGCTGCGGAGAAGGCCGGCTTCGCCCCGGTGCGGCCGGTGATCGAGGTGCGCGGGCGCTGCGGCGACTGCGAGAGCTGAGGCTTGCCGGGGCGCCCGCTGATGAGCGGGGTGAGCCAATCCTGATCTTTTGCTGAGGAATGGCCCAAACCGGCTATTTGGAGCCATTCAAGTTCGACTTCCAGGCCGCCCGGGACTATGGAGCCTGCCATGACACAGCGTCCCCATACGCCGCTTCTAGACCGCGTCCCGACCCCTCGTGAGCTTCGCAGCCTCCGGAAGGACGAGCTCCGCCAGCTTGCCGACGAGCTTCGCGAGGAGACTATTTCGGCCGTGTCCGTCACCGGCGGGCATCTGGGCGCGGGGCTCGGCGTCGTCGAGCTGACGGTCGCGCTCCATTATGTGTTCAACACGCCGGATGACCGGCTGATCTGGGACGTCGGCCACCAGGCCTATCCGCACAAGATCCTGACCGGGCGGCGCGACCGGATCAGGACTCTGCGCATGGGCGGGGGGCTCAGCGGCTTCACCAAGAGGAGCGAGAGCGAGTACGACCCATTTGGGGCGGCGCACAGCTCGACCTCGATCTCGGCCGCGCTCGGTTTTGCGGTTGCCAACAAGCTTGCAGGGACGCCCGGCAAGGCGATCGCGGTGATCGGCGACGGGGCAATGTCGGCGGGCATGGCCTATGAGGCGATGAACAATGCCGAACAGGCGGGCAACCGGCTGGTCGTGATCTTGAACGACAACGACATGTCGATCGCGCCTCCGGTGGGCGGGCTTTCCAATTATCTGGCGCGGCTGGTTTCTTCGAACAAATATCTGAGCGTTCGGCATCTTGCGCAGCGCTTTGCGCGGAAGCTTCCGGACTCGCTCCACCGGACTGCGCGCAAGGTCGAGGAATATGCGCGCGGGCTTGCGACCGGGGGGACGCTCTTCGAGGAGCTGGGCTTTTATTATGTCGGGCCGGTCGACGGGCATAATATCGAGCAGCTGGTCGAGATCCTGGAGAATGTGCGGGATGCGGACGAGGGGCCGATGCTGGTCCATGTCGTCACCAAGAAGGGCAAGGGCTATGGCCCGGCCGAAGCGGCGGCCGACAAATATCACGGAGTTCAGAAGTTCGATGTGATTTCGGGCGAGCAGGCGAAGGCGCCGGCGGGGCCGCCAAGCTATACTTCGGTCTTTGCAAAGGCCCTGATCGCCGAGGCCGCCCGCGACGAGAAGGTGGTTGGGATCACCGCCGCAATGCCGTCGGGGACCGGCCTCGACAAGTTCGGCGAGCGGTTTCCGGAGCGGACGTTCGACGTCGGGATTGCCGAGCAGCATGCGGTGACCTTCGCGGCGGGGCTTGCCGCGCAGGGGTATCGGCCGTTCTGCGCGATCTATTCGACCTTCCTCCAGCGCGCTTACGACCAGGTGGTGCACGACGTTGCGATCCAGAACCTGCCCGTGCGCTTCGCGATGGACCGGGCAGGGCTGGTCGGCGCGGATGGGGCTACCCACGCGGGAAGTTTCGACCTCGCTTATCTGTGCACTTTGCCGAATTTCGTGGTGATGGCCGCGGCCGACGAAGCCGAGCTCGTCAACATGGTCCACTCCATGGCGCTTCATGATACGGGGCCGATCGCCGTCCGCTATCCGCGCGGCAACGGCGTGGGAGTGGCGCTCCCGGAAGTCCCGGAGCAGCTCGAGATCGGCAAGGGTCGCCTCGTGCGCGAAGGCAAGAAGGTCGCAATCCTCTCCCTGGGCACGCGCCTCGAGGAGGCGCTCAAGGCAGCCGACATGCTTGAGAGCAAGGGGTTGTCGGCGACCGTGGCTGACATGCGGTTTGCAAAGCCGCTCGACGAGGCTTTGGTGAGGCGGCTTCTCACCACTCACGAGGTCGCTGTCACGATCGAGGAAGCGGCCGTGGGCGGCTTCGGTGCCCATGTGCTGACGCTTGCTAGCGACGAGGGCCTGATCGATGCGGGCCTGAAGCTGCGCACCATGCGGCTCCCCGACGTCTTCCAGGACCAGGACAAGCCCGAGAAGCAATATGCCGAAGCCGGGCTCGATGCCGCCGCGATCGTGGAGACGGTTCTGAAGGCGCTCCGCAAGAACAGCGTCGGGGTGCTGGGCGCGAGCGCCTGAGCCGGATATGCAAAAGCCGCCGGAAATCCGACGGCTTGCATA
>DATMJS010000112.1:0-4907 GCA_035553755.1 Allosphingosinicella sp.
CTCAGCCCCGCCGAGCAAGCCGAATTTGCTGAGGCGACGCGCGGATACACTGCGGGGCCGGCGACAAACTGCGTCAATTTGCGCGACATACGCGGCAACCGCTCAATCGGCGAAGGCGTGATCCTGTTTGAGGGTCTCGGAAACGCCCTCTACGTCAACCGGCCCGCCGCCGGCTGCCCGGAAGTGAGGCCGGGACGCACCCTCGTCACCCGCACCTCCAGCGGGCAACTGTGTCGCGGCGACATAGCGGCGGTCGTCGACCCTGTCAGCGGTATCGAATATGGTGGATGCGGGCTGGGCGACTTCATTCCCTACCGGCGGCAATAAAGAGGCCCCAATGGCCTGGCCCCAAGACGCTAGCGCTTGTAGAGCGCGTCCAGCCGCTCGCCGTAAATCTCCTTCAGCACATGGCGGCGAATCTTGATCGACGGCGTCAGCTGCTCGTTGTCGACGGTGAAGGGCTCGTCCGCGATGATGAAGCGGCGCACTTTTTCGATCACCGACAAATCGGCATTGACCCGCTCGACGGCCGCGCCGACCGCCTTGACATAATCGGGGTCGGTGCGCAGCCTGGCAAAATCGCAGCCCCGGCCGTGCCCGGCGCACCATTCGGCGGTCCATTCTGGATCAGGGACGATCAGGCCGACGAGGTAAGGTCTTTTGTCACCAACCACCATCGCCTGGACGATTTCGGGCTGAAGGGTGAGCATCCCTTCCACCTTCTGCGGAGCAACATTGTCGCCCTTGTCGTTGACGATGATGTCCTTCTTGCGGTCGGTGATGACGATCCGGCCCTTCTCGTCGATATGGCCGACGTCGCCCGTGTGCAGCCACCCGTCCACCACCGTCCGCTCGGTCAACGCAGGGTTTCGCCAATAGCCCGTCATGACGAGCTCCCCGCGGACGAGTATCTCGCCGTCCTCGGCGATCCTGACCTCGGTATTCTTGAGCGGCGGGCCGACCGTGTCCATCTTGATGCCCGCCTTGGGCCGGTTGCAGCTGATCACCGGCGCGGCCTCGGTCTGGCCGTAGCCCTGGAGCAGGGTGAGGCCGATCGAGTGGAAGAAAAGGCCCACCTCCGGATTGAGCGGCGCCCCGCCCGACACCATCGCCTTGATCCGCCCGCCAAATCGCTTGGCGATCTTGGGCCGCAGCGTGCGGCCGAGCAGGAAATCCATCGGCCGGTCGATCAGCGGCACCGATCCCGCATAATCCTTGGCACCGATATCGAGCGCGCGGCTCAGCAAATAATTGGTGAGTTTCCCCTGCTTCTCGACCTGCTTCAAAATGCGCTGGCGGAGCACTTCGAACAGGCGCGGCACCACCACCATGATGGTCGGGCGGACCTCCTCTATGTTCGAAGCGAGCTTCTCCAGCCCTTCCGAATAGTAGATCTGGCCGCCGAGCCCGATCGGGAAGAACTGCCCTCCCGTATGCTCATAGGCGTGGCTGGCGGGAAGGAAGGACAGGAAAACCTCGTCCCCCCAGCCGAAATCCGTGGCGATGACGTCAAGGCAGCCTTCGACATTGTGGAGGATCGCGCCGTGATGCTGCATCACCCCGCGAGGGGCGCCGCCGGTGCCGCTGGTGTAGATGATGCAGGCAAGGTCCGAGCGGCCGAAATCGGCCGCGGCCGCGCAAGCCTCGACGTCAGCCTTCTGCGCCTCGATCAGCGCGTCCCAATGATGAAAGCGGACACTGGTCGCCTGGGCCGATCGGAGCGGCTCCATCCCGATCACATGCTCGCAACCGGAAGTGCGCAGCGCCGCCGGAAGCAGCGGCTTCGCCAGTTTCTCCGAAGAGACGATCACGGCCCGCGCGCCGCTGTCGTCGAGGATATGCTGGTGATCGCGGGTCGTGTTGGTGATGTAGGTGGGGACGGTCACGCAGCCCGCCGCCATGATGGCAAGGTCGGCGATGCACCATTCGGGCCGGTTCTCCGACACCAGCATGACATTGTCGCCGCGCCTGAGGCCAATATCCTTCAGCGCCGCCGCGAGCGAGGCGACCGTCTCCGCCGCCTCACGCCAGCTGGTCGGGAGCCACTGCCCCTCGCGCTTCGCCCAGAGGAAGGGCGCCTCCCCCTTCTCCGCCGCGCGCGCGAAGAACATCGTCACCAGGTTCGGAAACTGCTCGAATTCTCGCATCACCCCTCCCGGCGCGCGGCTTGCCCGCGTCGCCGCCTCAACCTTAGCGCAGCTATTGCGTCAGCGCGACACCCTCGCTCCGCGGGTCCGCCGCGCCCAGCCAGCGACCGCCGACCTTTTCAACAGCGTTGAGCTTGCCCCCTGTGTCGGAAACGGTGACGTTGCCGCCGAGGCGGCGGAGCTCCGGCACCATCGGCTCAAGCCAGCTGCCCCGCTCCGCGAGCAGGCGCTCGCCGCGCAGGTAGAGGCTCGGAAGCGCCAGCGCCTCCTGCGCCGAAAGCCGCCAGTCGATGACGCCGATCAGCACCTTGGCGACCTGCGCGATGATGGTCGGACCGCCCGCCGCGCCCACCGCGATCCGCACCTCGCCATCGGGCCCGTAGGCAATGGTCGGCGACATCGAGCTGCGCGGCCTTTTGCCGCCCTCCACCCGATTTGCCACCGGCGCCCCGTTCTGCTCGGGCGCGAAGCTGAAATCGGTGAGCTCGTTGTTGAGGAAATAGCCGTCCACCGTCAGGCCCGATCCGAACACCCCCTCGATCGTCGAGGTAAGCGAGGCCACGTTACCCGCCGCGTCGACGGCGACGAGGTGCGAGGTAGCGGGAACCTCGCCCGAAGCGGCGGCGGTGACTCGCGGCGCCCCCGGGGGCCTCCCCGCGCTGACGGTCGCCATCGCCCGGTCGGGAGAGATGAGCCGCGAGCGGGCGGCGAGATAGTCGCTGTCGATCATCCCGGCGACGGGCACGCGCACGAAATCCGGATCAGCGACATAGGCGTCGCGGTCGGCATAAGCGAGGCGCATCGATTCACCGAACAAATGCCACGCGCGCGGGTCGCGCGGGCCCATCGCGGCAAGGTCGAACCGCTCAAGCTGCTTGAGGATGGCGAAGACGGTGGTGGCGCCGGAGGAGGGCGGACCCATGCCGCAGATGCGGTGGCGGCGATACAGGCCGCAGACCGGCTCGCGCTCCTTGGCGTCGTAGCTGGCGAGGTCGCCCCTCGTCATGGTCGAGGGATTGCGCCGCGCGGTCGCGACGGTCCGAACCAGCGCTTCGGCAGGAGCGCCGGTATAAAAATAGTCGGGGCCCAGCCGGGCGACGCGCTCCAGCAAAGCGGCGAGCTCCGGGTTGCGGATCACCGACCCGACCGGCTTCAGCTGCCCGTCCGCCCCGAAATAGAGGCTGCGCACCGAAGGCGTCATTTCGATATGATCGGTGGCGGCGAGCGCGTCCCGGAGCCGCGGCGTCATCGCAAATCCATCACGGGCGAGGCGGATCGCCGGCCCGAACAGCTGCGCCCACCGAAGCTTCCCGTGCCGCTCATGGGCAAGCGCCATCAGGCGGAAATTGCCGGGCACGCCGACGCTCTTGCCGCCGGGAAGCGCCTCGTTGAACGGCTGCGGCTTCCCATCGGGGCCGAGGAAATAGGCCGGGGTGGCCGCGGCGGGGGCCTTCTCGCGGCCATCATAAGTGGAGACGCGGCCGGCTTCGTCGTCATGATAGACAAGGAAGCTTCCGCCGCCGATGCCGGAGGATTGGGGCTCCACCACCGTCAGCGCGACCATCGTCGCCAGCGCAGCGTCGGCCGCGCTCCCGCCCTGCCTCAATATCGATACACCGGCCGCCGCCGCTCGCGGGTCGGCCGCAGAGACGGTGCCGGGCGCCGCCGTGGCGGAACCCGGCGTCTCGACCGGTTGCGCCACGCAGGCGCTGAGCAGCAACAGGGGAAGGAACAGGCGGAGCGGCAGGAAAGCCTGCATCAGGCGATTGGACATAGAGGAGGACACTAATCCTATTTTGGACGGCGGCAAGCGCCAGCCCTCAACGCTTCTCGGTGCCGACGGCTTCATCGGCCCTCGCAAAGCCGTCGCGCCGCAGTAAATCCCGAAGCTCGGCGGCGATCCTGCGGGCAAGCCCCGGCCCTTCGTAAACCAAGGCCGAATAGAGCTGGACGAGGCTCGCCCCCGCGCGGATGCGGGCATAGGCATCCACGCCGCTTTCGATGCCGCCCGCCCCGATCAACGGCATGGCGCCGCCCGTCGCGCTTCGGAAATCGCGCAGCCGCTCCAGCGCAAGCTCCTTCAGCGGCGCTCCCGACAGCCCCCCCGCCTCGTCGCGACGGCTCGATCGGAGCGCGGGCCGGGAGAGGGTGGTGTTGGCGACGATCAGCGCATCGACGCCCCACTTCATGCTGATCGCGCTTATGTCATCGATCTCGGCGCGTTGCAGATCCGGAGCCACCTTCAAGAACAATGGCGTATCGCCCCTCGCCTCCATCACTGTGGAGAGCAGCTCATCGAGCGCCCCCTTGTCCTGTAGCGCCCGCAGCCCCGGCGTGTTGGGGGAAGAGATGTTGACGGTAAGATAATCAGCCACCGGCGCCATCCGCCGCACGCCTTCCGCATAATCGGCAACCCGGTCGGCGCTCTCCTTGTTGGCGCCGACATTCACGCCGACGACCCCGTTCCGCTTCCGCCCCGCGAGCCGCACGTGCGCGGCTCCGATGCCCTCATTGTTGAAGCCCATACGGTTGATCACAGCCCGGTCTTCGGCGAGCCGGAACAGGCGCGGCTTCGGGTTGCCGGCCTGGGGCCGCGGCGTGAGCGTTCCGACCTCGGCAAAACCGAAGCCGAGGCCCAATATCTGCCGGTAGACTTCGCCGTTCTTGTCGAACCCTGCGGCGAGCCCGACCGGGTTGGGGAAGTCGAGCCCGGCGACCCTGATCCCCAGCAGCGGGTCCGGAGCTTCGCCCTTGCCGGCG
>DATMJS010000113.1:0-12033 GCA_035553755.1 Allosphingosinicella sp.
GTCCCGACCACCACCGGCGGTTCCGTGCCGCTGAAGGTCGTGGCCGACATCCAGTTCGGCGCCGGCCCCTCGGTGATCCAGCGCATCAACCAGGAACGGCGCGTTATGGTCGGTGCCGACCTCGCACCGGGCGTGGTCGACGGCGAGACGATCATCAACCAGCTGCCGATCATGCAGAACCTGCCGGAAGGCGTGGAGCGCGCTCGCTCCGGCCAGCAGCGGGAGGAAGCGAAGCTCGTGTCGGAATTCGTCACTGCGCTCGTCTCCGGCACCTTCCTGGTCTTCGCGGTTTTGGTGCTGCTCTACAAGCGGCTGATGGCGCCGTTCGTGAACATGGGATCGCTGCTCCTGGCGCCGCTCGGCGGGGCGATCGCGCTGCACATCGCCGGCCACGCCGTGTCGATGCCTGTGATGATCGGCATCCTGATGCTGTTCGGCATCGTCGCCAAGAATTCGATCCTGCTGCTCGACTTCACGATCGAGGAAATGGCCAAAGGCGTGCCGAAGGACGAGGCGATCATCGACTCCGGCCATAAGCGCGCCCAGCCGATCGTCATGACGACGATGGCGATGGTGGCGGGCATGGTGCCCACGGCCTTGTCGCTGGAAGGCGACTCCAGCTGGCGCGCGCCGATGGCGGTGGTGGTGATCGGCGGGCTCCTGCTTTCGACCCTGCTCACCCTGGTGCTGGTGCCGGCCTCGTTCAGCCTTGCCGACAGCTTCGAGCGGTGGCTCGCGCCCAAGTTCCGGCGGGTGATCACTTATAAGGGCCGCGAGGATCACGGCCCCGCACCGTCGGCGCAACCTGCGGAGTGAACCAATCGGCCGGTCGGGCTATTAAGGCTGCATGACCTTGCTCGACCGGCCCGCTCTGAACCGCTTCAATCCCGCCCAAGGGGGCGCGCGCGGCATGCGGATCATTGCGACCGGGATGCTGGTGGCGATGGCGGCCGTCTTCCTGGTGGCGAACCGTTTCGACGAACAATATGCCGCCTGGGGGTTCGTCAAGGCCTTTGCCGAGGCGGCGATGGTGGGCGGCCTAGCGGACTGGTTCGCAGTCACCGCCCTGTTCCGCCACCCGCTCGGGCTTCCGATCCCCCACACGGCGATCATCCCCCGCAACAAGGACCGGATCGGCGACACGCTCGCCCAGTTCCTGCGCGACAACTTCCTCACCCCGTCGGTGGTCGCGCGGCGGATGCGCGGCGTCGACGTGGCGGGCGCGGCTGGGCGCTTTCTCAGCAACCCTCCGGGCGAGGGGCGGCTGCGCGAAGGCGCTTCGCGGCTCTTCGCCGACATATTGGAATCGCTCGATCAGGAGCGGCTCGGCGGAATGGTGAAGAGCGCCGTCTCCTCGCGCCTTCGGTCGATGGAGGTGTCGCCGCTGCTGGGCCAGTCGCTGGAAGCCGCCATCACCTACGAGCGGCATATGCCGATCCTCGACGGCATCATCACCTGGGCGGGGCGCACGCTCGATGCCAACGAAGACATGATCCGGGCGATGGTCCACGACCGCACCGGAGTGCTTGTCCGGCTCGCGGGCCTCGATGAGAAGATTGCCGACTCGCTGATCGACGGCTTGCGCCGCCTCACCATCGAGATGGCGATCGATCCCTATCACCCGCTCCGCGCCAAGGCGGAGGAGGGGCTGGCGCAGCTCGCCTGGGACATGCGCTACGATCCCGCGATGCGCGCTCGAGTCGAAGAGTGGAAGAACCAGGTCGTCGAAAATGAGGCGGTGGCGAACTGGGTGGAGGGGCTATGGGAAAACACTCGCGCAGGTCTCCTCCGGGCCGCGCGCGATCCCGACGCCACCATGGCCGGCAAGTTCGGCGAGGCCCTCCGCCAGCTCGGCGATACGCTGCAGCAGGATACGCGCCTAAAGGCGATGATCAATCAGTTCGCCCGCCGCGCGGCGGTGGGAGCGGTTGCGAGCTACGGCAACGGCATCGTCACTTTGGTCTCCGACACAATCCGCGGCTGGGACGCGCGCACGGTCACCGGCCGTCTCGAAGGCGCTGTGGGCCGCGACCTCCAATATATACGCATCAACGGGACGCTGGTCGGCGGCCTCGTCGGCCTCCTCATCCACACGGTCGAAATGCTGGACTGAGAGGCTGGTTGAGATCCTCGATCAATCCTTTGGCGGCGACATTTTAGGGCGCGCTTCGTGACCTCCATCTCCTCAAAAGCGGAGTAGCCGACAGACTTCTGGCGCGCCCGGCAGGATTCGAACCTGCGGCCCCAAGCTTAGAAGGCTCGTGCTCTATCCAACTGAGCTACGGGCGCGCGCCTCGAAGCCTCTAGCCTGCTTTGCGCCGAAGCGGAACCTCGCTAGTGAGGCGGCGATGGACGGGGGCAGGCTGGAAACGGTTGAAGGGGCGGCGCTCGCCGGCGCTCGGCTGCGATATTTCGACTATGTGATGGTTGCCTTCGTCACCATCCTGCTTCTCTCGAACGTGCTCGGCGCCGGCAAGGTGGCTCAGGTGAACCTCCCCGGCATCGGTGTCTGGCCGTTCGGCGCGGGCATCCTCTTCTTCCCCGTCTCCTATGTGATCGGCGACATATTGACCGAGGTCTACGGCTATGCCCGCGCCCGCCGCTGCATCTGGGCGGGCTTCGGAGCGCTCCTGTTCATGGCCTTCATGGCCGCGGTGGTGGTGGCGCTGCCTCCCGCGTCTTCCTGGATCGGGCAGGCCGCATACGAGGCCGTGTTCGGCCAGGTGCCGCGCATCGTCCTTGCGTCGATCGCCGCCTTCTGGGCGGGCGAGTTCGTGAACAGCTACGTGCTCGCGAAGATGAAGGTTTGGACGCGCGGCCACCACCTCTGGACCCGCACCATAGGCTCCACCGTGGTGGGGCAGGGGATCGACAGCCTTCTCTTCTATCCGCTCGCCTTCTACGGCGTCTGGGACAACGACACTTTGCTGGTGGTCCTCATGACGCAATGGGCGCTGAAGGTCGGCTGGGAGGTCCTGCTGACCCCCGTCACCTATGCGGCGGTCGGCTGGCTCAAGCGGCGCGAAGGCGTCGACGTCTACGACCGCGACACCGATTTCACGCCATTCAGGACGAGGGTAGCATGAGCCCGTTGCAAAATGCCAAGCTCCTGCTGGTGGAGGCGACCAGCCTCGGCAAAGACGCGCTCCACATTTATGTCGGCCTCGGCGTGATGCTGCTGGTAGTGATCGTCTTCCGCAAGTCGCTGCGCGACTGGCAGCCGCTCGCCGCAGTGCTGGCCGCGGCGCTGGCGGGCGAGGTCTGGGACGTGATCGACACCTACAGCCATGGGGGCACTCCCCGATTCGACGCCAACTGGAAGGACGTCTGGAACACCATGTTCTGGCCCACCATCCTGTTCGGCCTTGCCCGCTTCACCCGCGTGCTCAAGCGCTGAGGGCTGTCGGAACGTCGCTGGTCCCACGTCCGCCGGACCTCCTTCACTCTGACGCTCTTGCGGAGCGGGACGCCATCGAGCGTCCGCCTTCTCACTTGCCGATCAGGTGAAGCGCCAGCGTGCGCCTGTGCGGGCGCCGCCGGTGCTCGAACAGGTAGATGCCCTGCCAGGTCCCCAGCGCCAGCCGGCCCTTCATCAAGGGGATGGAAAGCTGCACCTGCGTCAGCGCCGTCCGAATATGCGCCGGCATGTCGTCCGGCCCTTCATCGTCATGGTCGTAAGCAGACGGGTCTTCCGGCGCGATCCGGGCGAAGAAGCTCTCGAGGTCGCTCCGCGCTTCGCGGGCGGCATTCTCTTGGATGAGCAGCGAGGCCGACGTGTGCCTGCAGAAGAGGGTCAGGAGACCCTCCTCCATTCGCTGGCTGTCTACCCACCTCTCGACGATGCCGGTCACCTCGACCAGCCCCTGTCGTTCGGTCGCTACTTCGATCGTGCCCGCTTCCTGCCGCATTCCCGCCGCTCACGCCGCCGCCCAAACCAGCCGCCGCTCCGGACGGGGCACGGTGCGATCGGCGCGGATCCGCAGCATGTCAGCCGATCGCCTCGATCAAGCCCTCGAACAGGCGGCGTCCGTCGGTGCCGCCATGCGCCGGCTCGATCATCCGCTCTGGGTGCGGCATCATGCCAAGCACGTTGCCGGCCTCGTTGATGATGCCGGCGATGTCCCTCGCCGATCCGTTGACATCTCGGGCATAGCGGAAGGCTATTCGGCCCTCGCCTTCCAGACGGTCGAGCGTCACCTCGTCGGCGGTGTAATTGCCGTCATGGTGCGCGACCGGGATCACGATCTCCTCGCCCGCCCGGTAGCGGCTGGTGAAGGCGGACTGGCTGTTTTCGACCTTCAAATCGACGTCGCGGCAGACGAAGCTGATCCCGGCATTGCGCATCAGCGCTCCGGGGAGCAGCCCCGCCTCGGTCAGGATCTGGAAGCCGTTGCACACGCCGAGCACCGACACGCCCCGCTCGGCGGCGTTCCTCACTGCGCGCATCACCGGCGAATTGGCGGCCATCGCGCCCGAACGCAGATAATCGCCATAGGAAAAGCCGCCCGGCACGGCGATCAGGTCGATCCCCTGCGGAAGCTCGGTTTCGCGGTGCCAGACCATGATCGGCCGGGTGCCGCTCGCCTGCTCGAGCGCGACCGCCATGTCCCGGTCGCAATTGGACCCGGGAAAGACGATGACCGCGCTCTTCATGCCTGCGCCCGCTCGATCCGGTAATTCTCGATCACCGTGTTGGCGAGCAGTTTCCTGCACATCGCCTCGACATCCTCCTCGCTGACTCCGTCGGCAAGGTCGAGCTCGATCAGTTTGCCGGCGCGGACGTCGTTCACCCCGGAAAAGCCCAGCCCTTCCAGCGCATGATGGATCGCCTTGCCTTGCGGGTCGAGGACCCCGTTCTTCAGGGTGACGTAGACGCGGGTCTTCATGGGTTCGGCTCCGGTGTCGGGGTCGCTTCCCTAATGGCGATTGGGCGCGGTCCAGACAAGCTTTCACCTCGAATTTACCAATTCGTGCGATTGAAGCGTGGCGTAACCGTACGCGGGAGAAAAGCCCATGCTCGGCGTGGCACTGGCGATGTTCCTGGCGCTCTTCGCGTTCAGCGCAGAGATACTTGGAATTCAAGACACGACGGGGCAGATGCAGCTTAGCCTGTTCGCTTCCTTCGTGTTCGGAATCGTCTGCG
Organism: Allosphingosinicella sp.; assembly: GCA_035553755.1. Lineage (GTDB taxonomy): Bacteria > Pseudomonadota > Alphaproteobacteria > Sphingomonadales > Sphingomonadaceae > Allosphingosinicella. The sequence continues at coordinate 5,144 of DATMJS010000113.1, forward strand.
GATACCGCGTCCGAGCCTGAGCCTGCGGCCAGCTTGTGGGAAGGCCGCCGCTTTCCTATTTTGAAGCCATGACCGAAGCGCCCGATATCCAGCTCACTCCGTCCGCGGCCGCGCGAGTCGCCGCGATCGCTGGGCGGCAGGGCAAGGAGCCGATCCTCCGCCTCGCCGTCGACGGCGGCGGCTGCGCCGGCTTTCAATACCGCTTCGGCCTTGCCGACCGGGTCGAGCCGGACGACGCGGTCGCCACCCGGGACGGCGTCACTCTGGTGGTGGACGAGGTCAGCCTCGATCTCGTCCGCGGAAGCGCGGTCGATTTTGTCGAATCCCTAGGCGGCGCCTCCTTCAGGGTCACCAATCCCAACGCCGCTTCCGGCTGCGGCTGCGGCACCAGCTTCAGCGTCTGAGAGCGCCGCCCGGCCGGTCAGCATCCGTCAAGCTGCGATCGGCGATAGCGCCAGGATGCGCAGTCCCTTTTTCCCGGCGGCGATGGCCGCCATGCTCTTCGGCACTGCCGCGGCCGCGCAGGCGCCGCACGTCCAGTCCGAAATTGAGGCGCTGGCGCAGGATGCGGCCGAATATGCGAGGGCGAACGGCGTTTCGCTCACCGAGGGCATGCGCCGGCTGCGCGCGCAGGAGGAAAGCGTTGCCGCCACCGACCGCATCCGCGACACCTATCGGGATCGCCTGGCCGGCATCTCGATTGAGCATCATCCCTCCTAGCGCATCGTCGTGCTCCTGACTGGCACCGAGTCGGTTCCCGACCAGTCGGTATTCGTGGGCGGCATGAACGTGCCGATCGTCTTCAGGACCGGCGCCAAGGCCACGCAGGAGCAGGTCGTAACGGCGATGAGGCGGCACCAGGCGTCGATCCGCTCTGCTTTCCCTTACGCCTCCGGCATGGGTTTCGACCCGCGGACGGGAGATCTCGTGGTGATGGTGAGGGCCGCTGACGCCGAGCGCCACGGCGCCGACTCGATCGATGCGCGGATCGAAGCGATGACCGGCGTTCCCGTCCGCATCCGGGTGCTGGAGCGGCCCGACGCCGATTTGGGTATCGAGGGCGGAGCTCGGCTCGAGGGCGTCGATCCCGCCAACGGTCGCCGCTACGCCTGCACCACCGGCTTCGTGGTTACGGACGGAACGCGCACCGGTGTGATCACCGCCGCCCATTGTCCCGACACGCTCACCTATTTCGATCCGCACGGCGGTCAGATCCCGCTCAGCTTCGATGGGCAGTGGGGCTGGCGTTATCAGGATGTGCAGGTGCACGTCGCTCCTGAAGCGCAAAAGCCCTTATTCTATGCCGACACCGCCAAAAGTCGTGCGCGGCGCCTGACGAGCTGGCGGAACCGCGCGAGCACCCGCGCGGGAGACGCGGTGTGCCGCCGCGGCGAAACCACCGGCTACAGCTGCTCGCAGGTCGAGCTGGTCGATTATGCGCCTCCGGGCGACCTCTGCGGCGGCCCATGCGATCCCGTCTGGGTGACCGTAACCGGCCCTTCCTGCAAGGCCGGGGACAGCGGCGGCCCGATCTTCAACGGCACGCTCGCGTTCGGCATCGTCAAGGGCGGCAATTACCGCCGCGACGGCACCTGCAACTTCTATTATTATATGTCGACCGACTATCTGCCCACCGGCTGGACGCTGCTCTACTGAGCCTGCGGATCAGATGTCGAAGTCGGTGATCCGGCCGTCGGCGCGGAAGCTGCAGGCGAAATTGCGCCCGCGATAGCCGTCGCTGACGGTGCCGTAGACCCGCAACGTATCGCCGCTGCGCATTTCGACATTGGCGATGCTGACTCGGCCGTAGCGCGAGGCGTAGTTGCCGCAGGCGTTGACCGCGGCGCGCTGGAACTCCTGGTTGCCGTAAGCGCCATAGCCGCCCTGGCCGTAGCCGCCGCCGCCGAGCACGCTGCCGAGTATCCCCGTCAGCGGGTCTCCGCCGAGTCCATAGGCGCAGCCGCCGAGGGTTAAGGTGCTTGCCGCCAGCAGCGGCAGAATGAATTTACGCATAGGGCATCTCCGAAACATTTCACGTGCCTCGCAACGCCCACTCCTCGCGCCAGGAAAATAAAAAACGCTTCGGATCAGACGCTTGTTCCGGCCCTAACGCCGGTATTGCCGTTACAGCATAGGTCTGACGAGCGCGAGCCAGCGGCGCGTAGGCCCCGCCAAATCGTCGGGGAGCCGGTCGGCGGGGACTTCCTTCACCGCCTCCACTTCGATCGACCAGCGGGGGCGATATTCCACATCCCGAACTATGAACAACGAGGCGGTGTCCCTCTTGAAGTCCGGCTTCTCGTGAAGCTCGCTCACCAGCTCGACCGCGCCGTGCGCGGTCATGCCTATCTCTTCCCTCAGTTCGCGAAGCACCGCCTCGCGCGGGTCCTCGCTCGCCTTGCGGCCCCCGCCCGGCACGCGCCAGCCGGGCGCATATCTGAGCTTGACGAGCACGATCGTCCCTCGACGGGTGAGCGGCACCGCATGCGCGCCGAGCGTCTCGGGCCGGGTGAAATACCAGAAGGCGCGGCGAAGCTTTTGGAAGCTCCCAGTCGCCCAGCGAAGCGGCTTCCGGCTCAGCCCTTCCGTCAACCTTCGGAAACGGCTCAACTTTTGGTGAGGTCGATGGTGTGGCGGGAGGCGTCCCTCCGCCGCCGCTTGCGGCTTCTGGCGCCCAGAACGATCACGCTGCAGGCACCGCGGCCAAGAGGAAGATAAGCAGGTAAGCAACGAGCTGGCGCATTGATCACTCCACTTCCAAGCAGCAACGGCAATGGGATTGAATATGCAGGAGAAGTCAAGCGATGGCTGGCAAAGGTTTTGCCAAGACGCGGCTGACGTGTAAATTCTCGATGGAAGCAGTCGATATTCACCCCCGAACATGCCTTCTGCCGCCTTCATTGGAAAGCATGGAACAGGACGGCCTCCTCTATCTCATCATCGCGGCTGCGATCCTCATCGGGCTGATCGGGCTGCTCCTAGGCATGGCCTGGCTCCGGCGTCGGCAGACGGCGCGCGGCAAGGGCCACCTCGATGTCGACATGGCCGAACCCGAAACGCTCGACGAGCTCGGCCGCTGAGGCTTTGCCGCGGCCCGCAGGCGGGCTAAGCCGTACCCATGAAGATCGTCACCTATAATCTGAACGGCATTCGCGCGCGCCTGCCGCGGCTGGTCGAATATCTGGTTGAGCAGAAACCGGAGGTGGTCTGCCTTCAGGAGATCAAGTGCGCCGACGATTCCATCCCGGCGGGCGATGTTCGCCAGGCGGGCTATGATGGGCTCTGGCACGGGCAGAAGGGATTTAACGGCGTCGCCATCCTGACCCGCGACGGCGCCGCTGCCCGGCTCCGGCGCATGGGCCTGCCCGGCGATCCCGAAGACAGCCAGAGCCGCTATGTCGAGGCGGAGGTGGATGGGAAGGAGGGGCCGATCGTCATCGCCTCGCTCTATCTTCCCAACGGTAATCCGGTCGGTACCGATAAATTCGCCTACAAGCTCGGCTGGATGGAGCGGCTCCGGCAGCACGCGCTCTCGCTGCTGGCCGAAGAGCGCCCGGTCGTCCTCGCCGGCGACTGGAACGTCGTCCCCACCGACGACGACGTGTTTTCGGCGAGCGCCATGGCGCACGATGCGCTTCTCCAGCCCGAAACCCGCGCCGCCTTCCGCGCCATCCTCCACCAGGGCTGGACCGACGCGATCAGGGCCCGCTTTCCCGATGGTCCAGTCTATACCTTCTGGGATTATCAGGCGGGCTGCTGGCAGCGCGACGCGGGCTTCCGCATAGACCATCTGCTGCTCAGCCCCGCCGCCGCCGACACCCTGCTGGATGCAGGTGTCGACAAGCAATATCGCGGCCGTGAAAAGGCCTCCGACCACGCCCCCACCTGGGTCAGCCTCGAAGCCTAATCCTCGTTCTGGACGGGCGCGGGCAGCAGTTCGAATATGTCGACATGACCTTGTACGACGTCGCGCGGGAGGACGAGTCGGAAGCGCAATGGCCCGATTCGCTCCAGCACGCCGGCAAGGTCGCGGCGCCTGTCCCCGCCATAGGGGATCGCCTTGTCCGCGCCCACCGCCATTGATCCGAGGAAGATCAGCGCCTTGCTGTTCTCGCTCTCCCAGAGATACCCGCTCGGCCTCTCCGTCCCTGTCTGCTTCGTGAAGAACAGCCTGTCCGCGTCGGCTCCGACGAAGCAGAAAAAGGGTTTGTAGGCGGCGAAGGCGCGGATGCCGCCGGCGGGCGGGCGAAGCTTCACCGCTCGGCACATATAGGAACCCGGCGAGGGCGTGGGGAATGGCAGCGCCGCCGCCGGGTCGAGCAATTTGCCCTCTTCGGCGATTTGTTTGCGGAAACCGGCCTTCTTCGCATTGTCGAGCGCCCGCTGCCAAGCCACCTGCAGGCTTTGGATACGCGCCTCGTCCTCGGGGGTCGCCTCGCCTCGCCAGCCGGGAGCGACCTGCGCCACGATCGGAGGCGCGGGGGCGTCCGGCGGAACGGTCCGGCAGGCGCCCAGCAGCAGCACGCAGGAGATGACCGGTATAAAGCCCTTGGTCACGAAGCCTCTTCGCAAGATGAGCATGATCTTGTTATATAGCGCAGAGGCTTAAGCAAATCTCAGCGGTTCGTGGACCCCGCCCCGGCGGAAACGGCCCCTCAAGCCGTCCTATTGGTGTCGGCTTCGGTCAGCAGCGTCGAGATGGCGGTCAGCGCCTGGGCGGGAGCGTAGGGCTTCTGGATCACCAGGCTCTTGGGAACGCCTTGGACAGGCCAGTCGTGGGCGCTGTCCGCGGTGGCGTAAAGCACCGGGAGGTCCGGCTTCAACTCGCGTGCGCGGCGAGCCAGTTCCCATCCATCGGGTCCAGGTCCGAGGCGGATGTCCGTGATGAGCCCCGACAGTTCCTCAATCCTGCTTTCCAGGGCCGCCAGCGCTTCGGTGCCGTTTTCAGCGGCGACGACGCTGTAGCCGCCGCTTTGAAGGGCGTCCTGCGTGGCGAGCAGGATCAGGGGCTCGTCCTCGGCGAGAAGCAACAAAATGGCCGTCATTCTTGATTCCTGGGGGCCTGAAATAGCGGATTCAAAAGGATTTTCTGTTAAGTCGCTGGTCCCGCTCCTCCACTGTGGCCGCAAATGGTACGAAACGCAACAAAAAGGTTCGTTTCGTACCAAATATGCGCTACAAAGGTCGAAGGCGGTTTCCCTGCCGACGCGCCGGGACCATTGCAGAGACAGGATTAAGCCCTTGCGGGCTGCGGGGGGAGGTTGCGAATGCCGGACAACAGGCCGCTGACGGACAATGAAGGCGCCCTGCTGTCGCTGGTCCTCCGGCAGCAGCCTATTACGGGCTATCAGATCGGCAGGTTCTTCGAAGCTTCCCCCGTCCACACGTTCAACACCAGCAAGGGCAAGCTCTACCCGCTCATCCATCGACTGCGGGAGCGCGGGCTGCTCGCGGCCGAGGAAGTGGCGGGCGACCATCGCGGCACACAGCGCTTCGTTTGCACCGAGGCCGGGCGGCAGGTTCTCAAAGAATGGGTCCTGTCGATCCGGCCGGAGCATGAACTGCTCCACGATCCGCTGCGCAAGAAGGTGCAGGCGTTCGACCTTTTGACCACGGACGAGCAGCGCGAATGGATTGAAGCCGCTAAAAAGCGCTTGGAACGCAAGCTGCGCGAGGTGGAACAATGGTCCCCTGAAATAGAGGGCCCTTTCGGCGACATCGTGCAGGAGAGTGCGAAGGCGGCGCTGCAGGGCCGCATCTCCTGGCTGGAGCGCGCTCTCGAGCGGGTGAACTCGCGCTAGCGACTGTCTCGTTTCGTGCGGCCGGCGCGATCGGCCGACGTCACCCTTGCAAAAGAACGACCGAGAGGATGGCGCCGACGACCAGCAGCAGCGCGAGCCCCGGGACCAGGAAAACGCGCCAGCCGCTGCTGTCGTCTATCTCCAGGGAGCTATGAAATTCGTCATGCTCCAAGACGGGCATATCCTGGCTCGTGCGGTTGTCGGTCATGGTCGCTCTCCTCTCTGGGGCAAGCGCGGAAAAGCGACGGACTGGACCTGCCGCTCGCGGCGCCGCAGGTTCTGAACGGCAGGTTTTCCGGATCGACGCGGCCGTTCCGAACCTCGCTATACGATCCCGAGGGCAAAACGCGGCGGCGAACCCCTCGGTTCCGCTGCAGACAGCTCCGACACTGGCTAGCGCCCCTTGCCGCGCCGCCGTAAGCGCGTGAACGCCAGCACGGCCGCCACCGCGAGCGTGTCGGCGATCCAGTCCGCCACCGATCCGTCGCGGTGAAGCGGCGGGATCAGCTGCAGCAGCTCGATCAGCGCTCCGAAGGCGGAAAGACCAACCCCCAGCTTGACGAGCGGCGTGCGCGCATAAGCCGCACTCGCCAGCGCGGTCAGGGCCGCGAAGGCGATTATATGCTGAATCTTGTCGAAGGTTATCCCGGCAGCCGCGGCGCCTTGGGGAGCAGCGCCATCACCAGGGCGAAAGCGAGCCCCCCAGAACAGCGCGACGAGCAGGCGCCTTCGTCCGGTCACAGCGCCTTTTCGTAGATTCGGTAGACGCGGTTGACCTTGCTCCGCGTATTCTCGGCGATCGAGACCATCCCCTGATTGTCCTCGAGGATCCAGCCGATCTCGCCGCGGGTCGCGCCGTAGCGGGCGACCGAGGCGCGCCTGATATATTCGATCAGCGTGAAGGCGAGCTGACTGGCGAGGCGCGACGCCTGCAGCCGCTTCACCACCCCCATCAAAGGCACGCGCATCGTCCGGACGCGCGGTTTTCGCAGCCGCCACAGCAATTTCGCCCAGCCGAACGGGAGAAGGCTGCCGTTCAAATCCCGAGTCAGCTCATTGAGGTCCGGCAAGGTCATCATGAAGGCGACC
>DATMJS010000114.1:0-3095 GCA_035553755.1 Allosphingosinicella sp.
CGGGACTTCCAGCGGCTCCGAAACAGCGCCCGCCCGGGCGCTTCCTCCACTTCGAGCGGTGCCGACATTCTCGCAAAGACCCAGCATTTCCGCCTGAGAAACGATCTTGTGCACGGCGGCCGCTACGCCGCGCTTGCCAGCCTGTAATCCTTATATTGCTCGCGGAGCGCGGTCTTGAGGAGCTTGCCGGTGGCGGTGTGGGGGAGGCTATCGACGAAGAGTATCTCGTCTGGAAGCCACCATCTGGCGACGTGGCGCGAGAGATGGTCGAGAATTGCCTCGGGCGTGACGTCGGACCCTTCCTTTTTCACCACCAGCAGCAGCGGCCGCTCGTCCCATTTGGGATGGTGCACCCCGACCGCGGCCGCCTCGGCTACGCCGGGGCAGCCGACGGCGGCATTCTCGAGCTCGATCGAGCTGATCCACTCGCCGCCGGACTTGATGACGTCCTTCGAGCGGTCGGTGATCTGGAGCACTCCGTCCGGGTGGAGAATGGCGACGTCGCCGGTGTCGAACCAGCCCTCTTCATCGGTCGCGGGCTCCTCCGCCTTGAAATAGCGGCTGACGATCCAGGGACCGCGCGCCTGCAGCCGCCCCGAAGCCTTGCCGTCGCGGGGAAGCTCCCGCCCCTCATCGTCGACAATGCGCAGCTCGACTCCGAAGGGCGCCCGGCCCTGCTTGCAGACGAGGGCGATCTGCTCGTCCCAGCTCATCTGGTCCCAGTCGGGCGGGCGGGCGCCGCAGGTGCCGATCGGCGACATTTCGGTCATTCCCCAGGCGTGGCCGACATCGATACCGCGCTTCATGAACCATTCGATCATCGCCCGCGGCGCCGCCGAACCGCCGATCGTCACCATCTTGAGGCTGCCGAGATCGGCCCCGGCGCTTTCAACATGGTTGATAAGCGCCAGCCAGACGGTGGGGACGCCGGCCGTATGGGTGACGCCCTCCTCCCGCATCAAATCGCACATCACCTGCGGCGTGTAATCGGCCGAAAAGACGATCTTGGCTCCCGTTATCGGGGCCGAGAAAGGAAGGCCCCAAGCCGCGGCATGGAACATCGGCACGATCGGCAGCGCCACCGCGTCATTGGAAAGGCCAAATACGGGCGGCGTCGCCTCCACCAGGGCGTGGAGCACGGTCGAGCGGTGCTCGTACAGCACTCCTTTCGGATTGCCGGTGGTGCCGCTCGTATAGCAGAGCATCGCGGGCTCCCGCTCGTCGCCCTCGACCCAGCGATAATCGTCGCTTTCGGCGGCGATCATATCCTCGAAGCCCTCACCTTCAGCCGGGTCGAAGCAGACATAATGCTCGATGCTGGTCCATTGCGGCTTCATCCGCTCGACAATCGGCGCGAAGGCGGCGTCGTAGAGCAGCACCCGGTCCTCGGCGTGGTTGGCGATATAGGCGAGCTGATCCTCGAACAGGCGCGGGTTGATGGTGTGGATGATTCCGCCCATTCCTATGGCGCCGTACCAGCTGACGAGATGGCGGGCGTGGTTCATTGCCAAAGTCGCAACGCGGTCGCCCTTGCGGATGCCGAGCCGTTCCAGCGCCCTTGCGAATCTTCGCGAGTCGCGGGCGATCCCCGCCCAGTCGGTGCGGACGGTATTTCCGGCGGCGTAGCGGGATACGATCTCGCGAGGGCCATGCTCGCGCTCGGCATGGTCGAGCAGCCGCATGATCCGGAGCGGCCAGTCCTGCATTGCACCCAGCATATCCTCTCCCTTTTTCGGAGAGACTAAGGCTGGTCAGGACACCAGCGCAAGCCGGGGCGGTTCGGCCACCGCCAGGCGGACCGAAACGACACCGTCCACTCGCTCGATGCGCGCGGCGATTTCGGCGTCGAGCAGGAAGTCGCGCCCGAGGACGACCTCCGCTTCGCCCTGGTCGAGCCTGGCCTTGAGGCGCAGCTCGCCATTACCGCCCCGGTCTCCGGCGATCGTCTCCGCCAGGCGTCGGACGGCGTCTGCATCCTCCACCTCCACTTCGATACGAAGACGGGTGCGACGCGAAAGATTCTCGAACGACTGGATGCTTCGGACGGTGACTCGCGGCGCTTCCTCGCCCGGGCGGCGGTCCAGCTCGACCGTGAAGAGCGCGCAGCCGCCGGCCTTCGCCAGATCCTCGACCTGGGCGGCGACCGCATCGTCGAACACCGTTGCATCGAACTGGCCGGAGGCGTCGGACAAAGTCGCCATCATGTAGCGGCGGCCCTTGGCCGAAGTCCGCCAGCGCGCCTCTTCGACCAGCCCCGCCATGACCGCGCCGTAGCGGCCCCCGTCCGCCGGAGCGGGCAGATCTCCCAGCTGCGCGTAGGTCTTGGCGCCGTTGGCTTCGGCAAGATGGCGATAGCGGTCGATCGGATGAGCCGAAAAATAGAAGCCGAAGCTCTCCTTCTCCGCCGCCATGCGCTGCGCCAGAGTCCAGCTTGCCGAGGCCGGCATCCGGATCGGCACCACGTTGGCGGCGCCCTCGCCGAACAGGCCGCCCTGGCCCGAGAGGCGCGCGTCGGCGACGCTGGAGGCGTGCGCGAGAATGGTCTCGGCGGCGGCGAACACCGCCGCACGATCCGGAGCGACCTCGTCAAACGCGCCGCCGCCCGCAAGGCTCTCGATCTGGCGGCGGTTGAGCAGGCGCGGATCGACCCGTTCCGCGAAATCGTCGAGCGAACGGAAGGCGCCGTTCTCCCGCCGCTCCGCGACCAGCTGCTCCATCGCCTTTTCGCCGACGCCCTTGAGCGCGCCCAGCGCGTAGCGGACGGCGCGGCCGCCTTCCACTTCCTCGACCGAGAACTCGGCCTCGCTGGCGTTGATCGACGGCGGCAGGCACGGCACATCCAGCCTGCGCATGTCGTCGACGAAAATGCTGAGCTTCTCGGTCTGCGCCATGTCGAAGCACATCGAGGCGGCGTAGAATTCGACCGGATAGTGCGCCTTGAGCCAGGCCGTCTGATAGGCGACCAGCGCGTAGGCGGCCGCATGGCTCTTGTTGAAGCCGTAGCCTGCGAACTTGTCGATCAAGTCGAACAGCTCGTTCGCCTTGGGCCGGGCGATATTGTTGGCGGCGCAGCCGGTGACGAAGCGCTCGCGCTG
>DATMJS010000115.1:0-4560 GCA_035553755.1 Allosphingosinicella sp.
GCCATGAAGCGGATGCCGCTATCTTCCGCCGCCTCGATGAGGACGTTGGACAGGATCGGGATGGTGTTCCTGCGCTCCACCACCGACTGGACGTGGCCCAGGCCCTTGAGGAGCGTGGCCCGTTCGATCGTCGCCTTCATGGAATTCCCCCAAAGTGGTACTTTGGGGAAGGTTGTAGAACGGCTAAACCGGCATCGCTAGAGCCTTGTGCGCCGCGATGAAAAAAGGCCGGAGCGTCGCCGCCCCGGCCTCTCTTTCGGCCCGAAGGTGAACTTCGGGCTGATGCTCAGAAGCGGAAGCCGAAGCCGACCACGCCCTGATGCTTTTCGAAGCCCTGCTCGTAGTTGGAGTAGCGATACTCCGCCTTGAGGAAGCTGTTGGGGCCGATCGCATGTTCGAGACCCGCACCCAGGCGAACGCCGTCAAGATCCGTGCTCTCGCGAACTTCGGTTCCGACGACGCCGGTCGTATATTCGGTCTGCAGACGCGCATTGGTGTAGCCCGCCTTACCGTAGAGGAGCGTATTGGCTCCCACGATCGAGCCGATGCGTGCGCCGGCATAGATGTCACGGCCCACCTGGGCGCAGATCTGGTCGCCGGTCACTTCGACGTTGGCGGTGCACTCGTCGATGGTGGAAAGGGCATATTCGCCTTCGACGCCGAAGACCGAAGCGCCCATCTGGAAGTCATAGCCCACGCCAGCGCCGTAGGTCACGCCGTCGCTGTCGTCGCCGGGGACGGCGGCGCGGTCGTAACCGACCACGCCTTCGACGCGCGCGCCGGTGAACGGAGCGGCGGTCTGGGCGAGGGCGGGGGTGGCGATGGTGCCCGCGACAAGCGCGGCAAGAACATATTTACGCATAATCAAAACTCCAATCACTAGGACCCATAGGAACGGCGGGCCCAGCGTTCGCAGCTGCGGAAAGTTCCATGAATGGCGGATAAACGCGATTTCCGGTTGCCATTCAGCTTCCAATCGGAGACCTTCGTGCTGCAATGCGAACGGCGGTTTTCCTCCTTTGTTTACTGTCCGTTACGGCTCCGGCACCTGTTCGTGCGGCGGATAGGCAATTGATAGGAATTTTTTTCGGGTGGGGCGCTTTTGAGGAAAAGAACCCCCGAAAATGCTTCGCCATCGCCCAAGCGGAGGCGCCCAGGCGGGCACCGCCCCATCAGCCTTACGCCTCGATCGGCTACTGGCCCGATCAGGGAGTTCGCGGCCAGCTTCATATCCGGCTCAGCCGGGTGAAACGGCCGGGATCGGCAGTGATCCTGAGGATCGACGGCAGGAGCTTTCAGCTGCTTGCCGGGGGAGCTGATGCGTGGGCTCCGACGCCGCGAGCGGACGCCGCCATCGCAGCGGCGATGCGAACCGGCGTCGCGATGAGCGTCGAGACGCGGTCGCTGGGCGGCGCCGTCTTCCGCGACCGCTATCTCCTTCGGGGCGCGGCAACGGCCATGGACGCGGCCGCGATCGCCTGCGCCAGGGGCTGAAACGGCTGGAAAAAAGCCGCATTCCTCCCTACATGGACCCCATCATGACAGCCGCAATGCCCATTCCCGGTCATATCGATCCGGTCCCCGTGCCTCGTCCTGCCGTGGCCGCGGCCGACGCGCGCCTGAACCTGGTCGGGCTCTCCCGCGAGGCGATCCGGGCAGCGCTCGAAGAGGCGGGGCTCGACGCGCGCCAGGCGAAGCTTCGCTCGAAGCAGATATGGCACCAGATCTACAATCGCGGAGCGACCGGTTTCGAGGCGATGAGCGACATCGCCAAGCCGCAGCGCGGCTGGCTGGCCGAGCGGTTCACCATCGGCCGGCCGGACGTGGTGGTGCAGCAGGTGTCGACCGACGGCACCCGCAAATGGCTCCTGAAGACGCCCGACGGTCACGATTACGAGATGGTGTTCATCCCCGACGCCGACCGCGGCACGCTCTGCGTGTCGAGCCAGGTCGGCTGCACCTTGAACTGCCGCTTCTGCCACACCGGCACCATGCGCCTCGTCCGCAACCTTACCGCCGGCGAGATCGTCGGACAGGTGATGCTGGCGCGCGACGCGCTCGGCGAATGGCCGTCGCAGCCCGAAGGCCGCATGCTTTCCAACATCGTCATGATGGGCATGGGCGAGCCCCTGTACAATTTCGACAACGTCCGAGACGCGCTGCGGATCGTGATGGACGGGGACGGGCTTGCCCTGTCGAAGCGGCGCATCACCCTTTCGACGTCCGGCGTGGTTCCGATGATGGCGCGGGCGGGCGAGGAGATCGGCGTAAACCTCGCCGTCTCGCTCCACGCGGTCACCAAGGAAGTCCGCGACGAGATCGTGCCCTTGAACCGCAAATACGGGATCGAGGAGCTGCTCGCCGCCTGCGCCGCCTATCCGGGCGCGAACAATGCCCGCCGCATCACCTTCGAATATGTGATGCTGAAGGACAAGAATGACAGCGACGAGGATGCGCGCGAGCTGGTGCGGCTGATCAGGCAGTACAAGCTGCCCGCCAAGGTGAACCTCATCCCGTTCAACCCCTGGCCCGGGGCGCCCTATGAATGTTCGGACGCGGAGCGGGTGCAGCGCTTCTCCGATATCATCTTCGAGGCGGGGATCAGCGCTCCGATCCGCCGCCCGCGCGGCCGCGACATCATGGCCGCCTGCGGGCAATTGAAGTCCGCCGCCGAGAGGAAGAGCCGGGCCGAGCTCGACCGGCTGGCCGAGGAGAAACTGGCCGCTTTGGCCTGATCCGGGACAGCCGCTTTAAGCGGCTTTGTTATCCCACCGATATTAGCTATTGAACCGCCCTGGGGCGGGGCTGATGGGGTGGAGAACCGCGTAAGCTTCTATGGCCGTGCATAGCTTTCAGCCGCGCATCAGCGCCCGAATGCTTCGAGCCCGGCGTGGCTGAGCGGCGCCTCCGCATCCTGATCGTCGAGGACGAGATGCTCGTCGCGATGAACATCGAGGACATGCTGCTCGAACTCGGCCATGAAGTGGCGGGCATCGCCAGCCGGCTGGAGCCGGCGCTGGCGCTGGCGCGCGAGAGCGCGCTCGACGCCGCCTTGCTCGACGTGAACCTCGCCGGCAGTCAGTCTTTCCCGGTGGCGGCGGCGCTGCGCGACCGGGGAATCCCCTTCCTTTTCGCCACCGGCTATGGGCCCAAAGGGATCATCGACGAGTTCCGCGACTGGCCTGTGCTCCAAAAGCCTTTCCGAGCGGCCGACCTGGAGCGCGCCATCGCCTCACTGCCGGAAGGAAGGGGCCGGCCCACCGCCAGCCATTGAGGAAGGGGCGACCACCGTTTATCCCTGCGGCCATGTGGCTGCTCGAAAGGATGATGCGCCGGGTCGTAAAGCGCGGCGAACTGCTGATCACCGACCATGACGGCCGGAAATATCGGTTCGGCAGCGCCGATCCGGAACGAGCGCCAGTGGCGATCCGCCTCACCGATCGCAGCGCCGCCTTCGACATAGCCCGCGATCCCCGGCTCGGCGCGGGCGAAGCCTATATGAACGGGCGGCTGGTGATGGAGCGGGGCGAGATACTCGACCTTGTCGACCTTGTGCGGTCCAACGCGCCGTGGGAGCGTGGGAGCGGGAAGAGCGGCCTGCGCAAGAGCGGCAACCGTATCCTGGCCCGCGCCGACCGCTTCAACTGGGAGCGGCGCTCGAGGCGCAACGTCGCCCATCATTACGACATCGGCAACGATCTTTACGCGCTCTTCCTCGACAGCGACCTGCAATATAGCTGCGCCTATTTCACCGATCTTTCGAACAGCCTCGAGCAGGCGCAGGCGGACAAGAAGGCCCATATCGCGGCCAAGCTTCACCTGAAACCGGGACAGAAGGTGCTCGACATAGGCTGCGGCTGGGGCGGCATGGCGCTCTACCTCAACCGGGCGGCGGACGTCGACGTGCTCGGAATCACCCTTTCCGAAGAGCAGCTCAAGGTCGCGCGCCGCCGCGCGATGGAGGCCGGGGTGAGCGACCGGGTACGGTTTCAGCTCCTCGACTATCGCGATGTGGAAGGGCGGTTCGACCGGATCGTCTCCGTCGGCATGTTCGAGCATGTCGGCCGTGCCCATTACCGGCAATTTTTCGAAAAGTGCCGCGAGCTGCTCGCGGAGGACGGGGTGATGCTGCTCCATACGATCGGGCGGATGGGCGGGCCGGCCCCCCCCAACAAGTGGACCGACAAATATATCTTCCCCGGCTATTATGTCCCCGCTCTGTCCGAGATCGTCGCTTCGAGCGAGAAGACGAAGATGATCGCTTCGGACATCGAGATGCTGCGGCTCCATTATGCCTATACGCTCGCGCACTGGTACGACCGGGTGCAGCGCCATCGGGCCGAGATAGTTGCGCTCTACGACGAGCGCTTTTTCAGGATGTGGGAATTCTATCTCGCCTACACCTTGGTGGGCTTCCGCCACGGCGGCATGGTCAATTACCAGATCCAGTATATCCGCAACCGCCGCGCACTTCCGATCACCCGAAGCTACATGCACGAAGAAGAGGCGAGGCTGGCGGAGCAGCCCGGGCGCTGAAGATCAGGAGCTGGCATTGGGAGC
>DATMJS010000116.1:0-5033 GCA_035553755.1 Allosphingosinicella sp.
TTTTTGGCGAGGCCTTTGCAGGGGCTGCCTTCGCGCGCGGCCCGCGAGCGGGCGTCGCCTTCACTTGCGCAGCTTCGCTGGCAGTCGCTTCGGGCGTTGGGGCCGGCTCGCCTGCCGGCGCCGCAACGGTCTCGGCGACAGCGCTGGGCTTGCCCTTCCCGGCTACGGCATTGGGCTTCGCCTTAGTTGCCGGGGCAGAGGCATTCACTCGAGCCTTGCGCACCGGCGCGGGCACTTCCGCGACCACTTCCGCAGGCGCCACTTCGGCTGCCGGGGCTTCGCTGCCCGCCTCGGCTAGCGCCGGATTAGCGGCGACGTCCTTCCGCTTGCCGCCAAGACCAAGTTTCAGGGCGGCCTCCCGGCGCGCGGCGGAATAACCGGGTGCGACCATGGGATAGTCCGCGGGCAGATCATAGCGCGCGCGATATTCTGCGGGCGTCAGGCCGTGAGTCGAGAGATGGCGTTTCAGGGACTTATAAGGCTTGCCGTCGATCAGGCTCAGTATCTGATCGGGCGACGCAAGGCTTGCATCTACCGTCACCGCTGGCTTGAACTCGGGGGCTGGTGTCGGCGGCACAGCCGCTGGTTCAACTGACACCGGCGCGGACACTGTCTCTTCAGGGGCTGGCGACACCACTGGTGCATCGCCCAACAAGGCTTTTCGAGTTCCCTCGACCAGCGCGGGCAGTTCGCTGCTCGGCACGGTGTTGTTCGCAAAATAGGCGCTGAGCAGCGCCACGGTCAGAGACATCACGTCCGACTGTTCGGCCTCGGCCATGCAGGTTCCTTCTTTTGTTTGGATAGACTGGTCTTGACCCATGCGTGATTGCGCAAGCGTAAACAGATACGTGCCGTCATTCGGCGTGCAAGTCAAAGGGAGGGAGAAAGAAACTCATGGATGGCGTGGCGATTGGGCCGCGCAACTGTCTCATCGAGAAAATTTATGGCGGACAGCTTCGTTGAGGGGCTCTTTCTCCTTCACCTGCTCAAGCAAATGAAGCTGCATTGAGTGAAGAGCCTCTCACCAACGAAATCGAGGCGTCTCTTCCGGGCGCCTGACATTCTCCGCCCGCGAACGGCGGAAAACCAATCATCCGAGGAAATATGTAATGACCGACACCACTTCGTCGGGCGCGCCCGCGCGCCTCTATAGCCAGACCCCATATGACGATCGAGGCAACTTCCATTATCAGGGCGATCTCTATCGTCCCAGTGATAATCTTGCGACCCTCGCTGGCCGCATCGAACCGCATCTGGCGCGGTGCTTTCCGAACGCGTCCTTTGCGATCCAGACCCAGAAATTCGCGGGAGGACGCAAGATCACCGCTGAGATCCTCGACTGGCCCGAGGATCTGACCGGGCGTGACGCTCAGGAGGCCGCGCAGGTCGCGATCCGCGACCAGATGGAGCGGTTCGGAACTACCCGCACCAACCCTCTACAGGACTTCTGGTCCTGCTCCTTCTACTGCGAAGCGCGCATTGGACAGGTTTATTGGTCGGCGCTCGCGAAACGCAACGGACTGAAG
The DNA here is from genome assembly GCA_035553755.1 of Allosphingosinicella sp. GTDB lineage: Bacteria > Pseudomonadota > Alphaproteobacteria > Sphingomonadales > Sphingomonadaceae > Allosphingosinicella. The sequence continues at coordinate 1,527 of DATMJS010000116.1, forward strand.
AATCCGGTCGACGCGATCGTATCGCTGGCCGCCTTCAAGAAGCGCGTAAAAGCGGGCGACGCCCTCAAACTGGTCGATGCGCCGGCAGGGCATCGCGCAATTGGGACCACGCGGACGATCACCAAGGTGCGCTCGGGCGATCTGATCCTCGAAGGCAAATCCTATCTCGGTTTCCCGCGGGCGTCGGCTTTCGCGTGCGATGGCAAGTTCGTTCGCATCTCGATCGGATCGGAATATGAGCCGGACGCCCATCTGCTGTACGAGTGGATAGTGCAAAAGGCCGCGTGAGACATGGCCCTCATCGTCAAGGGCGGCGCCGTCTGCCAGAGCCCTCCGCGTCGGCGCCGACCATTCCGTATCGTGCAGAAGGGCTATCCCGACATCTGGGCGGCTGACTGGGCTGACGCCTCGCGCCTTTACTGCGATCGGCGGGACATGAACGGCCTGGGCGCAAGTATGTTCCCTGAAGCCACCCTGCTCCTCGAACACATGCCTGTCGGCCGCATCAGCTACAACGGCCGTATCTGGCTTCCAGGCGAGTGGCGTCCGGACGACCGGCCACTGTACGATAACCAGATCGCGTCCGGCACCTGACCGCGCGCTCTGGTCCTCCCATCCGAAATCGCCGTCCCGAGGAAACTCCATATCCGCAAGCGGCGTCCGAACGGCGAGCGCTACGTCCACATCGAGACCGAGGCCGAGACCAGCGCCGCTGTGCCTGATCGGTTGCGAAAGGGGAGAAGGGGAGGGCCGGGGGAGCAGGTCCGCTCTTGTCCAGGAGACCCCGATGCCCCTTCCCACCGTCATCCACAGCCAGGTCGATCCCGCCGCGATCACCAAGGTGACGCGCCTCTTCAACAACACGCTGGTCGACACCCTGGCTGAGCTCATCCAGAATTCGCGCAGAGCCGGCGCGACGGTCATCGATCTCGATGTTGCCGAGGCCGACGGGCAGAGCTGGCTTGTCATCGCGGATGACGGCGCGGGTATCGCCGATCCCGCCGTGATCCTGGCGCTCGGGCGCTCGGGCTGGGACGACAACATCGCGCGGCGCGAAGACCCTGCCGGCATGGGCGTCTTCAGCCTTGCCGGTCGCCATGTCGAAATCCGCTCCTGCCCGCGCGGTCCGGGCGAGGGCTGGGCTATCACCATCGGACCAGACCATTGGGAATCGGGCGCACCGATAGCTGTCGCCCCCTGCGATCATGGCTTCGGAACTGCAATCCGTCTTCTGCTCGACGACGATTGCACTAGGAATCTCGAAGCAGTGGCCAGCGGCGCGGCGCGCTATTGTCCCACACCGATCCGTTTCAACGGCGTACCCCTTACGCAAGCCGACTGGCTCGCCGGGGCCGATGTGGTCGAGGAGGTCGATGGCGTGCGGATCGGCCTGTTCACCGACGGGCGCACGACGCCCCATCAACCGCGCATCAATTTTCACGGCCTCACGGTTCCTTGCGTCCTGCCGTCAGTCGACGAGAAGGATCGCCATTGGTGGGCCCGGGTCGATATCGTCGATGCGCCGGCCCTGCAGCTCGTCCTGCCGGCCCGCAAGGAGATGGTCGAAAACGCCGCCCTCGAAGCGCTTCGCAATAGGGTGCTCAAGACGATCTACCGGCACATCGCCTCGCTCGGCAGCCATCGACTGTCTCATGCGCAGTGGACCGAGGCCGCCCAGCTTGGCGTCGATCTGCCCGAGGCGACGCCGCTCTTGCGGGCATGGATCCCGGCGACTGCCGACCAGAACAGCGGGCGCGAGAGTCAGGGGCTCATCCCCGCCGATAACCTGATGCTCGTCGATGACTTCGGTCCGCCACTCGAACAATGCGCGGCGTTCGCGCTTGCCCGCGATGGCCGTCTGAGAGGACGCTTGGCTGACCCCGACACTGCCATGGCCGGATATAGCTGGTACGACGCACTGCAGCGCATCGCCGCGCTCCGCTTCGAGATCGAGCGCGATGGCCGCGCCCATGTCTTCGACTGCACCGAGCTACCCGGTCTCGAAAGCGGCCCGGTCGAACGGCTCGACCTCGTGCTTGAAATCACAGGTCCGCAGCCCGAAACGATTACCGTCCCGGCACCTGTCGTCATCGAATATGACGATGGCCTGTTCTGGACCTTCGAAGATGCGAATATCCTGCTGGGCTCTCGCGACGCCGTCTCGCCCGAGGAGCTGGTTGATCTGCTGGAAGCCGCTTGCTTCTGCGCGAGCGACGATCGCGACGCTGATAGCTGGGAGACCCAAAACGACCGCTTCCTTCTCGACGCCAGGGAAATGGCTACCCGCCTTCTGCTCGGCGACGATGCCGCGCTCGTCGAGCGCCTGCGGGCGATCATCGCTTATCGCGCCCAATGGTTCGTGCCCGAAGGCCGGCAGTTCTCGGCGGTGATCGGCCGCGACGCGATCGCCATCGAGCTCCAGCCCACCAACCAGGTGGCGGCATCCTGACGGCATAATTGGAGGACCAAGCCATGCGATCCATCAAACGAGCGGCGCCGGCCGATCGCGCCGCCGTGGCGGAGGCGATTGACCATCTGCGCGCCGCGCGTAACCTTCTCGCCAGGAGCGGCGCCCCGCGTGCCGCCAGGGCCGTTCGCAAGGCACTGCGCAGCGCCGAAGGCGCGGCCCGGCACGTCAACCATCGTATCCGCAGGAGCCAGACATGAGCCGCTACGAACTGAAGCCGAGGCCCGGAAACGGTGTCATCAAGGCGGTGATCGGATGGGATCGCCCGCTGCAGAGCTTCTTCGCGCAAGTCTTCACGCCCACCGAAGACGAGCCCGACGAGGGCGAAGCAACGATCTGGCTCGGCACGGAGCCGGGGGAACTGCCGACCCCCGAGGCCGCGATCCGCGTCGTCGAAGCCTATGCGGACATTCCCGAAACGCTGGCGGCGTCCCTCGCCGCCGACCGGCACGCGACCATCGGGATGGTGGACGGCGTCCACCAGACGCGAGCCAAATTGAGTCTCTTCGGCACTCGCTCCTAAACCCCCCGAGGCCGCTGAAGCGGGCCTCGGAAATGGCGCTTGCGCGCCTGCTCGGCCGAACGGCCGAGGAGGGGAGTGGGGAAGGAGGAAGTTGGCTCGGACACAGTGTTCGAGACCGGCTTTCAGGAGACTTTCCCATGAATATCGGTTCGATCAAGCAGAATGACGCCGGCATTTTCGTCGGCAAGATCGCGACGCTGACGATTGCCATGACGATCGCGCTGCGCGAGGTGCACTCGGCCAATCCGAAGGCGCCGAAGTACGAGGTGCTGGCGCTGTCGGCATCGCGGGCGTGGGTGCAGGTGGGTGCGCTGTTCGAGCTTTTCTCTAACGGCACGGGCGAGGCGTTCCTCAACGGCAAGATCGAGGATCCGAGCCTGGCCGCGCCGCTCTACGTGTCGGCGTTCCGTCAGGAGGACGGCAGCTACAACGTCGTGTGGTCGCGCCCGACGCGCCGCCGCGACCTCGCCTCGGAGATGGCGCCCAAGGCCGACGAGGGCCTGCCGCCGCTGCCCGG
>DATMJS010000117.1:0-19474 GCA_035553755.1 Allosphingosinicella sp.
ACTTCGTCGTCGGCGCTCGGCTCCTCGTCCTCGTCGGGAACCAGCTCCTCGGCGGCGAGATCGTCGTCGGCGGCCTCTTCCTTCTCAGGGGCGGGCGCCGCGACCTCGAACGGCATCGGCTGCTTCGACTTCAGCACCGGCTCGGGCTCCCAGGCAACGCCGCAATTGATGCAGGTGACCGGGTCGTCCTTGCCGAGGTCGTAAAAGCGGGTCGCGCATTTGGGACAGGTTCGCTTGGTGCCCCATTCAGCTTTCACCATGGGTGAGAGAGCCTCCGATAAACAAGAAAAGGCGGCCGCCCCGAACGGGCCGGGCCGTGATCGGCCGCGCCTTGCCATAGCATGGGGCCGCTGTCAAAAGCCAAGCGCGAGATCAGCCGGACAAGGATCGACCAGGCGGACATGACAGGCGCCGAGCCCCAGCCCATGCGGTTTTCCGCAAGCGGTCCGCTCCGCGGAAGCGCCCCGATCCCCGGCGACAAATCCATTTCGCACCGAGCGCTGATGCTGGCGGCGCTCGCCGCCGGGCGTAGCCGGATCGAGGGTCTGTCGGAAGGGACCGATGTGGTCTCAACCGCGGCGGCGCTCCGCGCGATGGGAGCGCGCATCGAGCTGGCTCCGGAGAGCGGCGGCGGCGCCTGGCATGTCGACGGGGTGGGCACAGGCGGGCTCCTCCAGCCGCAAACTGCGCTGGACATGGGCAATAGCGGCACTTCGGCTCGGCTGCTGATGGGACTCATCGCAAGCCACTCGGTGAGCGCCGTCCTTGCCGGAGATGCCTCCTTGAGCCGCCGTCCGATGGACCGGGTGATCGCGCCGCTGCGACGGATCGGGGCGGAGATCACCGCGAGCCCCGGCGACCGGCTCCCGCTCGCCGTCCGAGGCATCTGCCCCGCGCTGCCGCTGACGCATCGGCTGACAGTGGCTTCCGCGCAGGTGAAGTCGGCGCTGCTGCTCGCCGCCCTCAACATACCCGGCATGACAACAGTGGTGGAAGCGGTCCCCACCCGCGACCATGGCGAGCGGCTGCTGCAGCTGTTCGGTGCCGAGTTGCAGATATCCCCGCAAGGGAGCGGCCGTGAGATCAGCCTTCGCGGCGAAGCCGAGCTTCGCCCGCAGGACATGTGTATCGCGGGCGATCCCTCCGCGGCCGCCTTCCTCGCCGTGGCGGCGTTGATCGTTCCGGGCTCCGACATTCGCATTGCGGGCGTCGGCGTCAATCCGATGCGCATGGGGCTCTACGAGACTTTGCTTGAGATGGGCGCCGACCTTCAATTTTCGAACCAGCGGACGGTGAGCGGCGAGCCGGTCGCGGACCTTGCGGTGCGCCACTCGCCGCTCCAGGGGGTTTCCGTGGCGCGGGAAAGGGCGCCCGCGATGATCGATGAATATCCGATCTTCTTCATCGCCGCCGCCTTTGCGGACGGCGAGAGCCGCGCGCTCGGCCTCTCGGAGCTGAGAGTCAAGGAATCGGACCGGATCACCGCAATGGCGCGAGGGCTGCGCGACATCGGCGGGACGGTCGAGGAAAGCGACGATGGCCTCGTGATCCGCGGCAGCGGCGGCCGCCCGCTTGCCGGCGGCGCCCTCATCCGCTCACAGCTCGACCACCGCATCGCGATGAGCTTCGCGGTGGCTGGCCTAGCCTGCCATGAGCCGGTAACGGTCGACGACATGACTCCCGTCCAGACCAGCTTCCCCGGCTTCACCGCCGCGCTCAAGGGCCTCGGCGCCTTATGATCATCGCCGTCGACGGCCCCGCGGCGAGCGGCAAGGGTACGGTCGCGCGCGCGCTGGCGCGGCATTTCGACCTTCCCCATCTCGACACGGGGCTCCTCTACCGCGCTGTGGCGCTGAACCTCCTCCAGACCGGAGGCGACCCGGAGAGCGAGTTCTCCGCGCTCCGAGCCTGCGACATCTCGCAGATCGACTTCGCCGATCCCGAACTCAAGAGCGAAGCGGTAGGCGGCATCGCGTCCCGCATCTCGGTCTATCCGATGGTGCGGCACGCTCTGCTCGAACGGCAGCGCACCTTCGCGGGGCAGCCCGGCGGCGCGGTGCTCGACGGCCGCGACATCGGCACCGTGATCGCGCCCCAGGCTCAGGCCAAGCTCTTCGTCACCGCCAGCCCGGAAATACGCGCGCGGCGCCGTTACGACGAACTGAAGCGGCTCGGCATGAACGTCCATTATGAGGATGTGCTTGCCGACATACGGGCGAGGGACGAGCGCGACCGCGGTCGCGCCGCCGCCCCCCTCGCCATGGCCGAGGACGCGGCATTGCTCGACACCAGCGCAATGGGCGTCGAGGCGGCGGTTGCCGAAGCGATCGCCCTGGTCGAGCGCCGCTCCCTGAAAACACCCTGATCCATCCAACCTCAGGCCATGGCCGCATCAATCCGAGATAGACCCAACGGGCGGCGCGCGTCAGCTCTGCCGGAGATCCTTCAGGAATTCCCGCACGCGTTTCGCATTGACGCCGACGTCGCTGCCGCCGACGCGGCTGATCGAGCGCATGTCGACGATCGTGCCCTCGCCTTGAGGGTCCTTGCGCGCGCGCACCACCACATCGTCCTTGAAGCGGAAGAAGCGGGTGGTGTCGGTGGCCTCCAGCCGCCCGCGCGCCGGGTCCACATAGGCGATCTCCCAGCCGCGTTTTTCGGCCAAAGCATGTGCCTTCCCGATCGTCTCGCGCACGGTCCACGGCACTCGGACGGGCTTCACGTCGCCATAGGCTTCGCGGTGGATCGCCTTCCATCGTTCTTCGGGATCCAAGGCGGCAAGCTCCGGCCGGCCCATGTCGGGCACGTTCTCAAGATTGTCCTCGCGCACACGCAGCGCGCGGAACTCCGGCACTTCCTGAAGGTCGGTGCTGATGTCGTGGATGGCCGGAACCGTCCGCGCCGTATAGATCTGCCGGCCCAGGAAGATCACGAAAACCAGCGCCACCGCCAGAGCCAGCATGTTGCGCCGCCCTAGTCCGACCGTCCGGCTCTTCCAACTGAGAATGATGCCCGCGAGCGCCAAGACGCTGCCCGCAATGGCCGCGAAAAAGGCATAGCGGAGCACGGTGAACCCGGTCCGGAAATGCCACGCTTCCTGCCCTGAGCCGATGGCGGCGATCAACGCCGCCAGCACCCCGCCGATCGCAAGCGCAAGCGCCGCCGCCGTGATCCGCCGCGCCCAAACGCCGCTCCGTACCGCTCCGGCCATTTCTCGCCTCCCCTTGTTCAGGAGCCGCTGTTCTGGCGCGGAGCGGACCGGCGGGCAAGCCTAAGCCGCGCCGATCCGCCGCCAGCTATTGGGTTTGATCCGATATTCGCCCCAGCGGAAACCGTCGCCGCCGCCCCATTGGCCCTCGGCGAAGATGCGCACCGCGGCGAGGCTGCCATAGCCGCCCGCCTGGCGCGGGTTGATCCACCAGCCGGCGCTCGCGTCCCACAGCTTCACTTCGTCCTCGCCGACCAGCAGCGCATTGCCTTCATGATAGATATGCGCGCCGTCGATCCAATGGTCGGAGACCTGCTCGTCCCCCCATTTGCGCTGCCACTGATCGGTCGCGTCGGCGCTGTAGCGCTGGACGAACTGGGCGCGGAAGGCGGTCACGCCTCGCGCGGCGAAGGCTTCGTGGGCCAGCGCCGCATGGGCGCCGCAGTCAATGACCTTGCGCTCCACGACCTCGCACCAGTTCATGGGCCAGGGCGAGGGGCCCCACTCATACTTCTGCCGGATCCAGCGCGGCCCCGTCTTAAGGTCGCCGCCGTTCAGCTGCGCGAAATCCATCGCCAGCAGCCATTCGCGCGCGATGTCGCAGCAGGCCTCGCCATGGTGGGAGAGGCCGCTGAAGGGGAAATGCTCCCACCTGTCGCTCGGTAGCGGGCTGTCCGTGCGGGCTCTTTCGAGCTCCTTAGCCGCGACCAAATACATAGGACATGCTCCTGTCATAACCGCCGGCGTCGCAGAAGATCAGAAGGTCGCCGGCTTTGGATCCTTCGGGAAGCTCGACATTGGCCGCGACGATGTCGTGCTCCATGCAGAGCCGGCCCATGAGGTGGGTCTTGCCGCGCCCCAGTGGCTGCAGCGCGCCGGTTTCGCTGCATTTGCGCAGCATCCGGTGCGGGTAGAAAAAGTACATCGGGAGTTCGGCGATCGACGCGTCCACCACCGCCTCCACATAATCCTCCTCGTGCCGCTGGATTTCGAGGATCCGCATGGCGAGCGCCATCGACGGCTGCGCCATCGCCTTGCCGGGCTCGGACACGATCTGGCGGACGCTGGGGAGCATCGCCCGCACCGTCTCCACCGCGTGCGCGAACTTCGCGTCGTCGTCCGTGTGCCAGTCGTCGGGGAACCAGCCGCCGCCCATATCGAGTATCTCGATGGTCCGGCCAGTCAGCTTCTCGATCGAGCGGCACCATTTCAGCATCGATTCGAACAGATGCCACCATTGGGCGACCCCGACATTGGCGCTTGCCATATGAAAGTGGACTCCGAACGCGCTGTCTTCGGGAAGCCGCTTCACCGCCGCCACCAGCTTGCCGAAGGTGACGGCGCTGTCGAGCGGAATGCCGAAGCGCGACACGATGTTGGGCGTCCGGATGCGGATGCCGACATGGGCGGCGCTCATCTCGCCCGCCTCCATCGCCGCGACCGCGCGGTCGAGATCGGCGACACTGTCGCAGAAGACCGCGTGCATCCGCTCCCTGGGCATCAGCCCTTCGGGCCACCATTTGCCGGGGCCGTTCAGGATCACCTGGTTCGGCCGGAAGCCCACCTCCAGCGCCCTTTGCACTTCGAGGAGGCTGATGCATTCGGCTAGGAAGCCGTTGTCGAGCGCGAGCCTGATCAGCCGTTCGTCGGGATTGGTCTTGATCGAATAGCCGCTCACCACCTGCACTTCGTTTGTGCTGAGCCGGTGCGCCCGCTCCGCGGCTTTCCTGAAGAGCCCGCTCGCCGTCTTGTCCATGAACAGGAATTTGGGCGTCTGGACCGACGCGAAATCGTAGCTGTCGATATCGGCGGCGAAGCTGTCGGGGATAGTCGGCAGGCCGTCGGGACCGTCGCCCTCGCCGACCACGAGCATCTCGGGACTGGTCTTGTGGAGCTTCTTCGCCAGCGAGGTGAGCCCCGAAGGATGCTTCATCGAATGGCCGATCGCGCCGGCGAAAGGCTCGGGAAGCGGCGGCAGCGGATATTCGGGGCGGACCGGCACTTCCAGCACCACCCGCGTGAATTCCTGCGCCTCGGCGGTGGCCGGCCGCGCCTTGGTCCCGCTCGCCGCCTCGATTAACAGCGCCGGGAGATTGTGGCCGGCGATGGTCGCGCCGTGCACCCAGGCCGGGAAGCGCGGATTCATTTCGAGGAGCCAGAGCTGGCCGGCCGCGTCGCGGACCATTTCGAGTTCGCCGCCGCCGGTCCAGTTGAGCTCGCGCACCATCCGCCGGAGCGGGTCCATGAATTCCTCAGGAACTTCGGCAATGTCGCCGGCCCAGGTCTTGCCCTCGGGCGTGACGTCGCGCTTCCTCATGCTGATCGCGCTTAGGAGCTCGCCCTTATAGGCGCTCAGCATCACCGATTCCTCGTAGCCCGAGACATGCGCCTGGAGGAAAAGCCGCTCGGTCGACCAAACTTTGGACAGCGCGCTGCGGGCTGCTTCGAACACGTCCCAGCTGGGGGTGCGCGCCGCGTCATAATAAGGGCCTTTCAGCCAGACCCGCCAATTCTGTTCGCGGCAAAAAGCATGGAGGTCCCAGTCGCTATGGTCGGTCGAGATAAAGGTAGGGATCTTGACCGGCAGGCCTCGCGCGGCCTCGACCGCCGGCTTGGTGATCCGCTTCAGCGCTCCCATCGGCGGGGCGAGCAGGTTGCGGTGCCCGTCGGGGAAGAGGCTCGCGAGCCACATGGCTTCGAGGTCGCTGCCCGAGATCCAGAGGCCACCTGAGGCGAGCGCCTCCTTCACCTTCTCGCCATAGGAGTCGAGGTCGAGCTCTTCCCAGGGGCGCTGGATCCACAGCTCGTCAATGCCTTCCCAGTGAATACCGGAAACGCGGTTGGAATATTCGACACCGATTACCTTGGAATTCGGAAATCCCTGACGTATGGACCTGACAATTCCCACGCCGGGCTGAGGATTACCGCCGCAATAAAGGCCGCTCACATATATCTTCATATTGCTCCAGACAGCAGTTCCCCCCGCCGAATGGACGTTATCAAGCCGATTACTATTCTGTAGTGAGCAGCTTGGACTGCGCTGCTATGACCGAATTAAATATTGCTCAATTAAAATAGGTTAGGACCGCAAAATAAATTTTAAAAGCTCGCTCTGAACGGCGGGAGGGGCTCCCTTGTTCCGGAACCGGGTGGCTCGCGGCGCGTATCCACGGAGCCGCATGACCATTGCCTATTACCCCTCCTATAAGGATATGGACCCCTTCATCGACGTTGCGCGCCTGAAGTCGCTGGACGGCTTCATCCGCGAGCGGATTGAACGTCGCCTCGCCGCCGCGCGTGATCTCGCTTTCTACACAGGCCCCTTCCTCCTGAACGACGAAGCGCCGCGCCTCCCCGGATCGCGCATGATCTATCTCGCCCGCTCGCGAGAGGCCGACAATTATTACGACCTCGACCGAACCGAGCTGTGGGAGCCGAGCGAGGAGGCCGCCGAATTCGCGCCGCTGATGGATTTTCTCGCCACCCTGCCCTTCAAGGCGACCGGCCGAATGCTTATCATGTACGACGACAGCGGCCGCGCCGTTTCAGCGCACAAGGACCATGACAGTCGGGAGCTCTGCCACGAATTCATCTGGCTCCGGACCAATTTCGCCAAGCCCTTCTATATGCTTAACCCGGAAACGGGCGAAAAGCTCTACGTGCAGTCGCACTCCGCCTGGTTCGACACGGTGAACCAGTATCACGGCGCCGACGCGACCGGCGGCCTCTCCTTCAGCATCCGCGTCGACGGCGTCTTCACGGACGAATTCCGGCGGCGCATTCCTTTTCCCGGGAGCAACCGCGCCGCCGCTCCCGCGCTCTGGGCGAGCGCCGACTGACGCTCTCGGCACGGCGTCCGCCGCCACTTAGATACCGCCTCACAAGCGGGTGTGGCTCAAGGGCGGTGAAGATAAGGTGGGATCTTCAGCCTAAGGCAGCGCAAAGACGAAGAGGGCGCTCCCTCGCTCGTGGCCAAACATGTTCGGAGCGAAGCCCTTGATCCAACCGCCCCAACCGGTCGGCACCGCGACATATTGCTTGCCGCCGACGCTGTAGGTGACCGGGTTGGAATGGATGCCGGTTCCGGTGCGGAACTGCCACAGCTGCCGACCGGAGCGGGCGTCGAGCGCGATGAACATCCCATCGGGCGTGCCGACGAACACCACGTCCCCCGCCGTGCTCAAAAGCGAGGCGACGATCGGGAACTTGTAACGCCACTCCCAGGCTAGCGCACCGTTCGGTCGGTAGGCCTTGACGCCGCCACCCCGCACCTGCGCGGGATCGACCTTAAAGTCGCCGCCGAAATAGGAGAGGCTCTCTTTGAACTCGGTCGGAAAGGTCCGATAGGTCGCACAAGCGTCTATCACCGGCGTGTAGAGCAGTCCCGTCGAGCGGCTGTAGGTGGCGTGCGGCCACTCCTTCGATCCCGCTGGCCCCGGACAGACTTCGATTCCCTCACGGGTCGGCTCGCGGCGGTCGCTGACGGCGCCGGTCGCCGGGTCGATCCGGCCCCACGTCACCCGGTCGCCGAATTGGGTGACGCTCACCCGCTGGCCGGTCTGGCGGTCGAGCACGAACAGATAGCCGTTGCGGTCGAAATGGGCGAGCAGCCGCCGCCCGCCGCTTTCGAACAATATATTCTCGTTGACGCCCGAATAGTCCCACACGTCATGCGGTGTGAACTGGTAGTGCCAGCGGATCGTGCCGTTATCAGGGTCCATCGCCAGCACCGAGTTGGTGAAGAGATTGTCGCCCGGCCGCATGCTGCCGTCGAAATCCGGGGAAGGGTTGGACGTGCCCCAATAGAGGAGGTCGAGCTCGGGATCGTAGGAGCCGGTTATCCAGGCGCTGCCGCCGCCCCGCTCCCAGGCGTCGTTGTTGCCCCAGGTCTCGGAGCCCGGCTCGCCCGGCTTCGGCACAGCATAGCGCCGCCACAGCCGCTGGCCAGTGTCGACGTCGAACGCGTCGATATGGCCGCGCACGCCATATTCGGCGCCGGACGAACCGACGATCACCATGTTCTTCACGACCAGCGGCGCCATGGTCGAGCTCTCGCCCGCGCGCGGGTCGAGCCAGACCTTGGTCCAGACCGGCTTCCCCGTCCGCCCGTCCAGCGCCACCAGGTGGCCATTGGGGCTCGAATAGAAGACCTTGCCGCGCGCCACCGCGACGCCGCGGTTCACGTTGCCGCAGCAGAGCGGCAGATCGAGCGGAATGGCATGACGGTAACGCCACAGCTCTTCGCCACTGGCGGCGTCGAGCGCCCAGACGTAACCGTCCCAGCCGGACAGGTACATGACTCCGTCGACGACGATCGGCGCGGCTTCGAGCGAGAAGCTCGGGGGGTTGGCGACGAGGCCGATCGGCGCCGCCTGGAACACCCAGGCGGGCCTCAGTCTCGCGGCGTTGCCGGCATTGATCTCGCCGAGCGACGAGAAGCGCTGCCCGTCATAGGCGCCGTAATAGGTGAGCCAGTTGTGCGGCTCCGACCGCGCCCGCACGATCCTGTCGCCGGTGACGGTGTCGGCCACCGCCGGCGCCTGCTGGCGCATTGCCGCGTCCATCTGTTCGAACGACTTCTGGGTTTCGGTGATCGGCCAGTTCGGCCCCATGTCGGAAGGATAGCAGCCGCCCGTAAGCGCGAGGGCCGCGGCGGCGAAGATCTTAATGCTGGTGCGCACGGGGCGGCCTCCTGTTGCCGGGCTGGCGCTGGGGCGGCCGGTCGAGCCGCGCTTCGGGCGGCACCTCGCCCTTGACGAAGACGAAGCCGAGCATGCCGCGGTTGGCGTGGTTCGCAACCGGGCAGCCGAACCAGTACATTCCGGGCTGGTCGAGCGTCACCCGTACGATCCCGCGGGTAGCGGCCGGAAGCTCCAGCACCTGCCGCTCACCATTGCTGGGAGCGTATATGGCGTGCGGCCGCTGGTCCTCGTTGGTGATGTCGAGCTCGAGCGTGCCGCCGCGCGGCATGATGATGATCGCTGGATACCAAAGATATTCGTCCTTCGGCACTCGGATGCGGTCGCGGAAGATGCCGTCCCTGCCCAGCGAAGGCCGCGAGGCGCCGCCCGTGGCGTAAAGCCGCCCGATCAGCGCCTCGTTGGGCTCATCGAGGTTCGGAAGCTCGTTCATGATGGTCGCCATCTCGGGATCGACCTGCCCCAGCACGCTAGGCCTCAGCAGCCCCAGATATTCGCAGCCAGCGAGCCCCAGTGTCGCGGCGGCGCCGGCGGTCAAAACCGCTACACGACGAGCCATCCCTGTTCCTCCTCAAAGCGCCCCCGCTCCGATCCGGAACGGGGGCAGCATAGGCCGGCTCGGGAGGGGGTTGAAATAACTTTTGTTACCGGGCTCCGCATATGCTGCTGTGGCGGTTGCAAAAACGGATTATGTGATAGGAAGATGTCGGAGGAGACGCCATGGGAGCCTTCGTCGATCGCGTCGCGCGGCGGTTTCGGATGAGCGAGGCCGAGCTGGAGTTCCTGGAAAGGCTGGAGGCGAAGCCGGTGGCCCTCTCCCGAGGGCACGTTCTCGTCCGCGCCGGCGATCCGGCCGAGCAGGCGTTCGTGCTGATGACCGGCTGGGCGATGAGCTACACTCGCTTTCCGGACGGCTCCCATCAGGTCCGCCGCCTCCACTTTCCGGGCGACCTCCTCGCCATGCCGAGCGTGCCGATGCGGCGTCATGCCGAGGACATCGAGGGGCTGTCGGACTGCGTCGTCGCTCCCTTCCCCAAGCGCCTCCTTACGAGGCTCTTCAGGCTGCCCCGGCTGGCGGCGGTCATGTACATGCTTGCGCAAGCCGAGAGGATCACCGCTGGCGACCGGCTGGCCAGCATGGGCCGCGCCCCCGCCAAGAGCAGGATCGCCTTCCTGCTTCTCGACATTGTCCACCGCCTCCGCTCCACCGACAGCAGCGTCACTTCTTCGTTTCGCCTCCATCTGACACGCGAGCAGATGGCGCAGGTGACCGGCATGACGCCCGTTCACGCCAGCCGCATGTGGTCCGAGCTGGTGGCCAGACGATACATTGCCGTAGACGGTCCCTTCCTCACTATACTGGATGAGCCGGGCCTTCATGATCTTGCCGGCTACACCGAACGCGAGTCCGATTTCGACCATGCATGGCTCAACGCCGTTGATCTCGCTATCGAACCGCCGCCGCTCAGCCAGGAGCACGATGTCGGCAGCTGTTACGATTAACGGGCTAGCCGGAGCCAGCGGGCGCTCTGTAGGCAATCGACCGGCATCGCACGAGCCGATCATGTCTGCATCCGGACGTTTCGCCAGGAGCAGGCCGTGGCCGCTGAGATCGGCGCCGAGGTCCAAGCATTGCTCAAGTTCGGCGAGGAGCGGGCCTGCTCAACCGATGCAGGGCTGGTCGGCGGACGAGCTCGTACGCATCCGGAAGGTGTGTGTTGACCACAAGGCCGTGGTCGTGGCAATCGGCGAGCGTATAGCGCAACGAGTAACCGGAACCAATTTCCGTCGTTTCGCGGGTGTAGCTCAATGGCAGAGCAGAAGCTTCCCAAGCTTACGACGAGGGTTCGATTCCCTTCACCCGCTCCAGCCCTTACCGTATATTCCGCAAACCTACTCGGCATGCCGGCCTTGCCGTAGCGTCAGCTAAAGATCGGCGCGTTTCTGCCTGCCGGAACGGGAACAAAACGGTCGGGATTTGCGATTTCATTTGCACGATGGCGGATGCGCGGCGGGCATGGAGAAATGCCATGCTGCATGCTCCCTTCGAAGCCGCCGCGCCCGGCGCCAAACCGCCGCCCGAGCACCATGTCTATGTGATCGACGACGAAGCCTCGCTCCGCGATTCCTCCTGCTTCCTTCTCGCCACGCTCGGCCTCGCCTGCACCCAATATGCAAACGGCCAGGACTTCCTCGCCGATGTCGAGACGCTGGAACCCGGCTGCATCCTGCTCGATGTGCTCATGCGCCGAATGGGAGGTCTGGAAGTCCAGGCCGAGCTAAACCGCCGCGGCATTGATTGGCCGATCATCTTTATGAGCGGCCACGACGACATTCCCACCGTCGTCCGGGCAATGAAGAACGGGGCCGTCGAGTTCCTCGAAAAGCCGTTCAGCGACGAACAACTGCTCGCTTCCCTCCACCGCGGCTTCGTCAAACTGCGCAACGGCCACCGATCAGCCTAGATCTGTCCCGGCACGACCTCCCGCCCGTCTGCCTGCAGCCGCTTCACCAGATCCTCGAAACAGGCCTCCAGCGCCGCCTCGTCGGTCGAACGGACGACGAAATTGGCGCCGACGCGACCGTCGCGGAAGAAGGGATAGCTGCCGATCTGGCATCGCGGGTGGGCCGCTTCGGTTTCGCGGAGCAGGTCGGCGACTTCGCTCTCTGCAGTCCAGCATCCGACGGTCCGCGACAGCATCGGCCGGCCGCCCTCCAATTGTCCCGACAGCGCCTCCAGCATCAAGGTGGTGATATGCGGCACGCCGGCAAGGATGAAGATGTTGCCGTGGCGGATGCCGGGCGCTCCCGACATGCGGTTTTCGATCAGCTCGGCACCCTCCGGCACGCGCGCCATGCGGAGCCGCGCATCCGAAAGCCCGCCGCGGTTTGCATAATAGGCTTCCAGCACCGCTCGCGCCTTGGCATGCACCACCACCGGCACCCCCAGCGCCCGGGCGATCGCGTCCACCGTGATGTCGTCATGGGTGGGGCCGATGCCGCCGGTCGTAAACAGATAGTCGTTCGCCGCACGGAGCGCGTTCACCGCCTCTACGATCTTCTCCTCGACGTCGGGCACCACCCTCGCCTCGCTGAGGCGAATGCCCTGGAGGTTCAGCCAGGCCGCTATCTGGGCGATGTTCCTGTCCTGGGTACGGCCCGACAATATCTCGTCGCCGATGATGACCAGCCCCGCCGTCCAGATACGCTCTTCCGCCATGTCGTAGGCCATAGTCCTCTGCCGAGGGGTCGCCAAGCCGTGCCCGAACGCCTATATCCGCCCGATGGTAACCACCCTCGACAGAAACAGCGCCGTCATCGGCTATGCGGGACCGATCAAGCTTCATGGGCCCGAAGGCTTCGAAGGCATGCGCGCCGCCGGCCGCCTCGCTGCCGAGATACTGGACGCGCTCGTGCCCCATGTCGTTCCCGGAGTCACCACGCGCGAGATCGACGATATCGTCTACCGGATGATGCGCGACGCGGGCGCCTTCCCGGCGACGCTCGGCTATCGCGGCTATACCAAGAGCTGCTGCACTTCGATCAACCATGTCGTCTGCCACGGCATTCCGGGGGACAAGCAGCTCAAGGACGGCGACATCGTCAACATAGATGTCACCCCGATCCTCAATGGCTGGCACGGCGATACCAGCCGCATGTATCTGGTCGGCGACGCGCCGGTGAAGGCTAAGAAGCTCGTCCAGGTCACCTACGAATGCCTGATGCGGGGCCTTGAACAGGCCAAGCCCGGCAATCACCTCGGCGACATCAGCCACGCCATCCAGAGCCATGCCGAAGCCAACCGCTATTCGGTCGTGCGCGATTTCTGCGGCCACGGGCTGGGGCAGAATTTCCACGAAGCGCCCGAAGTGGTCCATGCCGGCCGCCCCGGCACGGGGCCGGAGCTCCGGCCGGGCATGTTCTTCACCGTTGAACCGATGATCAACATCGGCAAGGCGGCCTGCAAGGTGCTGGAGGACGGTTGGACGGCGGTGACTCGCGATCGCAGCCTGTCGGCCCAGTTCGAGCATTCGATCGGCATCACCGAGGACGGCTGCGAAATTTTCACCAGGAGCCCGAAGGGCCTCGACGCGCCGCCTTACGGCTGAGTTTCGGCTTGCCGCTGCTCTACCAGCCGCCGTGCATAGCCTTGCGCCAGCTGCACATGAACCGCCGCGACATGAGCGTCGTTCGAGCCCAGCGCCGCCGCGGTCTCTTCGTGGAGCCGCTGCTTCCAATAGCCTAGTTCGCTCTTTTGCATGACAATCCTCACAACCCGCGGCCGATCCGCCAGGGCGGACGCTCGATCGTCTCGGCGAGAGGAAGCGCGATCACGGGCTTGTTATCCTCACGCACCACCTCCACCCACTCCTCCTCGGGCGCCCGCGCGTTCATGATCTCGTAGAGCGTGATCTCGCCCGCCAGCCGATGCGCTTCGCTCCGCGCCGCTTCGTCGTCGGGCAGTTCGAGGCCCACCAGGTCCTGCGCCTGGACGGGGCCGCCATGGACGTTGAAATAATAGGTCGGCATCCGCTTCGCCTCTCCAGCTGCGTCGCGCCCCATCAACAAAATAACATGGATCAGTGTCCCTTCCCACGAACGGCTCGTCGGCAGGAAATGACGCTTCAGCAGAGACTTAGCCGTTTATATTGAGTCCATTACGGAGGCGGTGCGGCGACAGCGCCTCCAAACAAGCCGCTCTAACGGCCCGTCCAGCCAGTCGCGATGCGTCGCCAACGCCCCGTGGATGAGAACGATGTCGGGCCCCGCACCCGCCGCACGCAGGTGCAGCGAGCGCTCGGAGCCGCGTTCAAGTTCGAATGAGTTGGCCATCGCTTCCCAGCGAAGCTGCGGCGGCCACGGTCCCTTGCATGCTTGCGCGCCCTCCGATGGGAGCTATGGAGAGGGCAGCAGCGGAGGACGAAGTGAAGAAGATCGAGGCCGTCATCAAGCCGTTCAAGCTGGATGAAGTGAAGGAGGCGCTGCACGAGGTCGGCGTTTCCGGCATCACCGTCACCGAGGCCAAGGGCTTCGGCCGCCAGAAGGGCCATACCGAGCTCTATCGCGGCGCCGAATATATCGTCGACTTCCTCCCCAAGGTGAAGCTCGAAGTAGTGGTCGAGGACGGCCTTGCCGAGCGCGTCGTCGAAGCCATCGCCAATGCCGCCCGGACAGGCCGGATCGGCGACGGCAAGATCTTCGTCATACCCGTCGAAGAGGCTCTTCGCATTCGGACCGGCGAACGAGGTTCCGACGCCATCTGACCGTGGGAGGACGGCCATGACGGACGATCCCCTCCTTGCATCGATGCCGCCGGACGAGCTCCGGGCCGCGATGCGCACCCTCGGTTACCGCACCCAGAACGATCTCGCCGCGGCGATCGGCGTCAGCCGCTCGGCGGTCAGCCTCTGGTTGGAAGGGAAGGTCGGCGTGCCGCGTCCCGTCGCGATGTTGCTGAGGATGTTGATCTCGGCACAGCGAAGGCAGTTCTGAGCATTCGACCACGTGAATTATTCACCGCCGGCCGTGCGGGGCTGGACGATGGACCCCGTGACCGTTGATGAATTGACGAGGCGCCGGGGGGATTCGGCGCGCTGGCAACCAACGGAACAAGGACAGCAAGGTGGCGAACGACGCGGGCAAGATCCTGAGCATGATCCAGGAGCAGGAAATCGAATGGGTGGACCTGCGCTTCACCGATCCTAAAGGCAAATGGCAGCACCTCTCGATGTGCGCGGGCGTGGTCGACGAGGACCAGCTCACCGACGGCTTCATGTTCGACGGATCGTCCATCGCGGGCTGGAAGGCGATCAACGAGAGCGACATGATCCTGAAGCCGGACCTCGACGCGGTCTATGTCGATCCCTTCTCGGCGACACCGATGCTGATCCTCTTCTGCGACATCGTCGATCCGGGAACGGGCGAGCTCTACGCCCGCGACCCCCGCTCGACCGCCAAGCGTGCCGAGGCCTATCTCAGAACGACAGGGGTAGGCGACACCGTCTATGTCGGCCCCGAAGCCGAATTCTTCATGTTCGACGACGTCCGCTTCGAGGACGGCTATAATTCAAGCTACTTCCGCATCGACGACATCGAGCTGCCGACCAACACCGGCCGCGAATATGAGATCGGCAACCTCGCCCATCGGCCGCGCGCGAAGGGCGGATACTTTCCCGTCGCGCCGGTCGACAGCGCCGTCGACATACGCGGTGAGATGGTATCGACCATGCTCGAAATGGGTTTGCCGATGGACAAGCACCATCACGAGGTAGCGGCCGCCCAGCATGAGCTCGGCCTCACCTACGGCACGCTCGTCCAGACGGCGGACCGGATGCAGGTCTATAAATATGTCGTGCACATGGTCGCCCATGCCTACGGCAAGACCGCGACCTTCATGCCGAAGCCTATCGCCAAGGACAACGGCTCGGGCATGCACACCCACATCTCGATCTGGAACGGCGGCAAGCCGCTGTTCGCCGGCAACGGCTATGCGGGCCTTTCGGAAACCGCGCTCTTCTTCATCGGCGGAGTCATTAAGCACGCCAAAGCGCTCAATGCCTTCACCAACCCCACCACCAACAGCTACAAGCGCCTGGTGCCGGGCTTTGAAGCCCCTGTGCTGCTGGCTTATTCGAGCCGCAACCGCTCGGCCTCCTGCCGCATCCCCTACGGCGCGGGCGAGAAAGCGAAGCGGGTCGAGTTCCGCTTCCCCGACGCTCTCGCCAACCCCTATCTAGCTTATGCGGCGCTGCTGATGGCGGGGCTCGACGGAATCCAGAACCGGCTCCACCCGGGCGACCCGATGGACAAGAACCTCTACGACCTGCCGCCGCAGGAGCTGGTCAACGTCCCCACCGTCTGCGGGTCGCTCCGCGAGGCGCTGATCGCCCTCCAGAACGACCGCGACTTTTTGACGCGCGGCGACGTCTTCTCGGACGACCAGATCGACGCCTATATCGAACTCAAATGGGAAGAGCAGCTCCGCTGGGAGACCACGCCAAGCCCGGTCGAATACGACATGTATTATTCGAGCTGAGCGTCAGGCCGTCCGCGTCCGATCTCTGGCCCCTGAAGCGGCCCGGCGTTCCGCCTCGCTTTCCTCGAACGTGCGGAGCACGCTCTCCGGCGGGCGCGGCCCGGCGAGGCTGACGAGAATGGCGGCGAGCCCGCCGAGGACGAAGCCGGGGACGATTTCGTAGAGGAGCGAGCTCAAGGCCGCACCACCCTCCAGCACCGGCGCATATATCCAGAACAGGACCGTCGCCGCGCCCACTAGAATGCCTGCAAGCGCGCCGTTCCGGGTCAGCCGCTTCCAGGTCAGCGACAGGATCACCACCGGGCCGAAGGCGGCGCCGAAGCCGGCCCAGGCGTTGGCGACGAGCCCGAGGATGTTGCTCTCCGGGCTGTAGGCGAGAAGAATGGCGGCGAGCGCCACTGCGACCACGCAGATCCGCCCCACCGTTACCAGCTCGCGCTGCGAAGCTTCGCGATGGACGAAGATGCGGTAGAAGTCCTCGGTCAGCGAACTCGACGAGACCAGCAGCTGCGAGGAGATGGTGCTCATGATCGCCGCCAGCAACGCGGCGAGAAGGAAGCCCGTCACCAGCGGGTGAAAGAGGGTTTGGGAGAGGAGGATGAACACTGTCTCGGGATCCTCCAGCGAAAGGCCGTTTCGGGTGACGTAGGCGAGGCCGACGAAGCCGGTGGCGAGTGCGCCGATCAGGGTCGCCAGCATCCAACTCATGCCGATGTTGCGCATCGCAGGGATGTCGCGCACCGAACGTACCGCCATGAAGCGGACGATGATGTGCGGCTGACCAAAATAGCCGAGGCCCCAGGCCATTGAGGAGACAATGCCGATCGCGGTCGTCCCGGCGAGCAGGTCGAGCGCGTCAGGGTTGACCGAGGCAATGTCCGCGCCGAGGCCGCCGCCAAGCTCGCCGAAGGCGACAACCGGTACCAGGATCAGAGCGACGAACATGATCGTGCCTTGTACGAAATCGGTAAGGCTCACCGCGAGGAAGCCGCCGAACAGCGTATAGGCGACCACAACTCCTGCGGTCAGCCAAAGGCCGAGGCTGTAGTCGGCGCCGAACGCACTCTGGAACAGCTTGCCCCCCGCGACCAGGCCCGAGGAAGTGTAGAGCGTGAAGAAGATGATGATAACCAGCGACGCGATGATCCGCAGCGCATGGCTCCCGTCCTCAAATCGATTTTCGAAGAATTCCGGGATGGTGATGGAATCGCGCGTACGTTCTGTGTGGACGCGCAGCCGCGGCGCGACGATCAGATAGTTGGCGAGCGCGCCGATGAAGAGGCCGATCGCAATCCAGCCGGCGCTGAGCCCCGCCACATAGGCGGCGCCCGGGAGCCCGAGGAGCAGCCAGCCGGACATGTCAGAAGCGCCGGCCGAGAGCGCCGCCACCGCCGGTCCGAGCCTGCGGCCGCCGAGCAGGTAACCGGAAATGTCCTCGCTCGCCCGGCGCCACGCCCACAATCCGATGCCCAACATCGCGGTGAAATATGCCGCGAGCGAGACGATGACGCCGGTTTCCATGAGGCGGGGAGTCCCTTCTAGGCTAATAATCCTTCGATACGCGCAGGTTTACGCTCTGCCGCCCGATTGTCGAGATGCTGGTCAGCAGCGACAGCCAGCGGGTGATCTGATATTCAAGCTGGGTCGCCGAATAGCCGCGGCCGTCGGTCACCACTTCCACATAGACCTGCTTACCGAGATATTTGCCGGCGGCGACCGCAGTGCCCTGCCCGGTGACGATGTCGGCGGGGAGAATGCGGAGCCGGTCGAGCCCGACCGCATTGCGCACCGCATTGATAGGGTCGAGCCCGCCGTCCGTATCATTGAGCGCCGCCACCGCTGTCGCGAGCTGCAACGCCTCCGGGGCCGAAAGGTTGGTGATCGACGTGCCGAACAGGAGGCGGCTCAGCAGTTCGTCCTGCGGCAATGGCGGAGTGCTGGTGAACGTTATCTCGGGCCTCAAGCCTCGTCCGGTCACTCGAATGACCGCGTTGAGGCCGCGCACGCCGCCCTCCGCGACAATATCGAGGATCGGGTTGGGCGGCGATTCGCCTTGGAAGCGGATCACTCCGCGTTCCAGGTCGAAGCGGCGCCCGGCGAAATCATAGGTCCCCCGCACCAGCTCGGCATCGCCGGTGATCCGCGGCGAAGTGACGGTGCCGCCGATCCTGAGGTCGGCTCCCCATTCGCTGTTGATGCCGAGGCCGGTGACTCGGAGGCCCCGCTCCGCCTTGACGCCGAGATCGTAGCGCCACGGGCTGGCGGGGCGCTGCGGCGCCGCTTCCTCCGGCGGGCGGTTGAGCTCGCGTACGCTGAGGCGCGGCACCTGCGCAGCCGCGGTGGCGCTGCCGAGGCGGAAGCTGCCGCTCACCAGCTGGACGTTGCCGCCGATGGTGCCGCCCGAGCCGTCGGAGCGGACGGTGATCGGGCCCGTCACCTGCGCCTTCAAGTCGTCCCGGTCGACGATCTGCGCTGCCTGGGCCTGTATGACGAGGTGCATCGGATAGCCGTTCGCGGCGGCGAGATCGAAGATCCCGCGTCCGCTTACGGTGCCGCTCCTGGCAGTGGTGCCGTTGAAGCTATCGATCACCAGCCGCGAACCGTTGAAGCGCCCACTCGAGCGGACATTGTTGATCACCGTCCCCATCACCGCGCTTTCTATCCGCGCCTGCTCGGTCCGGAGCGAGCCGCGGATCTGCGGATCGTTCCAGCTGCCGCGAGCGTCTGCGCCTATGGCCACCGGACCGCTGACATCGATCAGTTCGAGGCCGGTCAACCGCCACAAGGTATCCGCAGGCCCGTTGTAGCGGAGCTGGGCGAAAAGCGGCGCCCGCGCCAGACGCTCGCCTATGTCACCGCCAGTGTCGATCGGCGAGAGGCGCGCCTGCGCCTGGCCGATCCTCCGGCCTTCGCTCACAGCCACCGCGCGCATCGCCGCGCTCCCGCCGGCAAGCCTTGCCACCAGCCCGACGTCCACCGGCTTGGAAGAAAGCACCAGCCCCGATCGGGTAAGACCGCGGATACGAAGGTTGGCGTCTCCGGTAGGGTTCGCGCCGTCGCTCGACGAACGGTAGTTCAATGTGCCCGAGGCGATGCCGCCAAGCCCGAGCCGCGGATAAGCGATATCGAGGACGGTCAAGGGCATCTGCTCCATCCGCGCCTGCACCTCGGTCGCGCTGCCGCCGAGCAGACCGGAGACCGTAGCATTGCCGCCTGCGAAACTGAGCGCCGTCGGCGCCAGCCGCCAACCATTATCCTCCTTCGTTAACACCGCCGGCTGGCTTAGCTGGATCGGCCGCTTGTCGACCGTGCCGCCGCCGGTCAGCCTCACCCGTCCGGGCGCGAGCTCGGCCAGCGTGCGGAAGACGAAGGCACGCCCGCGGGTGCCGGCGATATTGGCCCTCACCTGGCCCGAGCCGCCCAGCATCTCGGCTTCGGCATCGACGCTGGCGATGGTGAGCCCCCCGCGGCGGAGCCCACGCGCGGAGAGCGTTCCGCGAACCGAGGTCCCCTGCGGATGGAGCATCACCA
>DATMJS010000118.1:0-5074 GCA_035553755.1 Allosphingosinicella sp.
TGATAGTTGAAGCTCGACTGGAGGAGCGTGGTCGATTTGCCGGCGTTCATCGCCGCATAATAGAAATAGAGCTTGGCCATGAGGAGGAGTTAGCCTCCCGCCGAGCCGGCGTCAGCTATCTTGTTTCGCGGGCGGACCCCCTGAGCGGGTGACGCTGGCGAGCGGGCAACGCTGCCCTTCCGCGATGATCGCGCCGTGGCGGTCGAGATGGTCGAGCGCGGAAGTGACGAAGCCGAGGCTGATTGCGGTGCGAAGGCGGCTGCACGTGCCCATTGTGCGCACATGGTACCATTGGCCCATAACATCCTTGATGTAGAGCGCCTCGTCGCCCTCGGCTTGCCATTCGGCAATGCCGTTGCTGGCGACATAGGGGATGCTGGCTTCGCCGGCGGCCGGCCCGTCCGGCGCGGCGGTGGCGCAGCCGGCGAGAGCAGCCAGGGCGATCAAGCTCAACTTCGCTTTCATGCGTGCGACTCCGGTTTTTCTCTGTGCCTAAGTTAGGCGCGAGGCGGGCGCTTTACGAGGGGCTTTCCTCGTCGCTGCCAAGGTCGCGCGCCACGGTCGGCGAGCGGAGCAGCCGGTCGATATGGCTCCCCTCGTCAAAGCTTTCGTCGGCAAGGAATTTGAGCTGCGCCGCGAATTTCGTATTCACCCGCTTCGACACTTCGCCGCGCAGATAGCGGACGTTCTTCCGGAGCGCGGTCAGCACCTCGGCCTCGTCGGCGCCTAGCAACGGCTTTACGAAGACGGTCGCGTGGCGGAGGTCCGGCGACATCCGCACCTCGGTCACCGACACGCTGTGGCTCGCCAGCACATCGTCATGCACGTCGCCGCGCATCAATATGTCCGAAAGCGCGTGGCGCACCTGCTCGCCGACGCGAAGCAGGCGCACCGAACGCCCGTCCTGTGACTCATTGTGCCGCATAAAGCACCCTTAGAGCGTGCGCTCGCGCTCCTCGACTTCGAAGACTTCGAGGTGGTCGCCCGGCTTGATGTCGTTCGTGTCCGCCAGGAGCACGCCGCATTCCAGCCCGGCCCGCACTTCGGCCACATCGTCCTTGAACCGGCGCAGCGAAGAGATGGTGGTCTTGGATACGATGACGTCGTCCCGGGTGAGCCGCGCATGCAGACCCTTGCGGAGGATGCCTTCGAGCACCAGCAGGCCGGCGGCCTTGTCCTTCTTGCCGGCGGGGAAGACCTCCTTGACCTCGGCGCGGCCGACGACATTCTCGATCATCAGCGGCCCTAGCTCGCCCGCCATCGCCGACCTTACCGCGTCGGTGAGGTGGTAGATCACGTCATAATATTGGAACTCGACCCCGTTTCGCTCGGCGATCTCGCGCGCCTTGGCGTTGGGGCGGACGTTGAAGCCGATGATCGGCGCACCGCTCGCGCTTGCCAGGATGACGTCGCTTTCGGTGATCCCGCCGACGCCGGCATGGAGGATGCGGACGCGGATATCCTCGTTCGAAATGCGATTGAGGGCGCTGACGATGGCCTCGACCGAACCCTGCACGTCCGCCTTCACGACCAGCGGATATTCGACGGTCGTGCTCGCCCTGGACGCGAACATGTTCTCGAGGTTCACCGGCGCGGTGGTGGTGCGTTTGCGGTCGAGCAGGCCTTGGCGGTAGCCGGCAACCTCGCGGGCGCGGGCCTCGTTCTCGACCACGGTCAGCGTGTCGCCCGCGGACGGGACGCCCGACAGGCCCAGCACTTCGACCGGAACCGAGGGGCCGGCTTCCTTCACCTGGCGGCCCTTGTCGTCGATCATCGCGCGGACCTTGCCCGAGATGGCACCCGCGACGAAGATGTCGCCGACGCGGAGCGTGCCGCGCTGGACGAGCACGGTTGCGAGCGGTCCGCGGCCCTTGTCGAGCTTGGCTTCGACCACGGTGCCTTCGGCGGCCCTGTCCGGATTGGCCTTGAGCTCCAGTATTTCCGCCTGAAGCGCGATCGCTTCGAGGAGGCCGTCTAGGTTGGTCTTCTTCAGCGCCGACACTTCGACGTCCTGGACGTCGCCGCCCATCGCCTCGACGATGATCTCGTGCTGGAGAAGTTCCTCGCGAACCTTCTGCGGGTTAGCGCCCGGCTTGTCGATCTTGTTGATCGCCACGATCATCGGGACGCCGGCCGCCTTGGTATGGTTGATCGCCTCGACCGTCTGCGGCTTCAGCCCGTCGTCGGCCGCGACCACCAGCACCACGATATCGGTGACGTTGGCGCCGCGTGCGCGCATTTCGGTGAAGGCTTCGTGGCCCGGCGTGTCGAGGAAGCTGATCTTCGATTTGTCGGCCAGGGTGACCTGATAGGCTCCGATATGCTGGGTTATGCCGCCAGCCTCGCCCGAAACGACGTTCGCGCCGCGGATCGCGTCCAGCAGCGAGGTCTTGCCGTGATCGACATGGCCCATGATCGTGACGACCGGCGGGCGCGGCTGCAGCGTCTCGGGCGGATCGACGTCGGTTTCGGTCTGGATGTCGACATCGGATTCGCTGACCCGCTTGATGTTGTGGCCGAATTCGGTGACCAGCAGCTCGGCGGTGTCCTGGTCGATCGTCTGGTTGACGGTCACCACCATGCCCATCTTGAACAGCGCCTTCACCAGGTCGGCGGCTCGCTCCGCCATTCGGTTGGCGAGCTCCTGGACGGTGATCGCTTCCGGAACGACGACGTCGCGAACCTGCTTGGCCGAAGGGCCGGCCTGCTGATGGGCGCGCTTTTCCTTCTCACGGGCGCGTTTCAGCGCGGCGAGCGAGCGTGCGCGGACGCCGCCCTCGCCATCGTCCAGCGCACGGGTGACGGTAAGCTTGCCCGACTGGCGGCGATCGTCCCGCGCCGTGCGGCTCGGGCGTGCGGGCTCCGGCCGCTTGACAGGAGTGAAGCCCTTGGGGCGGGCATGGGCCGGCCGGCGATCCTCTTCCTCATCTTCGACGACGGCGGGAGCCGCTTCGGGCTGGGGCTGCGCTGCGGCGCGCTCGGCTTCCTCGGCGGCGCGTCCGGCCTCTTCCTCGGCCTGGCGGCGAGCGTCTTCCTCGGCGCGGCGGTTTTCCTCCGCGCGGCGGCGCTCTTCCTCGGTCGCCTGCGCGGCCTGACGGTCCTCGCGTCGGCGCGCTTCCTCGAGCGCGGCCATGCGCGCTTCCTCGGCTTCACGAAGCAGCCGCTCCTGCAGCTCGCGGCGCGTCGCGGCATCGTTGGCCGGGCGGGCGGCGGGCTTCGGCGCGGCGGGCCTGGCGGCCGGCGGCGCCTTGGCGGCAGGCGCCTCGACCTTCGGCGCTTCTTCCACCTTGGGGGCTTCGGCCTCGCCGGGACGGCCGAGAATGCGGCGCTTCTTCACCTCGACCACGACGGTATTCGACCGGCCATGGCTGAAGCTCTGCTTCACCTTGCCGGTTTCGACCGTGCGCTTCAGGCCCAGCGGTGCGCGCGCTCCAAGCTTCGGCTTATCTGTCGTCTCGCTCATTATTATCCTTCGTTCACATCCACAGCCGAAGCGCCCGGCATACCCGCCGCGGCGGCGCTTAGCCCATCATCAGGTCCGATAAAAGCACGCCAGCGATCCAGCGCGTGACGCACACGCGCCGAAGCGGCGCGATCAGTTATGGCGATATGTACCACATTCTGGCGGCCGAGCGCCAACGACAATATGGCCCTTTCCGCTGGAAAAACCAGTCCTTGGGTCTCGCCCCCCCCGACCCTCCAGGCCTGGTCGAGCTTGGCGGTGCCGTCGGCTCCGGCATCGGCGGCGTGAAGGAGGAGATGCACTTCACCCCGGCGCGCGGCGGTCTCGATCCTTTCCGAACCCGTGATGAGCGTGCCCGCGCGCGCTTCCAGCCCCAGCCGGTCGAGCGCCGCCTGCCGGAGCGCCGTCTCGATTCTCTCGCCGAGGTCGGCCGGCACGGCGATTTCGCCCGTCCTGAAGGCGCGGGCGAGTGCGCCCTTCAGCTTGCCCTTGGCCCAAGCGGCTTCGAGCGCCGGGCGGTCGACTCCGATCCAGGCGCCGCGGCCGGGAGCCTTCGCCCGGACGTCTGGCGCGACCTGTCCGTCCGGGCCCAGCGCGAGCCGGATCAGGTCGGCCCGGGCGCCATGCTCGCCGGAAAGGATGCATTTGCGCTCGGGGTTATGCTCAGCCTTTTCGCCTAGCGTCTCATTGGGAAGTTTCCGCAACCGCGTCCTCCCCTTCGGCCTGGCCGTCTTCGTCCTCGAACCAGTGGGCCCGCGCGGCCATGATGATCTCGTTGCCCTGCTCATCGCTGAGGCCGTAATCCGCGAGGATGCCGCCCTTGTCCTCGGGCCGGTTGCTCTCGCGCTGGCGGCGCTGTTCGGGCCGCTTCTTCTGCACGAGCTCGTCGGTCGCGAGGTCGGCGAGATCGTCGAGCGTCTTGATGCCGGCCTTGCCCAGCGTCACCAGCATGGCTTCGGTGAGATAGGGCATTTCCGCGAGCTCGTCGGAAACGCCGAGCGCTCGGCGCTCCTCGCGGGCGGCTTCCTCCCGGCGTTCAAGCGCCTCGGCGGCGCGGCTCTGCAGTTCGGTCGCCAACTCGTCGTCGAAGCCTTCGATCGATGAAAGCTCGTCGAGCTCGACATAGGCGACCTCTTCGAGCGCTCCGAAGCCTTCGGCCACCAGCAGCTGCGCGAGCGTCTCGTCGACGTCGAGCTCCTCCTGGAACATCTGCGAGCGTTCGACGAATTCGCGCTGGCGCTTCTCGCTCGCGTCGGCCTCGGTCATGATGTCGATCGCCGAGCCGGTAAGCTGGGAGGCGAGGCGGACGTTCTGGCCGCGGCGGCCGATGGCGAGCGACAGCTGGTCGTCGGGCACGACCACCTCGATGCGGCTTTCCTCCTCGTCTATGACCACGCGGGCGACGGTCGCCGGCTGCAGCGCGTTGACGACGAAGGTTGCGAGGTCCTCGGACCAGGGGATGATGTCGATCTTCTCGCCCTGCATCTCCTGGACGACCGCCTGTACCCGGCTGCCCTTCATGCCGACGCAGGCGCCGACCGGGTCGATCGAGCTGTCGTGGCTGATGACTCCGATCTTGGCGCGGCTGCCCGGGTCGCGGGCGGCGGCCTT
>DATMJS010000119.1:0-4562 GCA_035553755.1 Allosphingosinicella sp.
TCCCCGCGACGGCTGGCCCAACCCCAGCGCCGGCCCGGCCGCATCCGGGGCGGACGTCGTGCTGGAAAGAGCGCGGGTTTATGAAAGCGTAGCCGAGGCGGTGGCCGACTGCCCCTTCGTTTATGCCACCACCGTCAGGAAACGCGGGCTGGTCATTCCCGTGGTCACACCGGAAGAGGCGGCGCGGGAGATACGCACCCATAGCGGGGCTTCGGCGATATTGTTCGGCGCGGAGCGCTCCGGCCTCGAAACAGAGGAAGTCGCGGTCGCGCAGAAGATACTGACGGTGCCGGTCAATCCGGATTTCCGTTCGCTGAACCTTGCCCAGGCGGTGATTCTGATCGCCTACGAATGGTCGAAGCACGAGACGCTTGCCGTCCCCACCGAAGGCGATCCCGCCGAACCGCGCGCGACCCAGGAGCAGCTCGAAGGGCTGATCGGCCATATGGACGAAGCGCTGGCGGCATCCGGCTATTATTTTCCGCCCGACCGGGTTCCCGCCACCCGCAACACGATGCGGACGATCCTCTCTAAGGCCGGCTGGTCCAACCGCGAGATCCAGGCGCTGCGCGGCATGATCCGCGCGCTCACTCATCCGCGGCAGCGCTAGCCGCGCGTGGCGTCGTACCGCTCCAGCTCATAGGAGATCGAGGCTTCGACGAGGCTCTCATAAAGCAAAGCCAACCGCCCGCACGGAGCCCCCTCCCGTTCCGCCCGTGCCCTCACCTTGGCGAGCACGTCGGCCTTGCGCCACTCGTCCCTCACCGCCTCTCTGTTCGGCTTGATCCGCGCCGCCGCGTCCATGTAGCGGAAGCGCTCGGCGAGCAGGGCCACGATCTCCTCGTCCAGGCGGTCGACGCCGCGGCGGACCTCTTCCATGCTGCGACAGTCGGCGGGGGGCACTCGGTTCAGGCTCATGCGCCTTCTCTAGCAGCGCCTTCCCGCCTGTCGAGGTTGACTTCCGCGCCCGGAAACGCCATGTGCGCGCCTTCGCAATTGGCTCCGCATCCCCGGTGAAGCGGCGGCCGCGTTCAGCGCCTTGGCTGAACGGTGCGGTTCCGGGGACCTACATTAGCAAATTGGAGTATCCCATGTCGAAGCGCACCAGCGCCAAGTATAAGCTCGACCGCCGGATGGGCGAGAACGTCTTCGGACGCCCGAAGAGCCCGGTCAACAAGCGCGAATATGGTCCCGGCCAGCACGGCCAGCGCCGCAAGGGCAAGATGTCCGACTTCGGCATCCAACTGCGCGCCAAGCAGAAGCTCAAGGGCTATTATGGCGACGTCACCGAAAAGCAGTTCAAGCGCACCTTCCAGGAAGCGAGCCGAATGAAGGGCGACGCCTCGCAGAACCTGATCGGCCTGCTCGAGCGCCGGCTCGACATGGTCGTCTACCGCGCCAAGTTCGCGCCGACGATCTGGTCCGCGCGCCAGATGGTCAACCACGGCCACATCCGGGTGAACGGCGTCAAGTGCAACATCGCCTCGCGCCGGGTGAATGTCGGCGACGTGATCGAGCTCGGCCCTAAGGCGCAGGAAATGGCACTGGTGATGGAAGCGCAGGGCCTGGCCGAGCGCGACATCCCCGACTATGTCGCTCCCGACGGCGCGACCAAGGTCAGCTTCAACCGCGTTCCGACGCTGGACGAAGTGCCCTATCCGGTGAAGATGGAGCCGAACCTGGTGGTCGAGTTCTACTCGCGCTAAGCTTGGACGACCTACAGACAAAGGAGGCGGTCTCTCGGGAGGCCGCCTTTTTTGTGTCCGCTTGCGCGGCCAAAAACTTGCTGCCAGAAGCGCTGGCGGGGGGAAGCTGACGGAGAGTGAAATGTCCTTGCGAACTGCGTCCTTCACAGCCCTGGCAGGCCTAGTCCTTTCCGGATGCGCCACCGTCGGCACCAGCGCCGGCCAGCCGCAAATCTCGCTCGATACGCTGAAGACGGTGACGCAGCAGCTTGCCTCGGACGAGTTCCAGGGCCGTGCGCCGACCACCGCGGGCGAGGAGAAGACGGTCGCCTATCTCGCCGAGCGCTTCCGGCGCGCGGGGCTCCAGCCGGGCAACAAGGGCAGCTGGTTCCAGAACGTGCCGCTGGTCGAGACCAACGCAACCCCCACCGCGCTTACCGTCATCGGCGGCGCTCAGCCGCTGAGCTTCCAGTGGCGCACCGACATGGTCGCGAACAGCTATCAGGTGCAGCCGAGCATCCGGCTCGACAATAGCGACATCGTCTTCGTCGGCTACGGCATCAACGCGCCGGAGCGTAACTGGAACGATTATGCCGGCGTCGACGTGAAGGGGAAGACGGTCGTCATCCTTGTCAACGATCCCGACTATGAAACCGAGGGGCTGCAGGGCCCCTTCAACGGCCGCGCCATGACCTATTACGGCCGCTGGACCTACAAATATGAGGAAGCCGCTCGGCAGGGCGCCGCGGCCGCCTTCATCGTCCACGACACCCGCCCCGCCTCCTACGGCTGGAACGTGGTCCAGTCCTCCTGGACGGGCCCGCAATATAATATGGACGATCCCGGCAATCATATGGACCAGTCGAAGGTGATCGGCTGGCTCACCAACGAAGCCGCGCAGCGGCTGTTCGCGGCGTCGGGCAAGAACCTCGCGGCGCTGACCGCGGCGGCCAAGCAGCCGGGCTTCAAGGCCGTGCCGCTGGGCCTCAAGGCGTCGATCGGCCTTACCAACGAGATCAAGCGCCAGGCGTCCAAGAACGTGATCGGGATACTTCCCGGCACGACCCGCCCCAACGAATATGTGATCTACACCGCGCACTGGGACCATCTCGGCATCTGCGATGCCGACTCGACCGGCGACAATATCTGCAACGGCGCAGTCGACAACGCGACCGGCACCGCCGGCCTCGTCGCGCTGGCCGAAGCCCATGCCCGCGTGGGGCGGGCCGACCGCTCGATCGTCTTCCTCGCGGTGACGGCGGAGGAATCGGGGCTGCTCGGCTCCAAATATTATGGCGAAAACCCGGTCTATCCGCTCGCCCAGACGGTCGGCGGCATCAACATGGACGGACTGAACGTCGCGGGCAACACGCGCGACCTCGTCGTGATCGGAATGGGCAAGTCGGAGCTCGAGGATTATTTCCGGCGCGCGGCGGCCGACCTCAACCTCACCGTCAAGAACGAGCCCACGCCGGAGGCAGGCTATTATTACCGTTCGGACCATTTCAGCCTCGCCAAGTTCGGCGTTCCGATGCTCTACGCCGAAGGCGGCGAGGATCTGGTCAACGGCGGCCCTGCGGCGGGCCGGGCGGCGGCTGAGGATTATCGCGCCAACCGCTACCACCAGCCGAGCGACGAATATGATCCCAACTGGGACTGGTCGGGCGCGCTTCGCGACCTCGCCATCTACTATCGCATCGGCCGGGAGCTGGCGGAAGGCACCGCCTGGCCCAACTGGTACGAAGGCGACGAATTCCGCGCCATCCGCGATCGCTCGCGCGCGGGAGCGCAATGAAGACTTCCCGTTCGCTTCGAGCGAAGGTTCGAGCCTGTCGAGAACCGAAGTCGAGAAGGGCGAGAAGCTTCTCGACAACCGCATCTCGGCTCCGCTCGATGCTGCTCGAAGCGAACGGAATATGAGCTGTCGCCAGCCGCCCGAATGGGCGGAGCATGAATGGGTCTGGATCGGCTTTCCAAGCCATGCCGAGCTTTGGCTGGAGGACATCGGGCCGGCGCGGGAAGAAGTGATCGCTTTCGCCCGGGCGGTGCGCGCGGAGGGCCGCGGCGAGCGGGTGATCCTCGTCGCCGCCGATGACGAGGCGGCGGCGAGCGCACGCGAGCTGGCCGGCCCCGGAATCGAGGTGGTGAAGGAGCCGTTCGGGGACATCTGGCTGCGCGACACAGGGCCGATCATCCTCAAGGGCGGCGGGCGCAGGACCGCCTCCAGCTTCGGCTTCAACGGCTGGGGCGGCAAATATGAGCTTGAAGGCGACGACACGGTCGGCCTTGGGCTGGCCACCGCGGCAGGCTTTGCCACCCACAGCCACGACTGGATTTTGGAAGGCGGCGCGATCGACGTCGACGGCACCGGCCTTGCCGTGACCACCGAGCAGTGCCTCCTGAACCCCAACCGCAACCCTGGCCTCAGCCGCGAGGAGATTGAGACGCGGCTGCGCGCCGACCTCGGCATCGAACGGCTGCTGTGGCTCGGCGAGGGCCTGCTGGGCGACCATACAGACGGCCATGTCGACAATCTCGCCCGCTTCGTGGGCGAAGGCCGGATTGCCATTCCAGCGGCGGGCGGCGAGGATGATCCCAACGCCGCCGTCTATGCCGACGCCAAAGCCCGCGCCGAGGCGTTCGGCCTGGAAGTGGTGGGCGTCCCCTCGCCCGGCCGGATCACTCGCGATGGCGAAATCATCCCCGCCTCCTATATGAACTTCTACATCGGCAATACGGCGGTCGTGGTCCCGCTCTACGGCGCGCCCAACGACGATGCCGCCGTGGAAGCGATCGGCGCGCTGTTCCCCGGCCGCAAGGCCGTGGGCTTAAGGGCCGATCATGTGCTGACCGGCGGCGGCAGCTTCCATTGCATCA
>DATMJS010000120.1:0-10841 GCA_035553755.1 Allosphingosinicella sp.
GTGCGGTTGCCGATTCGCAAGCGATCGAAGACGCGCGCGGGAGAAAGCCGCTGTGCTCGCTCTCGGAAGCCTTAGCTGTAGCTTTGGGGCAACATGGCTGCGTTTACCGCGCCCCCGCCGTTTCCCTAAGGCGAAGCTTCTGTGGATAACCAGGTGTTCGACTTGAATTTGTAACATAATCAACGTTAGAGTACTTTTGTCGCTTCGCTGCACCGCAACATTGGGGGATGCGGGCGGAGGCGCTTCTGCCTTGGGGATTCGCATTCATGAAAATCGCTTCGCTGCTGTGCGCGACTACCGCGCTTATTCTGCCTGCCATGGCCTCCGCTCAGTCGACCGGAACCGTTGATTTCGAAGAGGAAGAAATCATCGTCACCGGGTCGCGTACCGATCAGGGCGTTGGAGGCGTGGTCCTGCCGGACACGCCCAAAGCCAAGGCCGTGCTGACGCAGGAATTCATCGCTCGTCAGAATCCGGGCCAGACCATTCTCGATACTGTCAATCAGGTTCCCGGCGTCAGCTTCCAGAACAACGACGCTTACGGTTCGTCCGGCGGCACGCTCACTATTCGCGGCTTTACGAGCGACCGTATCTCACTGACGTTCGACGGCATACCGCTCAACGACACTGGTAATTACGCCATCTATTCGAACCAGCAGATCGACCCCGAGTTGATCGACCAGGTGAACGTCAACCTTGGCACGACCGACGTTGATAGTCCGACCGCTTCTGCCGTCGGCGGCACCGTGAACTACCGTACCTTGATACCCCGCGAGACGTTGGGGGCCCGGGTTTCGGCGTCGGTGGGTCAATTCGACTTTCATCGCGTCTTCGGCATGATCGAGACCGGCAATCTCACCTCGTTCGGCACTCGCGCGTGGCTGGCCGCCTCGAAGGCGAGCAACGACAATCCGTTCAACAACTACGGCAGGGTCAACAAGCAGCAATATAATGCGCGGCTCTACCAGCCGCTTGGCGGAAATGATTTCGTCTCCATCGCAGGCCATTACAACCAGAACCGCAACAACTTCTTCGGCTCGCTGCCGCTGCGCCACGATGCGGATCGCACCGTCGGTTCGGGTTCCGGCAACCGCTATCCACGCAATGCCGACGAACGCGAATACAACATCAACTATCCCTGCATGATCAATACTACGGCGAGGGCCGGCCTAGCCGACGTAGCCAATACGTGCGGCACCGAGTTCGATCGCCGCTACAACCCATCGAATACTGGCAATATCCGCGGCGCATCGCGCTTCGGCATCACCGACAATGTGGTTCTGACCATCGATCCGTCCTTCCAATATGTGAAGGCCAATGGCGGCGGCACGGCTACCGCCAGGGAAGCTGGCCGCGATATCAATCCGGCAGGGGGCATCGCCAACTGCACCACCGTGACGACCGGCGCCAACGTGCGGTGCCGGGCCGGATATCTTGGCGGCTCCCCGTTCTTCGGGCGCGACCTCAATGGCGACGGCGACATACTTGACACCGTTACTGTGCTCGCCCCCAGCCAGACTCAGACGAACCGCTACGGCGTGATCGCCAACCTGCGTTGGGATATCAACGATTTCCACAACTTCCGCGCCTCCTACACCTTCGATCGGGGACGGCATCGTCAGACCGGCGAAGTCGGACTGCTGGACATTGGCGGCGAACCGCTCGACGTTTTTCCGGTCAACGATCCCCAGACTGACGTGACGGGCACGGTGCTTCAGAAGCGCGATCGTAAGTCCTACGCCATTTTGAACCAGGTGGCGGGCGAATATCGCGGCGAGTTCCTGAATGAGGCGCTGGTGGTGAATGCAGGCCTGCGCGTTCCGTTCTTCAAGCGCGACCTCAACCAATATTGCTTCACCAGCTCCGCATCCGGCTTCGTCGAATGCTTCGGGCAGGATGCGGCTCGGGAAGCCGAATATGCCGCGCTCAACCCGACCCATGCACCGCCCCAGCGGCGCGTTTTCAAATACAGCGAGGTCTTGCCGAACATCGGTGCGGTGTACGATCTCACGCCGCAGGTCAGCGCCTTTGCTAGCTTTGCAAAGGGCCTTTCGGTTCCGGGCACCGACTCGCTTTATAATGCCTTCTTCTTCCCCGTGGATAATGAGCGGGCCCGCCCGGACCCCGAAACGAGCAACAGCTTCGATCTTGGTCTGCGCTATCGTACCGGCAGGATTCAGGCGATGGTGACCGGCTGGCTCACCAAATATCAGAACCGTCTGGCTTCGGCTTACGATCCGGAACTGGAGCAGACGGTTTACCGCAATCTGGGCGACGTGGACAAATATGGCCTCGACGGCTCAATCTCCTACCGGCCGCTGCGGGAGTTGCTGCTTTACGTGTTCGGGTCGTGGAACAAGAGCGAGATCAAGGACAATCTCCAGCTTGCCGGCAACACGACGTTCGACTGCGAGTCGGCGACGCCGGGCACGCCAACCACTCTCCGCAACTGCGCTTTCACTGCGGGCCAACGGGAGGCGGGTTCGCCGACCTATACGTTCGGCGGCACGGTGCGAGGTTCGGTCGGTCCCTTCGATCTCGGTCTCACCGGCAAGCGCACCGGTGCGCGCTACGTCTTCGACACCAACCTGCCCGTGTTCACGGGTGACGTTGATTGCCCTGGCACCGTGGCTGCGGGCTGCCCCGCCGGCTCGGCCGCGCCTACGCAGATATTCGGTGCCAAGGCGCCGGCTTACTGGCTGGTTAACCTGGACGCCCGGTACAGCCTCGCCGGAATGGGCCTCGACCGTACGTATGTGCAGCTCAACGTCTACAATCTGTTCGATCAATTCTATGTCGGCGGGTTCGGTGGCGGGCTCAGCCAGTCGATCAATGCTTCGACGGGCGTCTATGGCGGTCCTCCGTTCGTTCAGATCGGCGCTCCCCGTACGGTCAGCGCCACGCTTAACATCGGCTTCTGATGCAGAAGTAATGCTTGCTCCGCGGGGTGCCGCGGATCGTTCTGAAAGTTGAACAACCGCGGAGTTCCTTTCGAGGTGCTCCGCGGTTTTCTCTTTCTGGTCAGTGTGCACTGCGTGCCACGCGCAGGTTGCGACCGTTTGCATCTGCGAGCGTTGGGGTGGAGATGAAGCGCCCCCCCCTATTAGGCAAGTTGCACCGGTCGCTCCGCAGCCGGGGCCGCCGCTTGCAGGTCGGCGCCTTGCCTTACCGGCAGAAGGAAGACGGAAGCCTCGAAGTGCTGCTCGTCACGACTCGCGGTACCGGGCGCTGGATGGTGCCAAAGGGCTGGCCCATGGCCGGCAAGAGCTTTGCCGAAGCGGCGGAGCAGGAAGCTTTTGAAGAGGGCGGGGTGCGCGGCAGCATTTCAGCCGAGGAAATCGGCAGTTTCGATCACGACAAAACCCGCCTCCTATCCCGGCCTCTCCGCTGTAAGGTCGCCGTCTACCTGATGAAGGTAGAGCATGAGATGACCCGCTGGCCGGAGCAGGGGGAGCGCCGCCGCCGCTGGTTCGGATTGGAAGAAGCCGCCCGGGCGGTATCGTCCGAGCGGCTTTCCCAAATCATCAGGTCGATCGAAGGCCCGCGACTCTGAGCTGTAATCGCTCAGCCGCCGACGTGCGGCTGAGCTACCATGCAATAGAGCATCGGGATCGAGAGGATCAGGTTGGTACGGGAAGCCATCATCGCCGTCGTCGCGGACTTCGCCTTCCTGTCATCGTCCGTCGGGACAATGCCGAGCGCGCGCTTCTGGTTCGGCCAGATGATGAACCAGACGTTCGCAGCCATGATCAGGCCCAGCCACATGCCGATGCCGATCGTGCGATAACCTTCGCTCAGCGACAGTGCCCGGCCGACATAGCCGCCCTGCTGCATTTCGCCCACCAGCAGCCCCAGCACGACGGTCGCCAGCGCCGCCCAGCGGAACCAGAACAAAGCCGCCGGCGCGATATACTTGGAAACGCCCGGCTTCAGCTCGGCCGGCACCTTGGGCATGGTAGGGATCTGGACGAAGTTGAAATAATAGAGCAGCCCGATCCACAATATGCCGGCGAATATGTGGAGGAAGCGCAGCCACTGCGTCCAGTAGGCGGCGTCCATCGCAGCCCCGTGGAGCCCGAACATCGCCGCCAGCAGCAGCACGACGCCGATGATCAGCGCCAGATGAAAATTGCCAAGAATTTTCGCCATTTCCTGAGCCCCCTGATTGGCTTTTAAAACGAATGCGCCGGACCCTAATCCTCTGCGCTCCGCCCTGCAACAAGCCTTCCCCACGAGGAAAGCTTGCTCGGGCGCTGCTGAGGCTTAAGGTCCGGAAAATCTGGAGAGATTCGGGAAGGGTTTATTCGTGAAGCGCAGCATCTTAATCGCAGGAATGATGGCCATGGCCGCAACAGCTTCAATTGCCGGCGCGCAGGCCGGCGGGGCGGACCCTTTCACCTGGCTCGAGGAGATCGAGGGGGAAAAGGCGCTCGGCTGGGCCCGGGCCGAAAACGACAAGACTTTCGCGGTGCTGCAGAAGGATCCGCGCTACGCCACTTTCGAGGCGCAGGCGCTCCAGATCCTGCAGGCGCAGGACCGCATCCCTTTCGTCGGCATCGAAGCCAATGGTCTTTATAATTTCTGGCAGGACCAGGACCATGTCCGCGGCCTTTGGCGCCGCACTACGCTCGACAGCTACCGCACCGACGATCCTCAGTGGGAAACGGTGCTCGACGTCGATGCCCTTTCCCGGGCGGAAAACGCCAACTGGGTCTATAAGGGATCGAATTGCCTGATGCCCGATTATCGGCGTTGCCTCGTCGTGCTTTCAAACGGCGGCAAGGACGCGAGCGTGATCCGCGAGTTCGATACCGTGACCAAGAGCTTCGTCGAAGGCGGCTTCAATCTTTCGGAATCGAAGCAGAATGCGGCTTGGGTCGATCAGGATACGCTGCTCGTCGCCCGCGATTGGGGGCCCGGCACCACTACCAAATCCGGCTACGCCTTCGTCGTGAAGGAGCTGAAGCGGGGCCAGACGCTCGATCAGGCGCGCGAGGTCTTCCGCGGTACGCCCGACGACGTCTCCACCTCGCCGTTCGTGATCCGCGACGGCGAGGGCAAGGTGCACGGCGTCGGCGCGGTGCGCGGTCTCAACTTCTTCGAATCCGAATATACTTTGTTCACCGACAAGGGGCCGGTGAAGCTGCCGATCCCGAAGAAGGCCTCGCCCAGCGGGATCATCGACGGCCGCCTGCTGCTGTCGATCAAGGAAGACTGGTCGCCGGCGCCGGGAACGAGCTTCAAATCCGGTTCGCTGCTTTCCTACGACCTCGCCGAATGGAAGCGCGACCCGCTCAGGGCGCAGCCCTCGCTCGTGTTCGAGCCGGGGCCGCGGCAGACGCTTCGCGGCGTTTCCACCACCCGCAACCAGATGATCCTCACCATCCTCGACAATGTCCGCGGCCAGGCCTTCGCCTATAATTATGAGGGCGGCGCGTGGAAGCGGACGCCGATCGATCTGCCCAAGAACAGCACGATCGCCGTGACCGCGGCCTCGGACCAGAACGATCTCGCCATGTTCACCGTCACCGATTATCTGACGCCCACCACGCTGTCGCTCTACGACGGCGCCACCGGCAGGATGGTGCCGCTCAAATCATCGCCCGCGCGCTTCGACAGCTCGCGCCACACCATCGAGCAGCTCGAAGCGACCTCAAGGGACGGGACCAAGATCCCCTACTTCCTCGTCCGGCCCAAGGACATGAAACGCGACGGCTCCACGCCCACCTTGCTCTACGGCTATGGCGGTTTCCAGATCGCGCAGGTGCCCAATTATTCCGGGCCGATGGGCAAGCTGTGGCTGGAACAGGGCAACGCCTATGTGGTCGCTAACCTGCGCGGCGGCGGCGAGTTCGGCCCGACCTGGCACCAGGCCGCGCAGCGCGCGAACAAGCAGCGCACCTGGGACGATTATATCGCGGTCGCCGAGGATCTGGTGAAGCGCAAGATCACCAGCCCGCGGCGCCTCGGCGTCGTCGGCGGCAGCCAGGGCGGCCTGCTGGTCGGCACCGCCATCACCCAGCGGCCCGACCTGTTCAACGCCGCGATCGTGCAGGTGCCTTTGTTCGACATGCTGCGCTTCCACAAACTCGGCGCCGGCGCGTCCTGGATAGGCGAATATGGCGATCCCGAAAATGCCGAGCAGCGCGCCTGGATCGAAGCCTATTCGCCTTATCAGAAGCTGACGCCCGGCCGGAAATACCCGACGCCCTTCTTCATCACGTCGACGAAGGACGACCGAGTCCATCCGGCCCATGCCCGCAAGGCCGCGGCGCGCGTGGCCGAGCTCGGCCAGCCTTATTATTATTACGAGAATATCGACGGCGGCCATTCGGCGGCTGCCAACCTCAAGGAAAGCGCGCGTCGGCTCGCGCTCGAATATACCTACGCGACCCGTCAACTTGCGGACTGACAGGACCGGCTGACCTTGCCTCTCTCCCTTTGGCGATTTACGCCAAGGGGAGAACGGGAGAGGATGATGCGGATCGCGTGCCTCGGCGGGGGACCTGCCGGGCTCTATTTCGCCATATCGATGAAGCTGCGGGATAGCGCGCACAACGTCGCAGTGTTTGAGCGCAACCGTCCGGACGACACGTTCGGCTGGGGCGTGGTATTTTCCGACCAGACGGTCGAGAACCTCATGCAGAACGACGCCGTGTCGGGCGCGACCATCGCCGGCGAATTCGCGCACTGGGACGATATCGACGTCTATGTTCACGAGCAATGCATCCGCTCCTCCGGCCACGGCTTCATCGGCATCGGGCGCAAGCGGCTGCTCAATATCCTGCAGGAGCGCGCCCGCGAGCTTGGGGTGAAGCTCCATTTCGAGCATGAGGCGAGCCCGGAGCTTGCCGACTGGGCCGATTACGACCTCGTCATCGCCGCAGACGGTGCGAACAGCCGCATCCGGGCCCGCTATCAAGAGCATTTCGGCGTCGACGTGCAGGTGCGGAAGAACAAGTTCTTCTGGTTCGGAACGCACAAGGTTTTCGACGCCTTCACCTTCGCTTTCGAGCAGACGGAGGCGGGGTGGGTCTGGGCTCACGCCTACCGCTTCGACGACGATCTTTCGACCTTCATCGTCGAGATGGCGCCGGATACCTGGCAGCGGCTCGGGCTCGACCGCATGGACCAGCCCGAAGCGATCGCGCTGTGCGAGCGGATTTTCGCGAAATATCTAGACGGCAACGGCCTCATGTCGAACGCGGTCCATCTGAAGGGGCCGGAGGCGTGGCTCAACTTCCGCCGCATCATCTGCGAGCGCTGGCACCACAAGAACCTGATCCTGCTCGGGGATGCCGCGCACACCGCGCATTTTTCGATCGGATCGGGCACCAAGCTCGCGCTCGAGGACGCGATCAAGCTTGCCGAAGTGCTGAACCGCCCCGGCCTTTCAAGAGAGAAGGCGCTTGAGGAATATCGGGAGGAACGGAACCTAGAAGTGCTGAAGCTTCAGAACAGCGCGCGCAACTCGACCGAATGGTTCGAGACGCTGGACCGTTATCTCCACTTCGAGCCCATCCAGTTCGCTTATTCTTTGCTCACCCGCTCGCAGCGCGTCAGCCATGAGAACCTGCGTTTGCGCGACAAGCCCTGGCTCGAAAGCGTCGAGCGCTGGTTCCAGTCGAAGGCGCTGGGCGTTCCGGTCAACGATCCCGCGCCGCCGATGTTCGCCCCCTATCGGATGCGGGAGATGCGGCTCGAAAACCGCGTCGTCGTATCGCCGATGGCGATGTATTCGGCGCGCGAGGGGACGCCGAACGACTTCCATCTCGTCCATTACGGCACACGCGCTCAGGGCGGGGCGGGGCTCGTCTATACGGAGATGACCTGCGTATCGCCCGAAGGGCGGATCACCCCCGGCTGCACGGGCATGTACACGCCTGTGCACGTCGAAGCCTGGAAGCGGATCGTCGATTTCGTCCACGCCAATTCGAAGGCGAAATTCTGCCTGCAGCTCGGCCATAGCGGGCCGAAGGGCAGCACCAGGGTGGGCTGGGAAGGCTATGACGTGCCGCTCGACAGCGGCAATTGGGCGGTGATGGGAGCCTCTGACGTGCCGTGGAGCCCGAGCAACCAGGTGCCCCGGCCGATGACCCGCGATGACATGGACCAGGTCCGCGAGCAGTTCGTGTCGGCGGTGCGAATGGGATTGGAGGCCGGCTTCGACATGGTCGAGCTCCACTGCGCACACGGCTATCTGCTGTCGAGCTTCATCACGCCGCTCACCAACAAGCGGTCGGACGAATATGGCGGCAGTCTCGAAAACCGTCTTCGTTTTCCCCTCGAAGTCTTCGCCGCGATGCGCGCCGCCTGGCCTTCCGACAAACCGATGTCGGTTCGCATCTCCGCCAACGACTGGATGGGCGAGCAGGGCGTGACTCCGGACGAAGCGGTCGAGATCGCCCGCGCCTTCACCGAGGCCGGCGCGGACCTGATCGACGTCTCCGCCGGGCAGACCTGGGCCGAATGCCAGCCGGTTTACGGGCGTATGTTCCAGACGCCGTTCGCCGACCAGATCAGGAACGAGGGGCGGGTGGCGACGATGGCGGTGGGGAACATCTACGAGCCCGATCATGTCAATTCGATCCTCGCCGCCGGACGCGCCGATCTCGTCGCGCTCGCGCGGCCGCACCTCGTCGAGCCCTACTGGACGCTGCATGCGGCGGCGAAGCATGATTATCGCGGCGTTGCGGTGCCGCCCCAGTATCTTGGCGGCATGGCCCAGCTCGCGCGCAACCTGAAGCGCGAAGCCGAAGCGGCGCTGAAGGCATGAAACCGGACGTGCCCTCACCCTGTCCCTCTCCCCAAATGGGAGAGGGGACGCAGCTCGAATGCCCTCTCCCTCCAGGGGAGAGGGAGGGACCCGCCGCGAAGCGGTGGGAGGGTGAGGGAAAATGCGGTTGAAGGGGGCACACGCGCTGGTCACCGGCGGCGGCACCGGCATCGGTGCGGCCATAGCCCGCGCGCTCGCCGCCGAAGGAGCGAAGCTGACGCTGGTGGGGCGGCGGCGCGAGAAGCTGGAGGAAGTCG
Source organism: Allosphingosinicella sp. (assembly GCA_035553755.1). GTDB lineage: Bacteria > Pseudomonadota > Alphaproteobacteria > Sphingomonadales > Sphingomonadaceae > Allosphingosinicella. The sequence goes on from DATMJS010000120.1 coordinate 9,034, forward strand.
CCTCGGACGATCTCGACGCGCTCGTTGCGCCCGCCGACGTGACCGACCGGGAGGAGGTGGACCGCGCCTTCGGCCTGGCTCGCGAAGCGCAGGGGCCGATCACCATCCTTGTGAACAATGCCGGCGCAGCGGTGGGGGTGCCCTTCGCCAGAGTGACTGAAGCGCTCTGGCGCGATATGCTGGCCGTCAATCTCGACGGCATGTTCCATTGCTGCCAGGCCGCTCTACCCGATCTGCTCGCCGCCGAGCGCGGACGCATCGTCACGGTCGCTTCGATGGCGGGGCTGTACGGCTTCGCCTATGCCGCGCCCTATATCGCCGCCAAGCACGGCGCGGTCGGTCTCACCCGCGCGCTCGCCGCCGAATATGCCGGAACGGGATTGCGCGTGAACGCCGTCTGCCCCGGCTTCGTCGACAGCGACATGACTGCGCAGTCGGTCGCCAACATCAGCGCCAAGACCGGCCGAAGCGCCGAGGAAGCACGCGCCGAGCTGACCCGGCTCAACCCTTCCGGCCGCCTCATCGCGCCCGAGGAAGTTGCCGCGGCGGTGCTTGACCTCGTCCGCTCGGAAAGGAACGGTGAAGCGGTGGAGATCGCATGAACCCTGAAAGCTTCGCACCGGCGCATTTCAAATGGGCGTTCGAGGAGGGCGTCGCGACCGTCACCTTGAACCGGCCGGAGCGGAAGAACCCGCTCACCTTCGAAAGCTATGCCGAGCTTCGCGACACCTTCCGCGCGCTTGTCTACGCGCCCGAGGTGAAGGCGGTGGTGATCGCTGGCGCGGGCGGCAATTTCAGCTCCGGCGGCGATGTGCACGAGATCATCGGGCCGCTTACGGAAATGGACATGCCGGGGCTGCTGAAGTTCACCCGCATGACCGGCGATCTGGTCAAAGCCATGCGCGGCTGTCCGCAGCCGATCATCGCCGCGCTGGACGGAGTCTGCGCCGGCGCCGGGGCGATCCTCGCCATGGCCGCCGACCTGCGCATCGCGACTCCGGAGACGAAGACCGCCTTCCTTTTCACCCGCGTCGGCCTTGCCGGCTGCGATATGGGCGCCTGCGCGATCCTGCCGCGCCTCATCGGGCAGGGGCGGGCGTCCGAGCTGCTCTTCACCGGCCGTGCGATGACGGCGGAGGAGGGCTTGGCCTGGGGCTTTCATAACCGGCTGGTGCCGCGCGAACGCCTGCTTGAGGAAGCGGTTGCTCTCGCCCGCTCGCTGGCCGAGGGGCCGACCTTCGCCCACGGTATCACCAAGACCCAGCTCAATAACGAATGGGCGGTGAGCCTCGAAACCGCGATCGAGATGGAAGCGCAGGCCCAGGCGATCTGCATGACCACGAACGATTTCCGCCGCGCCTTCGCGGCCTTTGCTGCGAAACAGACGCCGGAGTTCAAGGGTGATTAGGGGCGTGTGGTCCACTGGCTCCCTCTCCCATCTGGGGAGAGGGAGGGGCCCAAAGCCTCAGCTTTGGGAGGGTGAGGGTCTGTCGCCATGAAGCGCCCTCCTGGTCGAGACAAGCTGCAGCAGGCACGCGAACTCCGTCGCAGCTCCACCGACGCGGAGCGTGCTCTCTGGAAGCATTTGCGGGCGCGGCAGTTGGATGGCTTTAAATTCCGGCGCCAAGTGTGGCTCCACGGTTTTGTGGCAGATTTCGCCTGTGTCGAAGCAAAGCTCGTCATTGAAGCCGACGGCGGCCAGCATGCCGATGCATCGACATATGATTCCAGCAGGTCAGCAGCCTTCGCTGGCGAAGGTTACCGGACGTTGAGATTCTGGAACAGCGATATCCTAAACAATATCGAGG
>DATMJS010000121.1:0-3780 GCA_035553755.1 Allosphingosinicella sp.
GGCGGCGAGATCGGCGTCGATATGGCCCGCTACTGGCAGGCCGACGACGCCTTTTTCGAGTGTGTCCGCGACAAGGAGGTGCTGACCCGCATCGTCGCCGAGGTGGCGGGCGAACCTGTCGCCGCCGCCAATGCGAAGGAACCGGGCAAGGTCTTGAAGCGCATCGTCCGCGACCATCTGGACGGCACGAACGGACGGCCCAAGGTCGAGGGTTGGGTGCCGAAATGGATGGCGTTCCCGCCCGCTGCCTATACGGCGCGCGGCGGCGTCGGCACCGTCGCGGCTCATGCCAAGGTGCTCGCGGCGCGCCCCGACCGCGAGCCGGAACCGACCGGCCCCGGCGCGGTGATTGCGCTTCCGGCCCCTGCCAAGGCCGAGCCGCAGGAACAGCCCGAGCGCGAAGCCGCATGAAACTGGACGGGCGGCGGCGCACCCGCCGCCCGTTCCGCCCCCCATAAAATCGCCGCGCCGCTCGGCCGCAAGCGGCCCTCGCGGCGCGGATTTCAGACAGGAGACTTGTCATGGCCGACCGTGTTTCGGCATCCATCACCATCGGCGGGACGCTCCCCGCCAGCCAGCTTCCCGCCTTCGCCGAGGCCATCGCGAACGAAGGGCTGTCCACCGAATGGGACGGCGAACCCTTCGCGCTCGGCGATCTGCCCGAGGGCGAGCCCTTGGCGCTCATGGCGCACGAGGTCGCCTGGGGGCGGTTCGAGGGACTCGAAGCCTTCTGCATCGCGCATGGGCTTTTCTTCGCGCGCTGGTCGGGCGCCTATGCCTGCCAGTGGGGTGCGGAACGCACCGTGTTCACCGGCAGCGGCGAACCGCAAAGCTACGCTGCCGACGAGGACGACTATATCCTCATGGGGCGCTGCACCGCCGAGCGATTGGGCAGCTATGCGGCGATCATCGCGCATTTCGATGCGGCCGACTTCGCGGTGCCCCCGCTTGTCATCACGCCCGAACGGGAGGAGGCGAGCAATGGCTGACATCTGGATTCAGGGCAGCTTCGCCTTTCGCTGCACCGCCGCCGAGTGCGCGCTGATCGAGGAAGTCGCAAACGCTGGCTACGCGCTGGCGAATGACGACGCGCCCGATCCGCCGAGCGCGGCGCTGCTCGCAGCCTTTCCGCCGGACGATGCGAACGCGCGGTGGAGCGGGTTTCGCGAGGCGTTCAACGATCCCGAATTTCCCACCATCGGAGCCGATTTCATCGCTGAAACCTGCCCCGACGATCCATCCGCGCGGATCGTGTGTTTCGCCAGCATGGACGATTTCGATGCCGCTGCCATCGCGGTGGTGATCCAGCGATGTTGCCCCGAAACGCTCGCCAAGGGGCCGATCGGCTTTGAATGGGCCATGACCTGTTCCAAGCCCCGCATCGGGGAGTTCGGTGGCGGCTGGTGCGCGATTTTCGCAGACCGCATCGAGATCGAGGCGACCAACGAGGCGCTGTCGCGCGCGCTCGCGGGCGACGGCAACTAGCCCAAATCGCGCCGCACTGCGCGCTCGCGTGCCGAAAACCCCTGCCGCCTGACCTACCGGGCGGTGCGGCGGATCACCGTCCGGGTGCTTCCGCATAGCGTGCATTCGTCCTTCTGCCGCTCGAATCCGCGCGTGCCGCCGAGCGCGCGGGTGACGACATTGGCCTGTGCGGTAACCCACAGGTTGAGCCGGTCAGTCACGCAGGCATCGCACACCGCCGCGCCGTCCAGCCGCACGATCAGCCGTTCGATCTGCCCCGCAATCGTCGTTCCTTCGTTCATCGCCGTGAGGCTATAGCCGCGGCCTCGTGGCCGCGAAAGCAATCATGGCTTCCCGGAAGGACGCCGGACTGGGCTTCCTGTCCGCGCGCGCATCTCGTCCTTTCGTGTCTCACCACCCCGTCGCCGGCTCCTTGGGCGCATGACCTGGGACGGCCGCGCGCCTCGCGAAACCATCGCGCGGAACTGATTTCCCCGCGCCGCTTTGGCGGCGCTCCTCGCGGCCGCTTCGCTCCAAATCAGCCCCGCGCTTCCGGTCCTCCGCTTCGCTTCGGCCTGCGGTTCGCAGCGCGCTCAAGGGCCGTCCCTTCGGTCCGCCCATCGCCCGGCATCGGGTCGGGCGAATGTGCAAGGAGACGAGAAATGCCCTCAATCGGTCATGTCCAGCGCCAGAACGACGGTTCGTTCCGGGGCGCCTTGAAGACGCTTTCGGTCAATGCCGAGATCGCCATCATCCCCAACCGCAGTAAGACCGGGGACCAGCCCGACTACCGCGTGCTGTCGAACGGCGTCGAACTGGGCGGCGGCTGGATCCGCACCGGCGAGGTGAGCCAGCGCGAATATGTCCGCCTCGCCATGTCAGCCCCCGAACTTGGCGGCCGCACCCTCTACGCCAATCTCGGCCGCGCCGCCGGGCAGGACGACGACGACGCGTTCGCCGTTATCTGGAACCCCGGCGACTGAGCCGGATCGCCCCCGCGCCGGTCACCCGGCGCGGGGCTTTCCTCATGCCTTGAGGGCTCGGCGTGGGCCTTTTCCTGCACCGGAACGCGCTTGCGGGCCTGCAGAGAGGAAGAAATCCGCTCAGCAAGCACCGAGTATCCGGCGGCGAACGGACCGCCTCAACCATCGACGGTTCCCCCAATTTTCACGCCACCTGCGTTCCGCTTCGCTCCACTCCGGCGACGAGAAAATCGGCTCCCCCGTCGCCCGCTTCGCGGCCGCTGCGCGGTGGTTGACCCGACCCGCTCCCCGCCGGGCGATGGCTCATCTTTCGCTTGTATCAGGAGGATGAGATGTCGGTTGAACAACAGATCGAGGAGCTTCGCGCGGAGCTTTCATGGTGCGATGACGCGGCAGAACGGCGGCAGATCGAAGCCGAATTAAGGGCCGCTGAGAAGAGGCTGAAGCGGTGCAATCGGGCGCTGCGTCAGGCCGAACAGGCAGGCTGGCAATAAGGCGATGCGCTGTTGAAGGGGCAGGTTCGCGGGAGTGGTGCCGCATGGCGCCGCTCCCCTTTTCTAATCGGGAAGGCGGGAAGGCAAAGCGGGCGTCTGGGGCGGCAGGTGGCAGTCGGGCTTGACGGCAAGATAGAGGCAAAATCTCGCGATTTTGTAAGTGTTTGTCTGCACATCGTTTTTTGAAGGCTTTTGCGAGACTCGCCCTTTGAGTGCGAGACAGGGTTGCCAGGAATGGCGGTTTTCTGGGCTTTTCCGATCCCAATCGCGAGACTCCTTGCGCTCTGGCGAGGACGCGCCATTCTTATCGGCGGGGAGCGTCATTCCGGTATGGAAGGACGCCGCTATGCGCGATGATGAGTTCGAACCGCACCTGGGCCGGATGCGCGGCCGGGGCAAGGAGCAGCGCTACCTGAGCCGCGTCGTGAAAGCGGCAAAGCGCGCAGGGCTAAAAACCGGCAGGCGTGGCCGCTTCGACGGCAGCCGGATCGGACGTGGCGCGAGCGTTGCACGGGTGCTCAGATCGCGCGACCGATTGGGCGCGTTCCGGTCGCGCCGCGTGATCGTCAAGATACGGCCTGTTGGACTTGGCGGGAAAGGTATGGGCGGCGCGAAGGCGCACTTGCGTTATATCCAGCGCGATGGCGTGACCCGCGAGGGCGAGCCCGGCGCGCTCTATTCGGCCGACGAGGATGTCGCCGACGGCAAGGTGTTCCTCGAACGCTGCGACGGCGACCGCCGCCAGTTTCGATTCATCGTGTCGGCCGAGGACGCCGACCAATATCCGGACTTGAAGCCCTTTGTGCGCAGGCTGATGACGCAGATGGAGCAGGATCTCG
>DATMJS010000122.1:0-3161 GCA_035553755.1 Allosphingosinicella sp.
CACCTATACGGCCCCGCCGGCGCCTCCAGCCCCGGTCGCGCCTCCGCCGCCGCCTCCGCCGCCGCCGCCGCCGAAAAAGGCTCAGGATGCAAGGGCGAAGGGTAACCTGCTCTCGCTCTTCTCGGATGCGGACTATCCGGCATCGGCGTTGCGGGCCGAAGAGCAGGGCTCGGCTACGTTCCGGCTGACCATCGATCCGAGCGGTCGGGTAAGCGGCTGCGACATCACCTCGTCGACCGGTTCATCGGCTCTCGACAGCGCGACCTGCCGGGTCTTGCGGAGCCGCGCCCGGTTTACGCCGGCCAGGGACACCGAGGGCAATCCTACTTCGGACACTTACACCGGCCGAATCACCTGGCGTCTGCCCGAAAATTGATACGCGTCACTGACAAAGCATTCATAGGTTCTAATTGAGAGGGAAATTTCTATATGGCTAACCCAGCAGCACATGGCGGTGAGAACCCCTATGGCCTGATGGCCGCACTGGAACAGGGCGGTACCATCGCTTACGCGACCTTCGGCATCCTCGTGATCATGTCGGCGGCTTCCTGGTACATCCTGTTCGTCAAGCTGTTCGAGCAGCAGAAGATCATCAACCAGGGCCGGCGCGCGCGCACCACCTTCTGGCAATCGGCGAATCTCCGCGAAGGCGCGTCGAAGCTCGAGAAGAACAGCGCCTACCGGCAGATCGTGGACGATGCGCTGATCGCGCAGGAGCAGCACAACAAGCTCACCGACCCGATCGACCAGCATGACTGGATGCTCAACTCGCTCGCCCGCAGCCAGGGTGCGATCGCCTCTCGCCTCTCGACCGGTCTCGCTTTGCTCGCGACCGTCGGTTCGACCGCGCCGTTCATCGGCTTGTTCGGTACCGTGATCGGCATCTACCGCGCGCTCATCAAGATCGGCGCTGCCGGTCAGGCCTCCATCGACGCGGTTGCCGGCCCCGTCGGCGAAGCGCTCATCATGACGGCGCTCGGCCTCGCGGTCGCGGTGCCGGCGGTGATGGCCTATAACTGGCTGATGCGCCGCAACAAGGCGGTGCTCGAAGAGCTCGCCCGCTTCACCAACGACGTCCATGGCTATATGATGTCGGGCGGTTCGGTGAAGCCGGTCACTGCCGCCGCGGGCGGCGGCGCCCAGCGCACCGCGCCGGCGGGAACCACCGCCACCGGCAGCGCCACCACGACGAATGCCAACACGACCCCGAGGAAGGTCTAAGCTTCGGCCGCCGGCGGGGGGAGCGCGCTCGTGCTCCCGCCGGCGCCTTCCCGGCGCTGAAAAGCGCGACGCAACGATCAGGATAGGAATTTGACGCTATGGCCATGAACGTCGGCCAGGAAACCGAGAGCGGCGAAGAAACACCGATGTCGGACATCAACACGACGCCCCTCGTGGACGTCATGCTGGTGCTCCTGATCATCTTCCTCATCACCGTTCCCGTCGTGATCCAGACGGTACCGGTCGAGTTGCCGAAGGTGCAGTTCGAGCCGACCACGACCAAGCCTGAAAACGTCTCTCTCTCCGTACGAGGCGATGGGGCGGGCGGCTGTGAAGTCTATTGGAACCTGCAGCGGGTCAATTCCGAGGAATTGCTCGAACGGGCCGTGAAAAAGCTCGAGGACGAGATCGCGCGTCAAGGCGGCGTTGAGAACATCACCGAGGAGACGATGCCCGAGGCCCATATCCGCGGCGACGTCAACACGCCTTACAAGTGCATCGGCGGCACCGTCTTCACCATGCAGCGCGCCGGCTTCGCCCGGGTCGGCTTCATTTCCGAGCCTCCCGTAGGCAGCGGCGGCCAGCGGCTTTGAAAATCTAGTTTAGGAGTAAACTCACATGGCGATGTCAACCGGCGGTGCCGAAGGCGAACCGATGATGGACATCAACACGACGCCGCTCATCGACGTCATGCTGGTGCTCCTCATCATGTTCATCATCACTATCCCGATCCAGACCCACGCGGTGAAGCTCGACCTGCCGGTCAACACCCCGCCCCAGCAGGAGATCATCGATCCGGTGAAGAACAAGATCGTGATTATGCCGGACCGCGCGATCCTCTGGAACGGCACCCCTGTCGATCCGATCACGCTGCGCCAGTTCCTCGATCAGACCACCATGATGAATCCGGAGCCAGAGCTGCACCTGCAGCCGCACCCGGAAGCTCCTTACGAGACGGTCGACCAGGTGATGGCCGTCACCAAGCGCGCCGGCGTCACCAAGATGGGCTTCGTCGGCAACGAGGCTTACGGCAACTTCTAAGCGGCACGCCGCACGCGAGAGATGGGGCGGTCCTTCAGGGGCCGCCCTTTTTCTTTCGGCGGCCGCTTATGCTTGTCCTGCCGATGAGCTCACGACAGGCGCAATGCAGTTGCGGTCAGCTCCGCGCGTCGTGCAGCGGCGAGCCCGTCCGAGTGTCGGTCTGCCACTGCCTCGACTGAATTCTCGGCATCTCATCTGAACGGCCGGCTCAGGCCGCCAGTCCTTCGAACTGGAGCCGGGCCAGGCGCGCATAAAGGCCGCCGCGAGCGTTCAGCGCCTCGTGGGTGCCTTCCTCGACGATCCGGCCGTGATCCATGACGATGATACGGTCGGCGGCGCGAACGGTGGCCAGCCGGTGAGCGATGACGATGGTCGTGCGCCCCTCGACCAGCCGTTCGAGCGAGGCCTGCACCAACCTTTCGGATTCGGCATCCAGCGCCGAGGTGGCTTCGTCGAGCAGCAGCAGCGGAGCGTCGCGAAGAATGGCGCGGGCGATGGCGATGCGCTGACGCTGGCCGCCGGAGAGGCGCGCGCCGCCTTCGCCCATGAAGGTGTCGAGCCCGTCGGGGAGCCGGCGGAGGAATTCGGCGGCGTTCGCTGCCTCGGCGGCGGCCCACAATGCCGCGTCGTCGGCGTCCCACATGCCGTAGCGCAGATTGTCGCGGGCCGAGGCGGCGAAGATCACGGTTTCCTGCGGCACCACCGCGATACGGGCGCGTATATCGGCCGGATCGGCCTCGCGCAGGTCGACGCCGTCCATCCGCACGGCGCCGCTGTGGGGATCGTAAAAACGCTGGGCGAGCTGGAAGATCGTCGTCTTCCCCGCGCCGGAAGGGCCGACCACCGCGAGCGTCTCGCCGGGGCGGACGGAGAGGCTGAAATCGGTGAGCGCGCTCACG
>DATMJS010000123.1:0-17599 GCA_035553755.1 Allosphingosinicella sp.
GATCGACGCCGTTAAGGCCGACGGTCGCGGTGAGGTCGGCAATCAGGGTATCGTCCCTGAACTCCTCGTCGAGCAGCAGGAACTGCTGACGTTCGTCGAATGTGACGGCCGGCCGCGTCGTCGTGAAAGGGTTGGCGTAGAGGTTGTAGACCTCCTGCCGGTTGAAACCGTCGGCGCGGATCTGCTGGTAGACGACCCGCGGAGTGATGCTCACATCGGCGGTGGGCTCGATCAGAAGCGCGATGCGGCCGCCTGTGCGGGTGCCGTCGTTGACGTTCTCATCGATGCCGCCCCCTTCGCGCAGCGCGTCGATGAAACCGCCATATTGGGTGTGGTAGCCGACGGCGCGCACAGCCATGATCGGCGAAACCGGCAGGTTGATTGCGCCTTTAAGGTGATAGCCGAGATCGTCGCCGCCGACGAGGTTCACATTGCCTTCGGCGAGCCCCTCGACCCGGTTGAGGTCCGGCTGATTGGTGATGTAGCGGATCGTGCCGCCGACCGATCCCGATCCGAACAAAGTGCCTTGCGGCCCGCGCAACGTCTCGACGCGATTGAGATCGAACAGGTCGAGGTCGGGGGTGAACAGCGACAGCGAGATGACCGATTCATCCAGGTAGACACCAACCTGCTCCTTGACGCCCGGCTGGTCGCGGACGATCTGGCCGGCGGAGACTCCACGCACCGACACCTGACTCTGGCCCGGCCCGAGATTCTGGATGGCGAGCCCCGCGACGTTGCGCGACAAGTCCTCGATCGTCGTCGCGCCGGAACGCTGGATGTCTTCCTGGCTCTGCGCGTTGATCGAGAAGGGCACGTCCTGGACGGTGGAGGCGCGCTTGGTGGCGGTGACGATGATAACCTGGTCGTCCTGCAGTTCGCCCGGCCCCGCCCCCCCGGCACCGGTTTGCGCCAACGCGGGCGAAGCTCCGGCGAGACAGGCGGCAAGCGACGACCCAGCGAGGAAAAGGTTGCTTTTGAAGCCTTGGTTCGATGCACGATACAGCATGCGTCCCTCCACTGTTACGATGGAGGAACGATTAACTTTGAAAGCTGAGTTAACAAGTCGCTGTTGCCTGCAAGCCTCGAAATCACGCCACCTGTTGCACTTTTATGACACGACATCGTGCAGCTTTTTCACGGCTCGTGGTGTACATCGGGACCGAGCGGTTGCTCTAGCGAGCCTTCCTTAATTATCCTAGGGATATCGACGTAGGAGAAGAGGGATAAGCCATGAACAGACGCGCTCTAAAGGGTTTGGCCGGATCCACTGCGGCTCTGATCTGCGTGACCACCACCCTATCTTTGCAGGCAGCTGCACAAACCCAACCCGAACCTTCTCCACAGCCGACGCCGCCCTCAAAAGAAATTCAGCGGCCGGACTCCCGTATGCAGGAGCGAGCCCACGACCTCGAACAGCGCATTGTTCAGCAGAACAGGTCCAGTCCCGACGGAAGGAAATTCAAGCTGGGGCGCATTGAGGCGCAAAAAATCGCCGCCTTGGAAGCAGCCCTTGCGGCCAAGGATTACGGGCGCGCGGCCACGGCTCTCGCAGCCGCCAAGGCCGAAGCCACGAGCATTGATGCCAAATATGTCATCGCCGCCCTACAGCTTCAGTGGGGCCAAGCAGTAAACGACACGCAGATGATCGAAACCGCCACGGATGAGGCGCTTTCAACCGGCGCGGCTCCCGAACCGGCTCAGCGGAGCCTGTACCGTAACCAAGGCCTGCTTGCTCTCAACGGGGGCAAATTGGACAAGGCTGAAGCGGCCTTTACCCGCCTTGTGGAGCTGGAGCCGAATAATCCCGACAGCATCCTGTTGCTGGCGGAGACGAAAAACAGGGCCGCCAAGTTCCAGGAAGCGCTTCCTCTTTTCGATCGCGCAATAGCGGCAAAGAAAGCCTCTGGAGAGGAGGTCCCGGCAAGCTGGAGCAACGTCCGGAACGTTTTAAGCGACAAGTTGAAGCTCCAGAAATAACGGTGAAAAGCAGAAGCCGCCTATTCATCTGACCTTGCGAGCGGAGTTGCTCCGATCGCCGCAGTGGCGGCCGGTCAGGCGGCCGTCCGCTCCAGGAAGGCGGCTTCCTTGTCGACGAGGCGGCTGAAGCTCGGGCGGCTCAGCATCCGCTCGACGAAGGCGGAAAGCTTCGGGCGCCCTTGCGGTTCGATGCCGATGCCGAGATGGCGCAGGTTCGCGAACGGGCTCGCGACCGCGATATCGGCCAGCGTCAGCCGGTCCTCGACCAACCAGCCGCTGTCCGGAAGCACGCGCTCGATATAGTCGAGCAGCGGCGGCAGCTCGCCACGCTCTGCCGCATCCGCCACCGACGCATCGCCCTCGCGCCCGAGGAAGCGCGGCGCGACGATGCGGTTGAAGAACATCTTGCCGCCGCACGCGCAAAGCATCGTGTCGCCGAACTCGTCATACCAGATCGTCCGCGCCCGCGCTTTCGGCTCCTGGGGAATGAGGTTCGGCTCGGGATGCTTGGCGTCCAGATAGGCTATGATCGCCGAGGAATCCGAAATGGCGAAGTCGCCGTCGCGGAAGCCGGGAATCTTCCTGAACGGGCTCGCTTCGAGGAAGTCGGGATCGTCGGAATTAAGACCCAGCGGCTTCGACTCCAGCTCCAGCCCCTTTTCGGCCCCGAACGCCAGCACCTTGCGCACAAAGGGCGACATGGACGAACCGTAGACGATCATGGCAGGCTCCCGAGAAGTTTTGATCTGAAACTGTTCTACCCGCCCTGGGCGCTGCCCTCAAGCCCGCTGCTTAAGGGGGCCTTAAAGCCGCGCGACGGGAAACCCGGTAGCAATACGATATAGGCCAAGCGTTTCAATTCAGGCATATTTTCCCTTGAGGGGTACAGCCCCTCGAGGGAGCATGCCGGTGAAGCACGAGCCTATCAGGAGGAATTCCGAAGACCGCCCCCCGAAAGCTGCGGCCACCTTCGCTCCCGCCCCGGATTGTCCGCGCTGGCTCCCGCTCTTGCTTCTCGCCAGCGCCCTATTCTACCCGCTGCTCGGCTACGGCATCTACCTCCTGATCCGTTAGCCCGAGCCTGCCGGCGGGCTGCCCTTCCGCTCCAGCCGATATCCTTCTAGGTGCGCTTCATGGCGACGCGCACCGCACCCCTTCCGGCACCGGGCCTGTGGCGCGCCGAGATGCGCGCGACCCTGCGGCTCGCCTGGCCGCTCGTCCTCACCAACCTCGCCCAGGCGCTGATCCATGCGACCGACGTGGTGCTGCTCGGCTGGGTCGGGCCGCGGACGCTCGCGGCCGGGGCCCTGGGAGTGAGCACCTTCAACGCTTTTCTGGTTTTCGGCTTCGGCCTCGTCAGCGCCGCCGCGCCGATGATGGCCCGCGAGCTCGGCGCTCGCGCCCACAGCGTCCGCGACGTGCGCCGCACCGTTCGGCAGGCGATGTGGGCGGCGATCGCGGTCTGCGTGCCCGTCTGGGCCATACTCTGGCGGAGCGAAGCGATCCTCCTGTTCCTCGGGCAGGATCCGCAGCTGTCGGCCGACGCCGCGAGCTTCATCAGGGCGATGCAATGGGGCCTCCTCCCCTTCCTCTTCTTCCTGATCCTGCGTTCCTTCATCTCGGCGCTGGAACGGCCGATATGGTCGCTGCTGGTGGGCGGCGGCGCGGTCATCTTCAACGCTCTGGTCAATTACGCCCTGATCTTCGGCAAGGCAGGGCTCCCGGCATTGGGCCTCGTCGGCGCAGGGATCGGCAGCGCGCTTTCGAACCTGCTCATGTTTCTCGGCATGGCGGCGGTGGTGACCCTCCATCCGCGCTTCCGCCGCTACCGCCTGTTCGGCCGCTTCTGGCGCGCCGACTGGGAGCGGTTCGCAGCGGTCTGGCGGCTCGGGCTGCCCATTGCGATCACCTTCGGGCTCGAAATGACCGTCTTCATCGCGGCCGTCTTCCTGATGGGTCTGATCGGCACCGCTTCGCTCGCCGCGCACGCGATCGCGATCCAGATCGCCGCGCTCACCTTCATGGTGCCGATGGGCCTTTCGCAGGCGGTGACGGTGCGCGTCGGCCTCGCCTACGGCCGGCGCGACCCGGCGGGGATCGGCCGCGCCGGCTGGGCCGCTTTCGCGCTCGGCACCGGCTTCATGGCCTGCATGGCGCTGCTGATGATCGCCTTCCCGCGCAGCCTCGTCCATTTCTTCCTCGACCCCGCCAAACCCGCTAATACGGAGGTGATCCCGCTCGCTCTCTCGTTCCTGTTCGTGGCGGCTTTGTTTCAGATTTTCGACGGCGCCCAGGCGGTGGCGGCGGGGATGCTGCGCGGGCTCCACGACACCAGCATTCCGATGATATACGCCGGGGTCGGCTATTGGGTGATCGGCCTCGGCATCGGCCTGGCGCTTGGCTTCGGGCTCGGATGGCAGGGCGTCGGCATCTGGATTGGCCTCGCCGCAGGCCTCGCGGTGGTCGCGGTGCTGATGCTCGCCCGCTGGATGCGGCGGGAGAAGCTCGGGCTCGTGCCGATCTAGGCCGCGGAGGTAAAGCCTATCCGCCCATCTCGCGCAGCAATTGCCGCGCGTCCAGCGCCGCCGCCTGACCGGAAACCACGGGGGCAGGTCCGCGTCCCATCACTATTTCGGCGCTCGCCTCCAGCCTTTCGCCCGTGCTTCCAGTGAAGCTGCGCCAGATCGGCCGCCACAGCCCAAAGCCGGACTTGGCGAAATAGTCGCCATAGTCGCGCCAACGCTGATAGCCCGGCCCCTGGACCACGCGATAGGAGCGCCCGTCGGGCGTTTTACCCTGCCCGATCACCGTGCCCATCTGTCGATTGACCGTTCGGAACCAGTCATAGCCGTGCGCGAGGGTCAACTCGGCCGCGCGGCGGAGCATATACCGCTCGACCCGATCTTGCGGAGTCCGGGCATTGCCCTCGAACCGAACGAGAAAGCGGCCCTGGCCGAGCGAAATCTCCGAATAACCGCCATGGCTGCGCTGTCCAACCGGGCGATAAGGCGTTGCCGCGCAGGCCGAAAGCGCCAGTGCGGCCAGGCAGGTCAGGATTATACTTCTACGCGGCATCGGAGCCGGTCCTCCCGAAGCGGCTTTCCTTGCCGCGCCAGCAGCATAGCATGGTCAGGCGATTTTGTAATATGCCGCCAGCCGGTCGAGCGCGAGCGTCAACACCAGTCGCCCCGCACGCGCCGGCCAGCCGAGCGCCCGTTCGGAATCGCGCATCCCCTCGCCTGCGCAGACGACCCGCCACAGGATGTCGGCCAACCCCGGCCCCGCCTCTCTAACCGCGGCCTCGAAGCGGCGCCGGGCGGCGATTTGGGCGCTGTTCGGGTCCCTTGGCTCCGGAGCGGCCCGAGCCGTCTTGCCGAGAGGGGCCGAGTCCCAGCGCATGGTGACGCTGGGCGCCAGCTGCGCCGTCTCCCAATCCGCCCGCAGCCGCTCGCCCGCGTCGAACTGCCGCCGGGTGATCAGGCCCCGCGCCTTCAGCCATCCCAGCGGCGATTCCGCCAGATTGACGGTCACCGTCCGCGCCGGCCGGGGTCGCAGCCCCTGCCTCGCGTCCCGTTCCTGGCCGTCCCTCGGCAGCGGCCTTTCCGCCAATATCCTGCTGCTTTCCACTTCCGTCATAAGCCTCCCCGAATCGCTGTCGAACAGACTTGCCATCACGGCTATTCTGTAGGAAAGTGAATAACCATCAAGGTTCAGGGCCGTTTTCATGATCACCCGCATTCGCGAGGTCCGCCGCGCCAAGAAGATGACGCTCCAGGACGTCGCCGACCGCTGCGATCCGCCGACCACGCCGCAGACGATCGGCCGCCTCGAAACCGGCACCCGCACCGTATCGGTGGGCTGGCTCAACCGTATCGCCAAGGCGTTGGGCGTCGAAGCCGCCGAGCTCGTCACCCTCCCCGATCGCGAGGACATCCCCGTCGCAGCTTTGCTGGGCCATGACGGCGCCCACGCGCCCCGCCGCGAAGGCGTGGTGATCCCGCCTTCGCCTTCGCCGGGCCTTGTCGCCGTCACCGTCTCCTCGGGCGTCGGCGATTATCGCGCCGGCGACGAGATCTGGCTCAACCGCCTCGGCCCGGACGATTTCGGCCGGGCGATGAACCGCGATGTCCTCCTCCCGCGCCCCGCGGGCCGTTTCGTCTTCGGCCGCATGATCGGGCGGGAAGAGGGCAAGCTCCATTTGCTCCCCTTAGGCGCGGGCCAGCGCCAGATGGTGCTCGCCGATCCTCCCTGGCTGGCCGTGGCGGTGACGCTGATCCGCAAGCTATAGCGGGAACAAACGTCCCGCCGCGCGTTGTGCGGTCGAACGCAAAACGCGGAGCCCGCCTTGTTCTTCTTCTTTTCCAACCGTCTCGGCTGCCTCGGCTCGATCCTGATCACCGTCGTCGGCACGTTGATCCTGCTCGCCCTTTTGGGCTTCATCAACGTCGGCGGCGGCTGGTAGCCCTACTTCGCTCCTGTGGAGCTACGAAGAGCATCCTGCATGCTCGCCAAGAATGAGCGACGCAGGATGGTGGGCGCTGACGGGCTCGAACCGCCGACCCTCTCGGTGTAAACGAGATGCTCTACCAACTGAGCTAAGCGCCCTCCTGGGGAGGTGCCGGGTTTCTAGGGTTTTCCGTTGCCGGTCAAGCTGCTGTCAGGAAATAGCGGAAGCAAACGATCGCGGGCGAGGACAGCCGTCTCAGAACGTTCCGCGGACGCTGAAGGAGAAGATCGGGCCGATCAGCCGGTTGCGCGTCTCCACGAAGGATATCGGCGCGATGTTTCGCCGGCCGCCGTAAACGATGCGATCCCACCGGCTGCGCGCGTTGAGCAGATTGCCCGCCGTTGCGCGTACGGTGAGGCCGAGCACATTCTTATGCTCGACGAACAAGCTGGCGAATACGGGTCCTTCGAACTGGCGGCCGACTTCGTTCAGCCGGTATGCCCGAGTGACGTGGACGTAGTTGGCGTTGGCGCCATAGGCCCAGTCCGTCTCCTGGACGTCGTGGCGATAGCCGAGTTCGACTAGGCGGTCGGTGAAGCCGCTGAGGTCGCGGGTCTCGCCGGTCAGCGGATCCTTGATGCTGCTGAACTGCTGCAGGGCGCGCAGGTTGACCTTCGCCCCTGGGAGCCCGAGCGGGTCGAACTGGAAGGTGCTTGTCCAGTCGATGGCATAAGCCTGCGCGCGGTCGATGTTGCCCGGCGACTCGCCCTTCTCGCCGATAGGAATGATATCGACCACGTCTTCGAAGAAGGCGGCAACCAGATTTACCTTGGTCTTCCCATATTCTCCCAGATCCCGGGCCAATTCGAGCTCGAAGCGCCATTGCTGCGAGGGCACGAGGTCGGGATTGCCCGCATTCTCATTCTCGCTGTCGAGGAAGACGCGCGCGAGGAACTGCCCGAAGTCGAGCTGCCCGACCCGGCGGATAATCTTGAAATTCGCGTTGAACGTCGGCGAAAGCTGAGCTGCGAGCGACAGCGAACCTTTGGGGCGGAAGAAGCTGCGCTGCTTGCCCCCCGGCCCCTCCTGGGTGAGGGTGGAATATTCGCCCCCGGCCACCAGCTGGGCGGTGAGCTTGTCGGACAGGGGCCGGCCGATCGTAACGAGGCTCTCGTAGCGGTCCTCGCTGACCTTCCCGGTGCCGGCCGGAAATGGAATCTCCACGAACTCGCCGAGCGGATCGAGGATGAAGAGGGAGGAGACGTTGTCCAAACTGTTGAACGCCGCTTCGCCCGAGATCTGCCAGTCGGTTCGGCCCGTCTTCCAGCGGTACTCGCTGCGGCCGATCAGCTCTCTGGTCTTGCCGTTCTGGGCGAAGCGGCTGCCGGCATCCGCACCGCCGTCGGCGAAGCTCGTCCTCGACACTTGGACCAAGGGCCTGTCGGCGAAGCGGTTGAGCCCGATGAATTTCAGGCGGCCGCCCAACAGGGCGACCTCGTAATCGCCCCCAATCTCGTAATTGTAGCTGTCCTCACGTTGGTTCAGCAGACGGAGCTGATCGGCGTCCTCGACCCGGTCCCGCTCACTAGTCTCGTTGAAGCGATGGTAGACGCGGCGATAGAGGAGGTTGAGGTTGCCGAGCGAAGACCCCGGCCCGTCGATCTTGAACTGGCCCGAAAGGGTCGGCTGATCGTAGTTGCTGGTGAAGACGTCGTCGCGGAACTCGATCGGATCGCCCGCGCCCGTCGCGATCAGCGTCGGACCGCCCGCAGCTCCTCGGCTCGCCTGGTTCTGGAGGCCGAGCGTATATTCGACCGGGCCACGTGTGCCGCTCACCGACGCATCGCCGCGCGTGAACAGGGGGTCGGCATAGTGGGCGCGGAACTCGGGCCGGTAGCTGAACTGCCCCGATCGAGTGCTCGCCTCATAAACGACATTGGCGACCTGGCCGGTGAGGCCGGGCACGTCGAGTTCGGCCGCATCGACGATCTCGATTCGCTTCACGTTCTTGGCCGGAATCGCCTGCAAGGCGGTGACGGGGTCGGTAGACTTGCCGGAAATGCGCTTGCCGTTGAGCAGGACATTGCCTGAAGCCTGTCCCAACCCCCGTTCCATGGCCTCGGAGCGTATCGAGAAGCCCGGCACCTGGCTCAGCATGTCGAGCGCGTTCTTGGGTGCGAAACGGGCAAAATCGGCTGGCATATATACCCCTTTGCCGTTCGCCGCCTTGGCAACGGGCGGGGGAGCATCCCCCGTCGGCGGAACGGCATCTTGCGCGAATGCCGCGGCGGGCATTGCCATCATGACAGACGCGCAGCCGAGCAAGGGGGGGAGGAAAGCCCGCCGGGAATTTGGAAGCAATGACCCGGTCTTGAAACTGTACAACATCAGACGCACCCTCCACCTGCTGGCCGTGCAAAGCCCGTGCCAGCCGGCAACAATGAGCCTCGCCGCATCAGCTGCATTGGAGCTGATCCGGCTATGTCCGCATCCGGACAGATCATTGTTCGCTGGCGGACACCAAGGATCGGAAACGTCGGCACCGCTTCCCCCTGACTTTGTGGCGCTCTCGCCACTCAGGACCACGGCAGCTCCAAGTCTCTACAACTGATCTGCGAATGCCCTCGAAACATCGACAAAGCGCATCCGCCATGGGCACAATGAAGTGGCAGGTCACCACTGTCGCTACACGGAGGGGCGACGTAACCCGGTCAGATCGTCAGCGGCGATAGGCGCTGTGCGGCCTTGAGGTAAGCGGCGAGCTGCGCCGCGGCCTTGTCGCTTAGTTCGATGAACACCCGCCGCCCGTCCTGCGGGTCGGCGGTGCGGACGAACACGCCATGCTCGGTCAGCGTCTTGATCCAGCGCAGTGCAGTCGTCGGCGGCACGGCGGCGGCAATGCAGAGGCTTGAGACCGCGACCCGCTGCCGGTCGAGCCGCGCCGCCATCAGGTCGAGCAGCATGTCCCAGGCGGGGTCGGCGAACAGGTCGGCGGGAAAATATTGCTCGCGCAGCCGCCGCGCGCGGATCATCGCCCGGATTATCGAGGAGCTGAGTTCGCTTTCCTCCTCCTCCGCGTCCGCCGCCGGCGCTTCGCCGAGTGCCTCCTCCTGGGACAGGCTTGCGAGCAGGCTGGCGATTCGGCTCACTTCCTCGCTGAGCTGCTGAAGCCGGGTCGCGCCCCTGCCCTTGCCGATGTCGTTGAGCCTGGCGGGTTGCCGCACCGACGCCGCCGCGATGGCCGCGACAAGCTCGAGATCGCTCGGGTCGCAAAGCTGGATGACGTCGGGATGAAAGCTTCTCGCGAAGACGATGTCGGTCAGCTCCGGCGGGGTCACCACAATGCTGCGGTAGCTGCCCGCCTGCGCCGCCGCGGCGAGCCTCTCGAGCAGTCGGTCGAGCTCCGGCCCGTGGTCGGAGGAGATCGCCACCAGCACCGCGTCCGCCGCCACCTGCCGGTCGAGCCGCTCGAGCGCGCCTTCGAAGCCGATCGCGTCGCTGACGCGGCATCCAGCCCGCCCGGCCATCAGGCGACCGCGCTCCCGCCCCGCTTCGCTGTCCGCCAGCACCAAGGCGGCGGGCTCATGCCCATATTCGATCATCCGGAGGACATCATGCGTCATCTCGCGCGCCGTCGCCATCGTTCGTTTCCCCGCCGCCCCATAACGCATGAATGTCGCCGATGCGGAGGAAATACAGGCCGCCACTGCTCCGGAATGGAGAGAGTTTGCGCTCCTATGTCCTTCTATGCGCCCGCATTTTGCCTGCGAGGAGAGGCCCCGCTGACCTTCATCCGGTTTGGAGCGAATGGCCGTGCGCGGAACGCAAACGATATCTAGTCCGCGGCCAGCCGATTAGCTGTCGCGGACATTGGTCCATTCCGGATGCAATTTGGTCCGGTCCGGCGGCTTAGCCAGCGGCCGCGGCGAGCTCCCTTTGCTCCTGCTTCGCCTCGCCTTCCAAAATCCACTCGACCGCCGCCTTGGAGTGAAGCGCGGTGGTGTCGTAGACCGGAAGCACGTTCGCGCCCGGATCGACCAGCATGACCAGCTCGGTGCAGCCGAGGATCACCGCCTGGCTCTTAGCCTGCGCCATCATCGTGATGCAGGTCTTGAGCGTCCGCTGCGACACCCGGCTGACATGGCCCCGCGCCAGCTCCTCGAAGATGATCCGGTCGATCTCCTTCGCCATCGCGGCGTCGGGGACCGAGACGGCGATGCCGTGCGCTTCCAGCCGGTCGCGGTAGAAGCTTTCGGACATGGTGAAGCGGGTTCCGATCAGGCCCGCGCGGGCAATGCCGTCGGCGGTGAGGCGGGCGGCGGTGACGTCCCCAATATGGATCATCGGGATCTTGATCGCCCCGTCGATCCAGTCGTGCATCTTGTGCGCGGTGTTGCTGCACAGCATCAGGCCCTCGGCGCCGGCCTTCTCCAGCCTTTTCGCGGACGCGATCAGCAATTCGGCGAGCACGTCCCATTCGCCCGCCGCCTGGAGCTTTTCCACCGTCGCGAAATCGAGGCTTTCGATCAGCAAAGGCGCGGAGGCGAGACCCCCGACGCGCTTGGCGACACCCTTGTTGATGGCTTCATAATAAATGGCGGTGGAGACCCAGCTCATCCCGCCGATCAGACCCAGCTTACGCAACCCCTGCACCCCTAGAATCACCCGCTCGACGATGGCTATGATTGGGCGCGACGGCTGAACGCCGGATTACAAACCGTCTATTGCGGACGGTTATCCGAGCGCTTTCACGATCTCCTCCACCATCTTCTTGGCGTCGGCGAGGAGCATCATCGTATTGTCGCGGAAGAACAGCTCGTTCTCCACCCCTGCATAGCCGGCGCCGCCCATCGAGCGTTTTATGAACAGCACCGTCTTCGCCTTCTCCACATCCAGCACCGGCATGCCATAGATTGGCGACGACTTGTCCGTTTTTGCGGCTGGATTGGTGACGTCGTTGGCGCCGATCACGAAAGCGACGTCGGTGCGGGCGAATTCGGAGTTGATGTCCTCGAGCTCGAACACCTCGTCATAGGGGACGTTGGCCTCGGCGAGCAGCACATTCATGTGGCCCGGCATTCGGCCTGCGACCGGGTGGATTGCATATTTGACGCTGACGCCTTCGGCCTTGAGCAGTTCCGCCATCTCCCTCAGAATATGCTGCGCCTGCGCCACCGCCATGCCATAGCCGGGGACGATGATCACCTGCTCCGCCTGCTTCATCAGGAAGGCCGCGTCCTCGGCCGAACCGCGCTTGTAGGGCCGGTCGATCGCCGGGCCTCCCGCCGCCGCCGAGCTGTCGGTGCCGAACCCGCCCGCGATGACGCTGATGAAGCTGCGGTTCATCGCCCGGCACATGATGTAGGAAAGGATGGCGCCGGACGAGCCGACCAGCGCGCCCGTGATGATCATCGCCGTGTTGCCGAGCGTGAAGCCCATCGCCGCCGCCGCCCAGCCCGAATAGCTGTTCAGCATCGACACCACGACCGGCATGTCGGCGCCGCCGATCGGGATGATCAGCAGGAAGCCTATCAGGAAGGACAAGGCCGTGATCGTCCAGAACACCCATGCGCTCTGGTCGGTCGTGAAATAAGCGATCAGGCCGAGGATGAGCGCCAGTACGCCAAGGTTGATCACGTGCCGCAGCGGCAGCAGGATCGGCTTGCCCGACATGTTGCCGTTGAGCTTCAGGAACGCGATGACCGAGCCCGAGAAGGTGATCGCGCCGATCGCCACTCCGAGCCCCAGTTCGATCCGGCTGACAGGGTTGATCCCCACAAGCACTGTGGTGAGGTCGAAATCCGTTGTCACCTCGGCGACTTCGGCGATGCCGAAGGCGGTCGGGTTCATATAGGCGGCCGCGCCGACCAGCACGGCGGCAAGGCCCACCAGGCTGTGGAAGGCGGCGACGAGCTGCGGCATCGCCGTCATCGCGATGCGCCGAGCGGTGACAAGGCCGATCCCGCCGCCGATGGCGATCGCGATCAGGATCTCGGTGAGGCTCGCAATTTCGTGCGTTGCCAGGGTGGTGACGACCGCGAGGGCCATGCCGGCCATGCCGAAGCGGTTGCCGCGCCGGCTGCTCGCGGGGCTGGAGAGGCCCCTTAGAGCGAGAATGAAGCAGATGCCGGCGATCAGATAGGCAAGCAATACCCATGACGGCTGCGCCACGTGGCCAAGCGCGTCCCCCACATGAGGGGTCGGAACAGGCGGCGGCGGTGCGGGCGGAGCCGGAAGCGCCATCTTCAGCGCTCCTTCTTCTTGTACATGGCGAGCATCCGCTCGGTGACCGCGAAGCCCCCGAAGATGTTGACGCTCGCCAGCGCCACCGCGATCAGGCCCAGCCACTTCGCCCCCGGCACCCCCGCGGCCGCCGCCGCGATCAGCGCGCCGACGATGATCACCGATGAAATCGCATTGGTCACCGCCATCAGCGGCGTGTGGAGTGCGGGCGTCACCGACCACACCACATAATAGCCGACGAAGCAGGCCAGCACGAAGATCGACAGGATCGAGACGAAGTCCATCAGCAGCTCCGAACCATATCCTCCCCCCACGGGGGAGGGGGACCAGCCGTAGGCTGGTGGAGGGGTGAGGTGGCTTCAGCCGTGATTTGCCGCACCACCGCTTCAACGTCGGCAAGCACGTGCCGAGCAGGAATTCGCAGCGTCCGAATTCCCAGCTTGTTCAGAACAAGGTCGCGGTTCGCATCATGCGCCGGATGGTCGCCGCGGCTATGCGCTTCCCCGTCAATCTCGACCGCAAGCGACACCTCATGACAAAAGAAATCCAGCACATAGGGTCCGGCTGCATGCTGGCGTCGGAATTTGAAACCGTTCGGCCGGCGTCGAAGCTCCCGCCACAGCAGAACCTCCGGCAGGCTCATCGACCGGCGCAGCTCTCGCGCTCTTCGGATAGTGGAAACGGGACCGCTGAGCATCACCCCTCCACCGGCTTCGCCGGTCCCCCTCCCCCGCTGGGGGAGGATAGCAGCCTCTCGTTCACGACTTGCCCGCCTCGCGTCAGCCTCACGCCCTTCACGATCTCGTCGTCGTCGGGGAGCGCCACGCGGCCCGCCTCCTTGTCCCAGAAGGCTGAGAGGAAATTGTAGAGGTTGCGCGCGTAAAGCGCGGAGGCGTCGGCGGCGAGGCGGCTCGGCACGTTGCGGTGGCCGACGATCCGGACGCCGTGCCTTTCCACGACCGCGCCCGCGACCGCGCCTTCCACATTGCCGCCCTGCTCGACCGCCAGGTCGACGATCACGCTCCCTGGCCGCATCGTCGCGAGCTGCGCGTCCGAAACGAGCCGCGGCGCGGGCCGGCCCGGAATCAGCGCGGTGGTGATGACGATGTCCTGCTTGGATATGTGCGAGGAGACGAGCTCGGCCTGCCTCGTTTTCTGCTCGTCGGAAAGCTCGGCCGCATAGCCGCCCGTCCCCGCCGCTTCCAGCCCTTCGGCGAACACCGCCTTGGCGCCCAGGCTCTCGATCTGCTCGCGGGTCTCGGGCCTGACGTCGGTCGCCGAGACGATCGCGCCCAGCCGCCGCGCGGTCGCGATCGCCTGCAGCCCGGCTACTCCTACGCCCATCACGAACACGCGCGCGGCGGGGATGGTGCCGGCGGCGGTCATCATCATCGGCAGCGCGCGGCCATATTCGGCCGCGGCGTCGAGCACCGCCTTGTAGCCGGCAAGGTTCGACTGCGAGGAGAGGATGTCCATCGATTGGGCGCGGGTGATGCGCGGCATGAATTCCATCGCCAGGGCTTCGATGCCGACCCCGGCATAGCCGTCCACGCGCGCCCGCTCTCCGAACGGGTTGAGCGAAGCGACCAGCAGCATGCCCGGTTTTGCGCCGGAAAGGTCCGCCGGGTCAGGCCCCTGCACCGCCAGCACAGCGTCCGCATCGCGCAGGATTTCCGAGCGCGGACCGACGGTCGCGCCCGCCGCCTCATATTCGGCATCGGAGATGGAGGCGCTTAGCCCGGCGCCCGCCTCGACCGCCATGGCGCCGCCGAGTGCTGCGAACTTCTTGACTGTTTCGGGAGTCGCGGCGACCCTGCGCTCGCCTTCCGCCATTTCCTTGAGGACCGCTATCTTCACCCCCGCGGCCCCTGATCGATCAGGAGGCGATCAGCAGGACGACGAACGCCGCCACGACCAGGCTGACGATGGTTCCCCATTTCATCATCCGGACGAAACCGGAATAGCTTTTGACATGCGCCTTCACGTCGGTGGTGACTTCGCCTTCGGCTGCCATTTCGATCCTCTTCGGGTCCTGGGGTCTTGCCGGCATCCTTAACAAGCGTTGCGCGGCTGCCAAGCCCAAATGTTGGAGCGGCACCTTAAGAGCGCCTTTACCAAAAAGCGGCTACTCCCTTCGCGAACCACGAGCGCGGTATGAAGCCTGAAGCAACGCGAACATTGCTGCTGATCGAGACGGACCCTGCCCAGCACCGGATCGCCGCGAGCGCCGCCGCGCGCGCCGGCTGGCGGGTCGAGGCCGCGTCCGCGGACGCAGACTCCGTTCCGGAGGGCGCCGCCGCCTTGCTGGTCGGGCACTGGCGGGAGAAGAGCGCGGAGCTGATCGGGCGCCTTCGAGCCGAGCGCCCGCTTCTGCCCATCCTCGCATGCGGGGAAAGAAGCCTGTCGGCCGGAGCGATCCGCGCCGGCGCGAGCGACTTTCTTGTCGAGCCGTTGGCGGCGGGACCGCTGCTCCGCGCGCTCGCCGCCGCCGCCGACCGGCGGCGGGGCGGCGAGCTTCGCCCGCTCGCTGAGAAAAATTCGCTCCCGCTCGCGTTCGACGAGATTATCGGCTCCTCGCCCGCCTTTCGCGCGGCGCTCGCCGTCGCCGCCAAGGCCGCCCGCTCGCGCGTTCCGGTGCTGATCGAGGGCGAGCGCGGGACCGGCAAGGAAATGGTAGCTCAGGCGATCCACGCCTCCGGCCCACGCGGCGCCAGGCCGCTGATCGTGACAGATTGCGGCGCGGTGATCCCCGACCTCCTCGATTCCTGGCTGTTCGGTCATGAAAAGGGTGCCTTCCCCGGCGCGTTCGACCGCCATGTCGGCCGGATCGAAGCCGCCGACGGCGCTACCTTGTTCCTCGACAATGTCGAGGAGCTCCCGCTCGACATCCAGCAAAAGCTGCTGGCCGCGGTCGAGCGCGGCGAGGTCTGGCGGATGGGCGGCAGGGGCTTCAAGGCGGTCGACGTTCGGATCATCGCCGCTTCCAACCGGCCGCTGGCAGACGAGGTCGCCCACGGCCGCTTCCGCGAGGATCTCTACTGCCGTCTCGCCGCAGTCACCGTATCCCTTCCGCCGCTGCGCGACCGCCGCGCCGACATACCGGCGCTCGCCCGCGCCTTCCTCGCCCGTTTCGCACGTCAGCCAGGTCTCGGCCCGCTCGGCATCACCGACGACGCGCTCGACCTCCTGATGAGTTTCGGCTGGCCCGGCAACGTACGCCAGCTCGAAAACGCCTTGTTCCTCGCCGCGCTCGCTTGCAACGGCCCGGCGCTGACCTCCCTCGATTTTCCCCGCATAGCGCTCGAAGCGAAACTCGGGCGGCGGGCCGACGATCATCACGCGCGCGAACCGCGCGTTCCGGCGCTCGCGCACGGCCCCGGCATCACGCTCTATCGTCCCGACGGCAACCTTCGCCCCCTCGAGGAGATCGAGGCCGACGTCATCCGCCTCGCCATCGGCCATTATCAGGGCCGCATGACCGAAGTCGCGCGCCGCCTCGGCATCGGCCGCTCGACCCTTTACCGCAAGCTGGCAGAGCTCGGCATGGTGGACGCGGCCTGAGATCGCCGCTAGCCACTGTCCATGACGGATTTCGCCAATGCCAATATTCTCATCACCGGCGCCGCCTCGGGCATCGGCGCCGCCACCGCGACCCTGCTTGCCGCGCGCGGCGCGAAGAAACTGATCCTGGTCGATCTCGAGGAGGACCGCCTGCGCGATTTCGGCTTCTCGCTCCCTTGCGAGCGCCAGCCGATCATCGGCGACGTCGCCGACGAGGCTTTCTGGGCGAGCGCGGACCTCACCGGCATCACCCATGCGGTCATTAACGCCGGCATCAGCGCGGGCGCGGCGATCGAGGATATGAGCTTCGCCGACTGGCGCCGCGTGCTCTCGGTCAACCTCGACGGCGCTTTCCTGACCCTCCAGGCGGCGATGCGCGCGATGAAAGGCAGCGGAGCCGGGTCGATCGTGCTCACCGCCTCGGTGTCGGGGATTAAGGCGGAGCCCGGCATCGCGGCCTATGGCGCTTCCAAGGCGGCCGTCATCCACCTCGCCCGCATCGCCGCCAAAGAAGGCGCGGTGAGCGGTATCCGCGTCAACAGCATCGCTCCGGGCGGCGTCGAAACTCCGATCTGGTACGGCATTCCCGGCTTCCCCGAGGCTGCCGAGGCCGAGGGCGAGGAAGCCGCCTTCCGCCAGATGAGCGCCGCCGCGACCCCGATGGGCCGCTTCGCCAGGGCCGAGGAGATCGCTGGGCAGATCGCCTTCCTCCTCTCGGATGCCGCCGCCTTCACCACCGGCAGCTGCCTCGTCAGCGACGGCGGCTATTCGCTCTAGCGCCGCTTTACGGCTTGCCCTCGGCGGCAGAGTGGCAAATAGGAAATGCGCATGACCGATCACAAGTCCGCGCACTATATCGACCAGCTGCAGTCCCTCTTCTCCGAATCCGTCGGCAATCTCCGCTCCGCTTTGTCGCGCTTCATCCAGTCGGGCGAAGTTCCGGACGCGGCCTGGCGCCAGTCGGGCGCTTTCGCCTATCCCGAGATCCGGATCGACTATCATGGCGACCCCGCCAAATCGACCGTGGGCCGCGCTTATGGCCGCCTCACTATCCCTGGCCGCTATGCGGTTGCGGTGACGCGCCCTGCATTGTTCGCCGACTATATAGGCGAGCAGCTGGACTTCCTCCTGTCCAACTACGACATCGATATAGAGATCGGCAAAAGCGCTCAGGAAATCCCGTTCGCCTATGTGCTCGGTGAGGGCGTGGACGTCGCGGAGGTCGCCGCGGCCGATCTCGCCCGCTGGTTTCCTGCGCCCGAGCTCGCCCATATCGGCGACGAGGTCGCCAACGGCACCTGGATCCAGGCGCCCGACGCTACCCATCCGCTGGCTTTGTTCGACGCGCTCCGGGTCGATTTCTCGCTC
>DATMJS010000124.1:0-3202 GCA_035553755.1 Allosphingosinicella sp.
GCTATCCGCAAGCTTGCCGGGCGGCTGATCGTCGACCATCCCCACGCGAGGCCCGCTCCGTTCATGGGGCCGGTGATCGACAATGACGCCGCCGCACAGCTGCAAAAGGCGTTCGCCGGGCTTGAAGCCAAGGGCGGAAAGGTGATCCTGCCACTTGACCGCCCGCAGGCGGACCGCCCCTTCCTCACCCCCGCGATCATCGACGTGACCGAGGTTGAGGAGCGCCCCGACGAGGAGTTGTTCGGGCCGGTCCTCCAGCTGGTCCGGGTCTCGGATTTTGAAGCCGCCGTCGCGGAGGCGAACAACACGCGCTACGGCCTTGCCGCCTCGCTAATCGGCGGCAGCCCCAGGCAATATGAGCATTTCTGGGCGAGCGTCCGCGCGGGCGTCATCAACTGGAACAAGCCGACCAACGGAGCGCCCTCCAACGCCCCGTTCGGCGGAGTGGGCCTCAGCGGCAACCATCGCCCGAGCGCCTATTACGCCGCCGATTATTGCGCCTATCCGGTCACTTCGGTAACGGGCGAGCAGGCCCGCGGCGCGATCGCTGCCGGCCTCAGGGATCCCAACCTCATCGAAGACTAGGGGCGCCGAGCCAGGCGTTGCGGAAGGCCCGCTGGGCCGCGCTGACCGGCAGGCCCGCCGCCTCGTTGCGGACGACCTCCAGCGTCGGATCGGCGACGAGGCGCATCCGCGAGTTCCGCTCGCGGCCGCGCTGGATGAAACGGATCTCGACCTCGTCGCCTGGCGCCCGCGGCGCCAGCGCCCGGTCCCAGTCGGCTGGGCTCGCGATGGCAACTCCGCCGACGCTGATTATCCGGTCGCCCTTCTCCACCCCAGCCTCGTAAAGCGGTGTGCCGGGAGCGGCATATCCGCCGAGGACGAGGCCCCCTTCGCCCGGCTCGAGCTGCGCCGGCCCCGCATAGGCGCGGCCGGCGTTCCGGAGCCGAAGCTTCAGCCCGGCGCCGGCAAGCAGCGGCTCGAAATTCGGAAGCGCGCTGCCCTCGATGGAGCTGGCGAAGAACTGGTCGGCAAAGCCCCGGTCGCCGGTGACTTCGGCGAGCGCCCGGCGGAGGTCGTCAGTCCTGTAGGGCTTCTCCGAAACGCCGTAGGTCCGCCACAGATGGCGCATATAGTGATCGAGCGTCAGCCCCTCGAAGCGCTGCCGCAGCGTGAGATCGAGCGCGAGCCCGAGCACCGCGCCGTAAGTATAATAGGAAGTGAAGATGTTGGGGTTGGCTGGATCGATCGACTCGGCGGCGTCGACGAACGGGGCACGAAGGCTCATTTCCTGCGGCGAGCCGTAACGGCGGCCGGGGCGGTTCAGGACGTAGTTCAGCCCGCTGCTGATGCCCTTTAGATACTCGTCGACCGAGGATTCTCCCGCGCGGCGGATCGTCAGCGGCCCGTAATAGCTGGTGAAGCCTTCGGCGAACCAGAGCGACGGCGTCGGGTTCGCGCGGGTGAAGTCGAACGGCTCGAGCTCCGCCGGTCGCAGCCGCTCCACGTTCCAGGCGTGGATGAATTCATGGCTCAAGGTGCCGAGCTGGGCGAAATTCGCCTCTCGCAGCGACTGCGGCCCGGTGAGATAGGTCGAATTGCGGTGCTCCATGCCGTCTCCGGCAACCTGCGGCAGATAGTCGGCAAGGAAGGTATAGGTGCCGAAATCGAAATCGGGCACGTCGCCGAAGACCCTGATCTGCTCGGCGACGACCTTCTTGGCCTTTTCGGCGAAGATGTCGACGTCGGCGGGCGTGCCGCTATGGTGGACGACGAGGCGGATCGTCCGCGGCCCTTCCTTGTCCGCCACCTGCCACTCCCTGACTTCATGGTCGCTGAGCTCGGTGGGGCTGTCCATGAAATATTGGAGGTTGGGCGCCGAGAAGCTGTAGGGCCCGCCGGCGGACGGGAGCTGCGTTGCGACCTTCCATCGCGGATCGAACGGGCGGAAGTTTATCCGGATCGGCCGGTCGTCGAAGCCCGCCGCCCACAGAAAGCTCGCGGGCATGTTGAGATGCGCGTGGGTCGCGTCGATCTGCGAATAGGTCCCGTCCGCGCGGTCGGCAAAGAGCGTGTAGCTGAAGCTCACCGTTCCGTCGTGCCCCGCGACGGTCCAGCCATAGGGGTCGGTGCGGGTGACCGCGAGCGGCCGGCCTGCCCCATCCCTCGCCGATACCGAATAAACGTTCTTCGCGAATTCGTGGATCGCGTAGCGCCCCGGCGAGGAACGCGACATCTGCAGCCTCAACGGGGCGTTGCCGATATCCCGATAGGTGACGGTGACTTGCGCTTCATGATGCACCGCATTGTCGAACCCCACCTCATATTGAACCGCCGTCGCGATCGGGCTCTGCGCTGCCGCCGCGTCCGCGTCTGGCGCCACCATCCCCAAAAGCAGCGCCCAGCTCCACATGTGCCATCTCCGCTCAACCGGCCTTTATGAAGCCGGTATAGATCAGCTTTTTCGAAGAGGTCTATGGGCCTGCGGGGCGGCTAGCCGCGCATCTCGGGCAAGTAGGTGTCCGGAATGTAGTCGGAGAATTGGGTGTATTGGGCATCGAACTTGAGGTTGAGCGTGCCCGTCGCGCCGTGGCGCTGCTTGGCGATGATCAGCTCGGCAAGACCGTAGAGCTTCGCCATGTCCTGCTGCCATTGCTGGAAGGCGGCGACATCCTTGGCATCGTCGCCGTCGGTGGTCTCCTTCGGCTTCTGGAAGGCGAGATAATATTCCTCGCGATAGATGAACATGACTATGTCGGCGTCCTGCTCGATCGAGCCGGATTCGCGGAGGTCGGCAAGCTGCGGCCGCTTGTTTTCGCGCTGCTCGACCGCACGGCTGAGCTGCGACAACGCCATGACCGGCACGTTCAGCTCCTTGGCGAGTGTCTTCAGCCCCCGCGAAATCTCCGATATTTCTTGGACCCGATTGTCGTTGGTGGATTTGCCGGTGCCTTGGAGCAGCTGGAGATAATCGACGACGATGAGGCCGATCCCCTTCTGCCGCTTCAGCCGCCGCGCGCGTGTACGGAGCGCCGCGATGGTGAGGCCCGGCGTGTCATCAATATAGAGCGGCAGATTCTCCAGCTCCGCCGCGGCGCGGGCGAGGTTGCGGAAATCCTGCTGGCTGATCTTGCCCATGCGGAGGTTTTCCGAGCTGATGCGCGACTGTTCGGAAAGGATACGGGTGGCGAGCTGGTCCGAC
>DATMJS010000125.1:0-8722 GCA_035553755.1 Allosphingosinicella sp.
GCCCCGGCCGCACCCGTCAGCCGAGGCGAGAGCGATCCCGCGCCCAGGCCCAAGGCGGTCAAGGCCGCAGCCAAGGCTCCCGCGGCGCGGCGCGGTAATCGCGGCACAGCCGCCGCCGTTCCGCCTGCGGCTGTGCCGGCGGCCGCTCCGGCGGCGCATCGAATCGAGGTGGTCGAGCTGCGTACTCCCGCTGCATCGCCTGCGCCGGAGGCCCTGAGCGCCGAAAAGCCCGTCCAGTTCGTGGTCCTGGAGACGCCCGCCCCCGGCCGCGAATTCCGGGTGGTGCGCACGCATGTTCGCACCGCCAGGGAAATGACTCCGGAGTTGAAGGAGAAGATCGAGAAGCTCCTCGCCCGTGAAATCCGCCTCAGCAGCTTGAGGGCGCCTTACGCAATTCATTCATCAGGAACGACAGGAGAGAAAAAATGAACATGAGGTTCTTCGGTGCTTGCGCTGCCGTCGCCGCATTGGTCGCGATCCCGGTTTTCGCCCAGGAAAGCGAGAAGAAGGAAGACAAGAAGGTTGAAAAGATCGTCATTCTCGAGCGCGTCGGCGGCGACCATAAGGCCGGTAAGGAAGGCGAGGGCAAATCGTTCCGGATCCACCGGCTGGACGGAGGGCCTGAGATCGCTCTTAGAGACTGTGACGGCGACAAAACTGAAGTCAACGAGGGTACCGGCAAGGAGCGGACGCACATCATCCTCTGCGGCAAGGACGGCGTCAGCGCCGAAGATCGGGTGAAGCGGCTCGAGGAACTCCGCACCAAACTGGCCCAGAACGACAAATTGAGCGCCGAGCACCGCTCCAGGGTCGAAGCCGCGCTGCAGAAGGCGATCGAGCGCCTGCGGGCCGGCAACTAAGCGGCAGGCTTTATACGAGGCGGGGGCGCGGGAAACCGCGTCCCCGCTTGGTTTTTGAGGGCCGCGGTGCCACATGCCCCTAATGGAGGAGTGGCCCACCGGCATGGTCGAGAAGGCAAGCCCGCTGGTGCGGCGGCTGCTCGCCCCCAATCCTTCGCCCTTCACCTTTACCGGAACGCAGACGTATCTGGTGGGCAGGGGTGAGGTCGCCGTGATCGACCCCGGTCCCGATCTTCCCGAACATGTCGAGGCGCTGCTCGCCGCGACCGAAGGCGAGCGGATCGCGGCCATAATCTGCACCCACACCCACCGCGACCACAGCCCCGCCAGCCGCCCGCTCCAGGAGGCCACGGGCGCACCGATAATCGGCTGCGCTCCACTGTCGCTGGAAGATGACGGCCCCCGTGCCGACGCCGCCTTCGATCCCGACTACCGGCCCGATCGAGTGCTTGGCGACGACGACAGCCTCACGGGGGAAGGCTGGACCCTCCGGGCGGTCGCCACTCCCGGGCACACCTCCAACCATCTCTGCCTAGCCTTGGCGGAGGAGCAGGCGCTCTTCACGGGCGATCATGTGATGGGCTGGTCGACCACCGTGGTCTCGCCCCCCGACGGGGACATGGCCGCCTATATGCAGAGCCTGGAGAAGCTGCTCGCCCGCGGCGACCTTATCTATTATCCCGCGCACGGTCCGGCGGTGGAGGCGCCGCGGCGGCTGGTGCGCGGTCTCATCGGCCACCGCAAGCAGCGCGAGGGGCAGATCCTCCGCCATGTGAAGCGCGGCGAGGGGAGCATTCCGGCCATGGTGGCGCAGATGTACAAGGGCATCGACCCGCGCCTCCATCCCGCCGCCGGACGCTCCGTGCTCGCCCATTTGATCGATCTGGAGGCCCGGGGGTTGGTGGTCCGGCAGGAGGAGGAATGGAGCATGGCCGCATGAGGAAATCCGCACTTGTCGTTCTGATGCTCGCAATCGGGATCGTGCTCGGCGCCGTCATGATGGGCTCGGTTCGGGTCGGCAATCTCTTCGGCCGCGGTCCCGATCCGGAGACGATCGCCGCGGCAAGCCTCCAGTCGATGCAGGAGCAGGCCCGGCTGACGGCTTTCGCCGCCCGCTTCGTGGCGGTCATCACCTCCACCCAATCGCGCTTCGGGCTCAGCGCGCGCCGGACATTGATCATGCCGGGCATGGTCCGGTACGAGGTCGATCTGGCCAAGCTCCGGCAGCAGGATGTGCGCTGGGACGAGCGCAGCAAGACGCTCGCTATCTCCTTGCCGCCCCTTGAAATTTCGGGGCCTGAGATCAATTTAGACGGTCTGCAGGAATATGGCGGCGGGGGGGTGTTGTCGGCGCTTACCAATGCCGAGAACAGGCTCGATGAAGTCAACCGGCAGCGTGGCCAGCAGGAGCTGATCCGCCAGGCGCGGGAGCCGCTGCCGATGCGGCTGGCGCGGGACGCGGCGAAGCGGGCTGTTGCGCGGAGCTTCGCGATGCCGCTGCGGGCCGCGGGCGTGGACGCGAATGTCGAGGTCCGTTTTCAAGGCGAGGAGGGGGCGCAGGATCCCTCCTATCTCGACAGGTCGCGGCGGATGGAAGACGTGTTGAAGGAACAGCAGGCGAAACGCCAGGCGCAGTAACGGGTGGGAAGAGCATGAACGCACCGAATATCAGCCTTCGGGGGCTCGACCTCCGCGCCGAGATCGACCGGCTGCGCCGGACGCGCAACGCAGTCATCCTCGCCCATTATTATCAGGAGCCGGCGCTGCAGGACATTGCCGATTTCGTCGGCGACAGCCTCGACCTCAGCCGCAAGGCGGAGGCGACCGATGCCGAGGTGATCGCCTTTTGCGGCGTCCGCTTCATGGCCGAAACCGCAAAGATCCTTTCGCCCGAGAAGATCGTCGTGCTGCCCGACATGGATGCCGGCTGCAGCCTTGAGGATTCATGCCCGCCCGACCAGTTCGCGGCGTTCCGCGCCAGGCATCCGGACCATATCGCGCTCACCTACATCAACTGCTCGGCCGAGGTGAAAGCCCTCTCCGACATCATCGTCACCAGTTCGTCCGCCGAAACCATTCTCAGCCAGATTCCGATGGACCAGAAGATCATCTTCGGGCCCGACAAGCATCTCGGCGGCTATCTCGCCCGCAAGACCGGCCGCGACATGCTGCTCTGGCCGGGCGTCTGCATCGTCCATGAGGCCTTCTCGGAAACCGAGCTTCTGAAACTGAAGGCGCAGCATCCCGGCGCTCCCGTGCTCGCCCATCCGGAATGCCCGCCGCACATCATCGATCATGCCGATCATGTCGGCTCGACCTCCTCGATCCTCGATTATGCGCTGCGCTCGCCCCATGAGACTTTGATCGTGGCGACCGAGCCGCGCATCATCCACCAGATGGAATTGAAGGCGCCGCACAAGCAGTTCATCGGCGCGCCAGGCGCGGACGGCAACTGCAACTGCAACATGTGCCCCTATATGGCGCTCAACACGATGGAGAAGCTTTACGTGGCGCTGCGCGATCTCGAACCGCGCGTGGAGTTGCCTGAGGATGTCCGGCTCGGCGCCAGGAAGTCGCTCGACCGAATGCTGGACATGGCCGGCCGCACGGTAGGCCAGGGGGACGTCGGAAAGCCGGTCTTCGCCGCAGGCTAGCGCCCGATCACTTCCCCCTCGACAATCATCGTCTCGGGATGGTGCTTGTCGAGGTAGCGCTTCAGGATGCGCAAATTCTTGCTGTTCGACCGGAACAGGAAGTCGAAGGCGTCGCCGACGAAGGGAATGGCGCCCACAGCCGTATCCAGAGCCACATTTCCCCCCATTCGGAAGAGCTGGAATTTAGACATTCCGAGGTTGCGTGCTTCCCAAACCAGCCAGGCGCCCATCGACGCGGTGATCAGGTCGCCGACGACCGGCACCAGGCCGACAATGGCATCAAGGCCGATCCGGTAGCGGGTGCCGGGCACCACCAGCGCCCGTTCCAGCACCATTTCCATGGCTTCCAGCCGGCGCCGCACGGAAGCCGGGTCGCGGCCGATAGGCAACCGGTTGGCGAACTGCTCGAACTGTTCCTGCGGCGTCGGCATCTGGGCGTTTCCTCGGCTGGAGCTGGGAAGCTTACCGCTCCTGGGCAATAAGCTCGCTGATATTATGGTGGCCGAACCGGTTCGGCCTGAAGCCGGTGAGGCGCGGCGATACCAGCGACCAGCGTACCGGCGCCGCCAACGCGATGAAGGGGGTAAGGTCCGTCAGGACGCGATCGGCACTGGCGAGCAGCGCCTGCCGGTTCTGAGGCGTGGGGGCGATCCGCGCGGCGGCCATTATCTCGTCGGCCGAAGCATCGCATATGGCGCTCGCCGCGCAGGAGAATTGTCTCAGATACCAGCTGGCGAGATCGACCGGCGCCACGGCGTCGATCAGCCGGAGGTCCGCGCGTGGGGTGCCTGGCGGCACCCGCTCCGCATCCACTCCTATGGCGCGCCAATCCCGCCTGAGATGGGCGAAGACCAGCCGGTAGCCGGGTCCGTCCGGCATCGCTACCCGGATATTGAGCGGCTCGCCGCCGGTGGCGGCCGCTATCGCCTGCGCCGCACGCGTCCGCCGCATCGGCAGCGGTTCGGCGGTCCAGCCGGGCGCCGCCGGCTGCGGCAGCTCGGCAATGCCGGGGGGAAGCAGGGTTTCGCGGGGTTGCAGGTCGGGAACGCCGAGCGCCGACACCAGGGCCGCCCGGTCGACCGCCATGTCGAGCGCGCGGCGGACCGAGGCTTCGCCCAACGGTCCTTCGCGCGAGCCGAAGCTCAGGCCGAACAGCCCCGCTACGGGATCGAACTGGAGAGCGCCGCCGGGAAGCTCGGCGGCGCGCGCGATCGGGAGGTCGCCCGCGGTCCCGCCCAGCACGAGATCGGCGCCTTCCCTGACGAAGCGCGCGACCGCCAGCGCCGTGCGCTCGCCGCGCAGCTGGACAGCCGTGTCGTGCCTGTCCTCGTCCGCCTCCGCCTCCGCCTCCGCTTCGTCCGCTACTTCTTCCTCATCCGGCAAATGCAGCGACACCACGCCCCCGTCACTCGGCACAGGATGATAAGGCCCGGCGCCGCTGTTGGCGTGGATGATCCCCATCTCAGGCTGAGCGAGGAGCTGGAGGAAGTTGGGGCGTGGAGCGACGAGGCTGATCTCCAGTACCTCATCGGTCATCGCCACTATCTCCTGGATCGAGCCTAGGAGGAGGGGCTTCAGCGGATTGCGGCTGGCCGGACTCAATATGGCTTTAAGCCTCGCCACCACCTGCTCGGCGGTGACCTTGCCGTCGCCGTTCCAGTTGGTGCGGCGCAGGCGGAAGGTATAGCGCAGGCCGTCGTCCGACACGATCCAGCTTTGCGCCAGCGCGGGCTCGATCTGGCCGGCCGCATCGAAGCGGACCAGCCCTTGCGCCGTGGCGAGGATCATAGCCGCCGAGGGCGGGTCGAGGGGCGTCAGATTGGGGTTGGCGAGCTTCGGTTCGCCGCCGATCGCGCTGATCCTGACCGGGCCGCTATGCCGTTCCTCGCAGCCGCCGACGAGCAACGCCCCTGCCAGCATCCCACCCAGCAAAGCCGTTCGAATCGCCATGGGCAACCGATAACGCGGGCGGTGGGGGAGCGCCATTGGTCGGGAAATTGACACTGGTGCGGACGGCGGGACTCGAACCCGCACTCCCCGAAGGGAAGCAGATTTTAAGTCTGCAGCGTCTACCGGTTTCGCCACGTCCGCATGGATTGCGATCTGCCCCCGTTTGCAGCGCGGGCGCAAGAGCTTAGGATTTGGAACGAACCGCGACAGCTTTTATCGATTTCGGCGACTGCAGGACTGCCGCAAGATGCGTCAGACGTTCAGGCGCTCGCGCATTTCCTTGCCGGGCTTGAAATAAGGAACGCGCTTGGCGTCGACGTCCACCGCTTCGCCGGTACGCGGGTTGCGGCCCTTGCGGGCATCGCGTCCGCGGGTCGAGAAAGCGCCGAAGCCGCGCAGCTCTACGCGGCCGTTCCGCTGGAGTTGATCGATGATGGCATCGAAAAAAGCGCCGACCACACGCTCGATTTCCCGGACGGTGAGGTCGGGATGGTCTTCGGCCAGCTTCTGGACGAGCTCGGATCTGATCAAGGCAAGAACCCCCAAATTGAGCTACAGGCCCGGTATATACCGGGCGAGATTGCCGCCCCACGCAGCGATTAAACTAAATTAATTGCACCGAAACGGCGGAAAAGCAAGGATTTACCTGCGGAAAAACATTAACACGCGTCAAGCTTGTGGGCGGATGCCGTTTTCGCACCCGCCCATCGCTTGGGATTAGCTGTTTTTCTGCTTCAGAGCTTCGCCCAGGATGTCCCCTAGCGAGGCGCCCGAATCGGATGAACCATATTGCGCGACCGCCTGCTTCTCCTCGGCGATCTGCATCGCCTTCACGGAGAAATTAGGCTTTTTCGAGCGATCGAAGCCGACCACCATCGCATCGAACTTCTGGCCAACCTGGAAGCGCTCCGGACGCTGCTCGTCGCGGTCGCGGCCGAGGTCGGTACGCTTGATGAAGCCGGTCGGCCCATCGTCGCCCACCTGCACGTCGAGCCCGCCGTCCTTGACGTCGAGCACGGTCACGGTGACGACGTCGTTCTTCTTGACGCCTCCCGCGCCGCCCGCCGAAGCGCCGCCGCCCGCCGCGACTCCGCCGCGCTCGAGCTGTTTGATGCCGAGCGAAATGCGCTCCTTCTCGACATCGACGTCGAGTACCTGCGCCTTCACGACCTCGCCCTTGTGGTGGAGGTTCAACGCTTCCTCGCCCGAAACCCCCCAGGCGATGTCGGACATGTGGACCATGCCGTCGACGTCGCCTTCGAGCCCGATGAACAGGCCGAATTCGGTCGCGTTCTTGACCTCGCCCTCAACGGTCGAGCCGACCGGATGCTTCTCCGCGAACGCGGCCCAGGGATTGGCCTGGGCCTGCTTGAGGCCGAGCGATATACGGCGCTTCTCCTCGTCCACCTCGAGGATCGAGACTTCGACCTCCTGACTGGTCGAGACGATCTTGCCCGGGTGGACGTTCTTCTTGGTCCAGCTCATTTCGGAGACGTGGACGAGGCCCTCGATCCCCGGCTCCAGCTCCACGAAGGCGCCATATTCGGTGATGTTGGTGACCCGGCCGGTGAACACGCCGCCGATCGGATACTTCGCGGCCGCGCCTTCCCACGGATCCGATTCGAGCTGCTTCATGCCAAGGCTGATGCGCTGAGTCTCGCGGTTGATGCGGATGATCTGCACCTTCACCGTGTCGCCAATATTGATGACTTCGGAGGGATGATTGACGCGCTTGTAGCTGATGTCGGTGACGTGGAGCAGGCCGTCGATGCCGCCCAAATCCACGAAAGCGCCGTAATCGGTGATGTTCTTGACCACGCCCTCGACGATCTGGCCCTCGGCCAGCGACTGGATGAGGCCCGAACGCTGCTCGGCGCGGGTTTCCTCGAGGATGGCGCGGCGCGACACGACGATATTGCCGCGGCGGCGGTCCATCTTCAAAATCTGGAAGGGCTGGGGCACGTCCATCAACGGCCCGACGTCGCGGACCGGGCGGATATCGACCTGGCTGCCGGGGAGGAAGGCGACGGCGCCGTTCAAATCGACGGTGAAGCCGCCCTTCACCCGGCCGAAGATCACACCATCGACGCGGTTGCCGGCGGCGTATTCGGTCTCCAACTTGTCCCAAGCGGCCTCGCGGCGGGCACGGTCGCGGCTGAGCATCGCCTCGCCCTGGTGGTTCTCGACCCGGTCGACATAGACCTCGACCTCGTCGCCGACATTGAGTTCGGCCTTCTGGCCGGGCGCGGGCGCGAATTCGCGCAGCGCCACTCGGCCCTCCGATTTGAGGCCGACGTCGATCACGGCCATGTCGTTTTCGATGGCGGTGACGGTGCCTTTGACGACGCGGCCTTCAAAGCCTTCGCTTTCGCCGCCCAGGGATTCGTTGAGGAGAGCCGCGAAATCGTCGCGGGTCGGATTTGCCGAAGTGGCCATAGGTAAGATGTCTTTCACAACCGGTCCGCACCGCGGGATTGGAGGCGCGCGGGCCGGGCCAGAGTAATGATACCGTCCGGGCCCCATGCCCTGGACGGCGTCCTACGGGTGCGAAGCCGTGAAAAGCCATTGCAAGCAAAAAGGCGCGACAAGGGGCGCTCTACCGCCCCTCACGCGCTAATGCCTGTCGGCTTTCCGCAGGGCAAAGCCGTCCGCGGGACGCGCGCATATAGGGGAAGCGGGGATGCGTCCGCAAGTGGTACTTGCGACATAAGGAATTGTTTCACCTAGTCATCCAGATCGGTTGCACGAGCGCCGACAGTCGGCGTCCGCCGATTATTCGGTCGTGCGCCCGTCGAAATGCTCGTGGGCGGCGTCGGCTTCACCTTTGGTGCGGTGGACGGTGCCGTCGACATGCTCGGGCGGCCCGTAGATGGTGTAGAGCCGGAGTGGCCGGTCCCCCGTGTTGACGACATTGTGGAGCGCGCCCGCGGGAACGATCACCGCGAAATCGTCCTCGACCCGGTTCCTGACGCCGTCGATGTGGATCTCGCCATTGCCTTCCTCGATGCGGAAGAACTGGTCGCGGTCGTCGTGGGTCTCCTCGCCGATCTCCTCGCCGGGCTGGAGCGTCATCAGCACCAGCTGCAGGTAGTTGCCGGTGTAGAGGACGCGGCGGAACAAATCGTTCGCGACCGTCGCCTTCTCGATATTGTCGACATAGCCCTTCTTCATGCGTCGGCTCCTTCCCGCTGAATGCGACTAAACAAGAAAAAGGCGGCCCGGAAGTTCCGGACCGCCCTTTCTCGTAGCAAACTTGTT
>DATMJS010000126.1:0-6514 GCA_035553755.1 Allosphingosinicella sp.
GAAATGCATCTCGTTGAACACGCCCGTCCGGCCGTCCGCACCGATCGCGAAGGGCTGAATCTCGGCCTGAGCAACGAGCGTCGCGTCGTTGCGCGCCGACAGGATCGCTCGCTCGATGTCCGGCACGCCGTATCCGAACTCGCGAAGCATCTCCTGCTTCTTGCCCTTGGTTGCCGCTTTCCCGGTCTTCCAGTGGGCTCCGGTGCCGATGAACTTTCTCCGGATCGGTTCGGGCCATCGGGCCGAATCCACGGTCAGTGCGCGGTGCGTCTCCGCCCACAGGTCCGGCCGAGCCGCTTGCAGGCGGCCGATGAAGTTTCCGGCCATGCCGGCGGCAGCGCTCGTCGCCCAGAACGGGACAAGCGGTTCAGCCGTCACATCGGAGCCGGCCGACAGGAGAGAGACGGCCGGGTCCCAGCCGCAGAAGCCTGTCGCGTCCGACATCATATTGCCGGCCTCGAACAAGACTTCCGGCTTGATCGGCGTCAGGTCGTCGGGCAGCGACTGTGAGCCACGACTGAACGGGCTGCGGTGATTGGCCGGAACGGCGGCCTGCAACACCGGCGGCGGCGCCGGCGGCTGCTCCTTGCGCGTGAAGCCGCCGATGGTCAGCGCGTTCCAGCTCTGTGACGGGTCTTCCAAAGGCTGCGAAGGAAGGACGTCCACCGCCACGCCACCAGAGACGTTCCCGGTGGCGACGACGATCAGCCTCTTCGGCCGTTCCGCGGCCGGGACGGCGTCATCAGCCTCGCCTGGCATGGCCCCCGCCGCGATCTGGTCGATCGCACTGCTCCAAGTCGATGGCCGGCTTGGAGGGAAATCGGTGGCGGACGTGGCGATGCAAAAGCTCCGTACCACATCCGGGCGCTCGATCTCGACCGAACTGACGGCACCTTGGGTCACCACACCGTAGCTGGGCGGCTTTGTTGGCGGAAATCCGCCGGGCGGCAGCAGCTTCATGGATTCGGCGCCATGGGTGAGCTCGACAGGGCGCGCATCGTTCATCAACGGTTCGAGGTCGCCGTAAAGGACGAGCCCCGCAAGCGGTGTGCCGTGACCGCCGTGCGGCTCGTGATCGTCCGCACCCCAGGCAGGATCGTAAGCCCAAGCGCCGCGCAGGCCGGGCGCAATCAACGGATGAGCCGCCATGACACCCGTGTCGAGTGTACAGACCACGGGAGCGTCAGAAGACGGCGGGCTCACGCGCTGCGCCAGCTCCTCCACCCATTCATGCTGTCCAAGACCGGTCTCCCCACGGTCGAGGAAAGGCTCGATGGTTCCTGTGGCGCGGCGAATTTCGGTAATGGCGCCTGGCACGCGCACCGCGAACGCTGCCACTGCCGCAGCGGCCGCGTGAAGGAAGACAACCGTCGTATCGGGAAAGATCAGGCGATCGCCGTGCACATCGATGTTCGCGTTGCGGGCCGCCACGACCAGGCGATCCGCCAGCGCGACGGGCTGGCGAACCCACAGCTCCCACCAGAGAATGTCCGGTGCAGCCAGATCCACGTCGCCGGTGAAAAGTGATACGGCGTCCACCGCCCTGACTTCCTCGATCACCTCGAACCGCTCGACATCGGGGCGTCTCTGATTGCCCGGATCGCGGCCATAGTCAGTGATGCGATTGCGCAGGAAGGCGCGTGCATCGTCCGGCACGAACACCAATGCGCTTTCGGTGCGGTCCTCGTTGCGCTCCGATCGCAGGACCACAACGTCCTGTGTGGGAAATTCCAGCGCCGCGGGCACCTTCACGGCCTTGGTCCGCGAGCCTTCCGCCGGCGGCAGCGTCGTGACCTCCACGACAGTACCGGATTTCAGCCCCTGTACGGACAGGCGCGGGTCGGCAGCGGCAGCCGGAACCGTCCCCAGCGCTGCTGCGAGCTGGTCGAGGAGCTGCGTCGCGTGCGCCGCATAGTCTCCGCGAAGGGGTTTGCGTTCCTGATTGCGTGAGGGAAAGGTATAGGCTGCGGTCTCACGAAAGACGTCGATCGAGATATGCGCGCGGTCTCTCGTGTCGAAATTATCGGGCTCCGCCATAGGCTCCTACTTTTTCATTCGCGTTCCGTTCGATCCGTTCGGCGGAGCCTGCCTAACGGCCGGGTTGGCGACGGAACTTGCCCTTCAAAGTCTGTCGATTTTCGAGCGCGTCGCGCAAGGCATCGGGCGATACCTTCGAGGCGCCTTCCAGAATGGCGTCCTTGACGACGGCATCGGCCGCGCGGACCAATTCGCCCTGGCTCAGCCCTTCGAGCACGCTTTCAATGCCGGGCCATACCTTCGACGCGAACTTGAACTTGCCAAGCCGACGTTCAAGAATGGCCCGCGCAGACGCCGCGTCCGGCAATGTATATTCGACCACTTCGTCGAAACGACGCGCCAGAGCTTCGTCCAGGATCTCGACATGATTGGTCGCGGCCAGCACGAGACTGTCGGTTGAATTCGGCTCCTCCATGAAGGCCAGCACCGAATTCAGAACCCGTCGTATTTCGCCGACATCGTTCGGGTCGCCTCGGCGAGAGCCGATCGCGTCGAACTCATCAAGCAGATAGACGCCGCGCGTCTGCGCAATCTGGTCGAACAGCAGGCGCAGCTTGCCGGCGGTCTCGCCGAAGAACCGGCTGAACAGCGATTCGAGCCGGACCGTGAACAGTGGAAGCCGCAGTTCGCTGGCCAAGGCCGAGGCCGTCATTGTCTTGCCCGTTCCGGGCGGCCCAACGAGGAGCATGTGAGTGGCTGGGGTCTGTCCGTGCTCACGCAGGGTCGCACGCTCCTGCTGCTGGCGGACGACGCGGCCCAGCCGCTTGGCAATTTCATCGGAGAGCACCATGCTCGAGAGCGCAACCTTGGGATAGGCGCTCTCGACGAGGCCCTGCAATTCGCCGCGCGGCCGGGCGAGCGGGATCGGGGTCTGTCCGCCGGCAGGTTTGCCGGTTCCTCGCTGATCACGTGCCTTCTGGACAAGCCGTTTCAGCTTCTCAGCGTCATCCGCACGGCCCTGGCGAGCTTCCTGAGCGGCGATCTGCAAGGCGATCGACAGGAGCTGGTCCTCATCCCCGTCGATATGCGAGTTCAGGAGTGCGAGAATTTGCTTAGTCGACATGCTCGCCTCCTTTCTTTGGTTGGGCCTCGCTATACTGTTGCCTGCTCAGATGCTTTTGGCTCTCGCTTGCTTCGCCAACGCTATCGGAATCAGGCCAAAAGCGCCACCGTTTCCTCTCTACCACAGAGTTTCCTAACCATTCTTTCGACCCGTGGGATGCGAAGCTCAGCCGCCCAGCCGGCCAGACCAGTGTGGGGGACATCTCGACCGGCTGTGCTTCTCTCAATCAACGCAGGAACAAAACAGGAACTTTATATCGAACCCATCCTGGGGATTCAACGGGGTGCTCGCGGCCCCTGCGGGAGCTGATCGCGCGGCCGATGTCCTAGTTGTGGGCCGTCGAGGCTTTCAGAAATGACCTTGAGGGGAAAGCTTCCCCTGCGGCCGAGCCTTTGTCTCGGCCGACCCCTTCTGCGGGGAGACCCCGCAACGCCCCCTTTAGAGTGAGAGTGCGGACCGGTTTTCCGTGACGGGTTGAGAGCTGGGAGAGAGCTTCCGGCGCCCGTCGTGGAGATTGGTCCCATGAACATACAGGTTCTCGATGCGCGCAGCGATGCGCGTGGCGGTTACAAGGTCGATGTCAGCCGTGGCGAGCAGATCGGCCGCGTCTCGTCCGAATGGTTCTCCCGGCCAGCGGATGAGCGCTATCTATCCTTGTCCGAGCTGGCGCATTCCGTTCGCGACCGGGCCGACCGCAGCCGGACGCGTGTCGTGGAAAGCGCACTCATCCATGTGGAGGCGAACCGCCGCGACCCGGAACGCCTGGCGTTGATCCTTCCCGGCACGGATACGCCTATCGCCCCGACCCATTGGAGCTTCGGCCAACTGGCCGGCCTGGTCGGCGCGCCGGCCGCCTATCTGCGCCAACTCCCGGCGCCGCTCGCCGCCATCAACCTGCAATATGGCCTGACGTCCAATCGGGCCTTATCCTGACTCTGTAATCCTGTCTCAGAATCAGGCATGGAAGCGCCTCACCGACGGTTCCGGTGAAGCTCGTCAGACGTCCGGGTCAAGCGTTCCCGCAGCGAAGCGAGGACAACGCTTTACGCGGCGGCGGCTCCACAAGCTTGTTCATGGGGTGCAGGCTTAGTCCTGCACCCCTGCCACGCGGCGAGCGGGAGAGCGCGAGGGGAACCCCTCGCACATAAGACAATAACTTGCGCCGAAGGCGCTCCGCTTAGGTATCGTGCGTGCATTTGTATTTTACCAATCTTGACGCTATTTCGCGTCCGCTTTTCCTTGATGACCTTGCAGTGAGCCTCGCACCCGGCGCGCTCGACGTGGTCGAGCGCGCTGGGCTGATCGACGGCATGCCGTTCATCCTGATGGATGACGGCAGCTACGATCTCAATCTCAACCGGTTCTTCCGCGCCTGTCCGGGCATGGGCGCGCGGTCGCCGAACACGTGGCGTTCCTATGCCCGCGACATTCTCGTCTGGGCGCGCTTTCTCAGCGAGCGACGCGGTGGCAAGACGGTCTGGCAGGCCGACCGCCATGATGTCCTGGCCTTTCACCGGGCACGTCGCCTGTCGGACGCGGCGTTCCGCATTTCAGCGGCGAGCTGGAACCGAAGCATCGCCGCGCTCGACAAGCTCTATCGCTGGGCCGTCGAGGAAGGGATCATCTCTGCCTCGCCTTTCAGCTATGGCGTCACCCTTCGTCGGACCGCCGGCAGCCGCGCCGTGCTCGCCGTGGCGGCCAACCGCGCCCGCGAGCGCGCCGCGCGCCGCCACGACACCCGCTATATCGATCTCGGCCGCTACCTGCTGTTCCGCGAGGTGGGGCTGCGGGGCCGGCTTCCCGACGGCTCCGAAGATCGGACGTGGCGCGGCCGCAACGGCGAGCGCAATGCGCTGTTTGCCGAGCTTCTGGTCACGACCGGCCTGCGGCTGACCGAAGCCGGCAGCCTGCTTCTGGCCGAGCTTCCGGAGCCCGCATCACGCTCGATTCCCTTCGACCTTCCTGGTCCGATCGCCAAGGGCGGGCGGCCGCGGCGCATCCGCGTTCCCCGCCGGGTGCTGGCGCTCATGGCCGACTATGTCGATCTTGAGCGCGCGATCTCCACTGCCCGGTCCGAACCCCAGGTGTCCGATCCGCTGTGGTTGGTACCGGAGGATGGGAAGGCAAGAGATCCGGCGGGCAAGAAGGTCCGGCTCGACCGCCTGACGCCGGGTGAGCGCCGCCGCGTGCTGATCGGCGCGCCTGGCCGAGCGCAGCACGGCTTGCTCTGGCTGACGGAAGCCGGCCGGCCTGTGCCCTCCGCAACCTGGGAAGCCGCTTTTCGGCGCGCCTGCGTCCGCTGCCGCCGCTTCGGTATCGAGGTCGAGGTGACGCC
Source organism: Allosphingosinicella sp. (assembly GCA_035553755.1). Lineage (GTDB taxonomy): Bacteria > Pseudomonadota > Alphaproteobacteria > Sphingomonadales > Sphingomonadaceae > Allosphingosinicella. The sequence goes on from DATMJS010000126.1 coordinate 5,436, forward strand.
GCACACTCTGCGGCACACCTTCGCCGTCAACATGCTCTCCATGCTGATCCGCGAGCAGATCGGAACCGTGTTCGATCCGCACGACCGGCACGGCGCGGCCTATCGCCGGATGCTCGGCGACCCCTTGCAGAAGCTCCAGCACCTCCTGGGGCACGCAAGCATCACCAGCACCTACATCTATCTCGACAGTCTCAATGAGGCGCAGGAGCTGGTCGAGGCGGCCGTGGACCGCTGGGCGGACGATACGGCTGGTGATGCAGCATGATGGCCGCGACGACTGCTCCAGCACGACGGCCGGGCCGCCGTGCCCTCTTTCCCGAGGCGCTGCCCGATCCCGAGCGCGAGGCCGCCGCTGCGATCGCGTCGCTCCGCTTCACTGTCACGCTGGCAGACCGCAGCAGGGCGATCGACCTGACGATGCTCGCTGGCCGCAAGGCACTGGCCCGGACGTTTGCCGGCGCGCTCTGGCGCGCCTGCCAGGTCGGCGGTCCGGCCGGCTCGATCTCGACGGCCTATGCCTATGCCAATGCGCTCAAGACGTTCTGGCGCTATCTCGATTCCGCCGGAATGCACGTCGCACGGCTCTCTGACGTGAGCGCTGCCTTGATCGACGGCTTCGACGCATGGATGGAGGAGAGCGGCCTGCATCCCAATCACCGGCTGCATCGAATGAGCAAGGTGCTCAACCTGCTCCGCCTCGCCGAGGCGGCGGAGCCCGGCCTTCTGCCACCCGATGCCTCGCGACGGCTGATGTATACGAGCGACCGGCCGGGTGTGCGCGCCCGGCCGCGCGATGCCTATGGCGACGACATCGCCACGGCATTGCGGACCGCGGCACGCGCCGATCTCGCTGCTATCATCCGCCGCTTCGCCGAGGCCGATCGCATCCCGACCGTCGAGGATGCCGATCGGGGCCGCGTTCTGGCGAGGGCGCATGAACAGGTGATGGCGGTGATCGACGCGGAAGGCGTCATCGGGCACCGGCATGCTCTCTTCAAGTGCCTCTACACGCTGCGCCGTGAAAGCGGCCTGCCGAACGATCGCCTGATCCACGATCTGCACGGCCGCCGGCATCTGAT
>DATMJS010000127.1:0-25414 GCA_035553755.1 Allosphingosinicella sp.
GAGCTGATCGCCGCGCTCGGACTGTTCGCTCCGTCGCCGCTGCCGCAGCCGGCCGCCTCCGGCACGGTCGATCCGGACCATGACGCGGTGTCGGGCTTCATCTTCAAGGTTCAGGCCAACATGAACCCGCAGCACCGCGACCGCGTCGCCTTCATGCGGCTCTGCTCCGGGCGCTTCAAACGCGGCATGAAGCTGCTTCAGCCCTCTACCGGCAAGTCGATAGCCGTCCACAGCCCGATCCTCTTCTTCGCGCAGAACCGCGAGTTGGCGGACGAGGCTTTCCCCGGCGACATCATCGGCATTCCCAATCACGGGACGCTGAGGGTCGGCGACACGCTGACCGAGGACGGGGCTATCCAATTTACCGGTCTCCCCAATTTCGCGCCGGAAATCCTTCGCCGGGTGGTGCTCGCCGATCCGACCAAGACCAAGCAGCTAAGGAAGGCGCTGGACGACATGGCGGAAGAAGGAGTGACCCAGGTGTTCCACCCGCAGATCGGATCGCAGTGGATCGTCGGCGTCGTCGGCCAACTCCAGCTCGAAGTGCTGATCTCGCGGCTGGAAGCCGAATATAAGGTGGACGCCCGCTTCGAGCCTTCGCCTTGGGAGACGGCGCGCTGGATCGCTTCCGACAGCGAGGCCGATTTGAAGGCCTTCATCGGCACGCACCGAAGCGCGGTCGCCACCGACCGCGACGGAGCGCCGGTGTTCATGGCCAAGGATCTGTGGGAGCTGAACTACCACGAGGGCCGCAATCCCACGATCCGCTTCACCGCGACCAAGGAACGGCACTGAGCAAGCCGCGCCAATTCGACGCTATCGTGCTCGGCGCGGGCGGAGCCGGGCTGATGTGCGCGGCCGTGGCGGGCCAGCGCGGGCGGCGGGTGCTGCTGATCGACCATGCCGACCAGCCGGGAAAGAAGATCCTGATCTCGGGCGGCGGCCGCTGCAACTTCACCAACATTCACACTGCCCCGGATCGCTATCTTTCGGCCAATCCGCATTTCATGAAGTCCGCGCTCCGCCGCTACACGCCGCAGGATTTCATCGATCTGGTCGACCGCCATCGCATCGCATGGCATGAAAAGACGCTGGGGCAGCTCTTCTGCGACGGTTCGGCGCGTCAAATCGTCCACATGTTGATGGAGGAATGCGCCAAGGGCAGCGTCCGCCTCTCGCTCGGTAAGAGTATCGCCGACGTCAGCCATGCCGATGGGCAGTTCACAGCCCGCTACGGGGACGAGAGCGCTTGCGCGCCGTCCCTGGTGATCGCCACCGGTGGCCCCTCAATTCCGAAGATGGGCGCCACCAGCTTCGCTTACGACCTCGCCCGCAAGTTCGGCCTCAAGGTGGTGGAGCCCCGTCCGGCGCTGGTGCCGCTGACGCTGGGCGGCGAGGAAGTGCTGTTCCGCGAGCTTTCCGGCGTTTCCGCCGAAGTCGTGGCCAAGGCCGGCAAGGTGCAGTTCCGCGAGGCGGCCTTGTTCACGCATAGGGGGCTGTCGGGCCCCGCCATCCTGCAAATCTCCTCCTATTGGCGGCACGGCCAGCAGATCGGCATCGATTTCCTCCCGGCGCTCGAGCCTTCGTGGGCGGTCGAGGCCAAGCGCGCGCGGCCGCGCACTCATTTCCACACATTATTGGGCGAGCTTCTCCCCGGCCGGCTCGCCGAGACGCTGGCGAAGCGGATCGGCCTCTGGGGCGAGCTCGCCAACCTGCCGGACCGGAAGCTCGAGGAAGCGGGGAGGAGGCTCGCCGACTGGCGCTTTACGCCGATCGGAACCGAAGGCTTCGCCAAGGCCGAGGTGACGGCGGGCGGGATCAGTACCGTTGAGCTTTCGTCGCAGACCATGGAGGCGAAGAAGGTGCGGGGCCTCTATGCGATCGGTGAAGGCGTCGACGTCACCGGCTGGCTGGGCGGCTATAATTTCCAGTGGGCCTGGGCGAGCGGCTGGGCGGCGGGGCAGGTGCTCTAGCGGGCTCCCGGCCGGTAGCTGCGTTCGGTATGGCCGGCGAGCTGCTCGGGGTAGAAATAGACCTCGCGCAGATTGCCGGTTGCATAGCGTTCGGCCTGGTCGTTGAAGTGCGGGGACCTCGGATCGCCGCTCTCGCCGCCTGCCGACACCGCGCGGGCCCGCACCTTGTCGCTAAATTCGACCACCGCGACGAAGCTGTTGCCGCTGGTGCCGTACCAGCGCCTCGTGCCAGGATAGGGCCGAGCCCCGAACGAGGCGAGCGAACCCCACAGAGCCGAAGGGAAGCCGACGGCGATGCTGGGCGCGGCGTCGGAGAAGGGCTGGACGATGTCGCCGGTCAGGCGCTGGAAGCGGTTGATCTCGCCCCAGGGCGTGCGCCAGCTGCCGAAATCCTTTTCAAGCCGCTCGATCGCGGAGACGAGGCCCTGCAGCTTCTGCTCCGGGCTGGTACGCGTCTCGATATGGTCGGCGAGGCGGGTCCGCTGCGCGCGTAGATCCTCGGGCAGACGCCCCGTCATTTCCTCGGCCCAGAATACGGCCAGCGAATTGGGCACGGATTGCACGCCCCAGCGATAGTCCCAGCCCCTCAGCAGCGAGATCGGCTCGGCGAGCCTGCGCCGAAGCGGGCTTGTTTGCGCAAGGCCGTCATAGGCGCGGAGCAGCGCCGGGATCATCTGCGCAAAGCCGGGCTGGTAGGTGTCGTAGGCGGCGGCGCGGAGGCTTTCGAGGGTGAAGTCCTTCTTTCCCTCAAGCACCATTTGCGCGTGGATGCCGCGTGGATTCTCGCCGAACGTGTCCATGTAGCGCGGGAAGGCCTGCGGCCTGGGGCTGTAGGGCCCTGCCGCCGAATAGGGCCAGTTGTTGGTGTTCATCACCCAGCCGTTGGGCGGATTAAGCACGAACGGCGCTTCGCTGAGCGCGTGCAGATCCTTCCAGTCGGTGGCGGGGAGGCTTCCATCGACCGGCTTGGTATAATCGAAACGGTCGTCGCGGCGCGGGATGAACTGCGGGTGGAGGTAGGCGATATTGCCTTCGGCGTCGGCGAAGACGGTGTTGTTGGACGAATTGGCCTTGAGCTCCGCCACCTTCATGAACTCGCCGAAGTTGCGCGCCTTGGTGCGCAGGTAGGATTGCTGAAGCGCCTCGACCGGCTTGTGCATCATTGCGAAGCTGACCCACTTGCCGCCTTGCTCGCGGACGATCGGGCCGCGATGGGTGCGGTAGACGGTGAAGCTGCGCTGCGCCATTCCGCCATCGGCTGTGCGATAGGGAATGCTCACGACGGAGGTGGCGAGCGGCCGCAGTGCCTCGCCGTAGCGATAGAAGAGCCGTCCGTCCCGCTCGACCATGCTTTCCAGGAACTCGTCCACCACGTCGACTCCGCTCGACGTGTGCATCCACCCCGCGCGTTCGTTGAAGCCCTGGTAGATGAAGAACTGGCCCCAGGTGGCGGCGCCGTATGCGTTGAGGCCTTCGTCGCTGGTCATCTGCAGCTCGGAGCGGAAGAAGAAGCTGGTATGCGGATTGATCAGCAGCAGCGGATTGCCGGTGGCGCTGTTCGCCGGCGCGATCGCAAAGCCGTTCGAGCCGCGGGGTTCGGTGTCGGGCGTTTCGGCGAGCGCCACCTGCCGCTTTTCATAGAAGGCCTGGAGCCCCGCCAGTGAAATCCGCTCGATGTCGCCGCCGATGCTGCCTTCGCTGAACGACAGCGCCATCCACGGCTCGAAACGGGTGATGGCGCGCGGCTTCACCTGCGGGTGGGTGGCGAGATAATAGTTCAAGCCGTCGGCCCAGGCGTTCATCAGCCGCTGAAGCCATTCGGGGCTGGCGGCATAGCGTGCCTTCAGATCTGCAGGATCCATGTAAAGCTTCGCGCGCAAATCCTGCCAGATCGCCTTCTCGCCTTCGGCTTCCGCCATCCGGCCGAGGCTGGTGAGGTAGTTAATCTCGATCCGGTTGAAGTCATCCTCGGCCTGCGCGTAGATCATCCCGAACACCGCATCGGCGTCGGTCCTGCCGCGGACATGGGCGATGCCCCAGTCGTCGCGCGTGATGGTGACCCGCTGGGCCTGCCGCTCCCAGCGCGCCGCTTCGGTTTCGACCGCAGGAGCGTAGGAAGCGCAGGCGGCAGCGATGAGGAGCAGGAGCGGCGCGGCGACGCGGAAGATCGAAAATGACATAATCGAAAACGTTAGTGCTCCCCCTTCGGCTCGGCAAGCGCGCCTTATTCCTGCCGGACAATGGGTGCAGGGGGCCTTGCGCTCCCCCGCACGCCCTCCATCTGGAAGACCTATGACATTCGATAATCTGCCGCCGCTTCTCGGCGAGGCGCTGTCCGCGCGCGGCTATGCCGAACCTACCCCCGTCCAGGCCGCCGTGCTGGAGCCCGACGCGGAGGGACGGGACCTCATTGTTTCCGCGCAGACCGGCTCCGGCAAGACGGTCGCCTTCGGCCTCGCCATGGCGCCTCAGCTGCTCGACGAGAATGCGCGGCTGCCTTTCGCGATGCAGCCGCTCGCCCTGGTCATCGCTCCGACGCGCGAGCTGGCGCTGCAGGTCAGCCGCGAGCTCGTCTGGCTCTACGGCAAGGCGGGCGGGCGCATCGCGACCTGCGTCGGCGGCATGGATGCGTCGAAGGAACGGCGCAACCTGTCGCACGGGGCGCATATCGTGGTCGGCACGCCCGGGCGCCTGCGCGACCATCTGGAGCGCGGCGCGCTCGATCTCGCGGGCCTCCGCGTCGCCGTGCTCGACGAAGCCGACGAGATGCTCGACATGGGGTTCCGCGAAGACCTCGAGGAGATACTCGACGCCACTCCGCAGGAACGGCGGACTCTGCTTTTCTCCGCGACCATGCCGAAGCCGATCGTTGCGCTCGCCAAGCGCTACCAGCGCGATGCTCTGCGCATCTCGACGGTCGGCGAGGATCGCGGCCATGGCGACATTAGCTACCAGGCGATGGCGGTCGCGCCCGCCGATATCGAGCATGCCGTCGTGAACCTGCTCCGCCTCCACGAGGCCGAGACGGCGATGCTGTTCTGCGCCACCCGCGACAATGTCCGCCGGCTCCACGCCAGCCTGATCGAGCGCGGCTTCGATGCCGTGGCCCTGTCCGGCGAGCACAGCCAGAACGAGCGCAACGCCGCCCTCCAGGCGCTGCGCGACCGGCGCGCCCGGGTCTGCGTCGCCACCGACGTCGCCGCTCGCGGCATCGATCTCCCCACGCTTTCGCTCGTCGTCCATGTCGAGCTTCCGCGCGACGCCGAGACGCTCCAGCACCGCTCCGGCCGTACCGGCCGCGCCGGCAAGAAAGGGACGGCGGTGCTGATCGTCCCTTATCCGCGCCGCAAGCGCGTCGACATGATGCTTCGCGGAGCGAAGATCGCCGCCGAATGGGTGAAGCCGCCGACGCCGGAAGACATTCGCCGGAACGACCATGAGCGTCTGCTCGCCACATTGCTGGAGCCGGTCGAGGTCGAGGAGGCCGACCGCGAGCTCGCCCAGCGTCTGCTCGAACGGAAGAGCCCTGAAGAGATTGCGGCGGCGCTCGTGCGCGTCCACCGGGCGAGGATGCCCGCACCGGAAGAGCTGCTCGACGGCGCCGGGGGCGAGCGGCCGCAGCAGGGCCCCCGCCCCGGCTTCGAGGATACGGTCTGGTTCCGAATGGACATCGGCCGCAGGCACAATGCCGATCCGCGGTGGCTGCTTCCGCTGCTCTGCCGCCGCGGCCACATCACCAAGAACGAGATTGGCGCGATCCGCATCGCCGCCAATGAAACCGTCTTTGAAGTCCCGCGCTCCGTGGCGCCCAAATTTGCCGCCGCGCTGAAGCGGACGGCTGGCGGCGAGAGCGAGGAGGGGAGCGTCCGGATCGAGCCGATGCACGGCAGCCCGCGCGAGCAGGCCAAGCACAACAAGCGGGCCGGGCCGCCCCCCGCCCGGCACAAGGCCAAGCCCGTCTACAAAGCAAGGCCGCACCGGGCGAGGTGAGCAGGGGCCTTCGCATCCTGGTCGACGCCGACGCCTGTCCGGTGAAGGAGGAGGTCTACAAGGTGGCCTTTCGCCACTCCGTGCCGGTGACGATCGTCAGCAACAGTCATTTGCGCGTGCCGCAGCATCCGCTCGTGAGCCGCGTCGTGGTGAGCGACGGCTTCGATGCCGCCGACGACTGGATCGCCGGCGAGGCGGGTGCGGGCGCAGTCGTGATCACCGCCGACATCCTGCTCGCGGACCGCTGCCTAAAAGCTGGAGCCACCGTGATCGCACCCAACGGCAAACCGTTTACCGCCAATTCGATCGGCGCGGCGGTGGCGACTCGGGCGATCATGGCGGACCTTCGCGCCGGCGGCGACGCCATCGGCGGCCCTCCGCCTTTTTCCAAGGCCGATCGTTCCCGTTTTCTCTCGTCGGTCGACGAGGCGCTGGTGCGCCTGAAGAGGCTTTGATCCTCGCTTCGGCCTTGCTTTACGTCAGGTCGGCGCAGCTATCACATTGATGATGCTCAGTGACCCATTTTCGTTAATCTGGCGTACAGCAAAATTGGCTGACCGTCCGCTTCGGGAGTTAACCATCCTGTGCCGCCGATTTTGGCGGTCTGTAGAGCGAGTAGGGGCAGTTATGACGATGTACGTCTATCATGCCGACGGCCACCCCGTCGGTTTCCTTTTCAGCACCTTCATCCACGATCTGGACGGCACGCCGCTGGGCCGTATCCTCGGATCGCACGTCTATCGTCTCGACGGCGTTTACGTGGGCGAGTTCCACAAGGAAACGGTAGTCTCCAAACCCGTTGAGGCAGGCGCCCGCGACATTGCGCCGATGCGGACGCCACCGCGCCAGCCGAGCCCCGGCATCAGCTTCTCGCGCCGCGGCCTCGTGAATTACGGCTTTCCGGACGTCTTCCATCGCCTGTACGAGGGCGCACAGCAGGACGACGGCATACTCGAACTCGCGATCGCCGCCGAATGAGCGGTGAAGGCGCGGCGGCTGCCCAATACCGCCGCGCCGCTTCCTGGCGCTAGCCGAGCAGCTTGCGCTCGATCCGCTCGTTCACCAGCCGTTCGAGGATGGTGAGCGGCACCGAACCCTGCAGCAGCACCTGATGGAAGTCGCGCAGGTCGAAGCGCGGGCCGAGCCTCGCTTTGGCTTCGCTCCGAAGCCGATCCCACATGATGTGCCCGACCTTGTAACTCGTCGCCTGGCCCGGCCAGACGGTATAGCGGTCGATCTCGCCTTGGCTGCGGCCGCGGGCGATACCGGTGGTACTGATGAAATATTCGGTCGCCTGCTCGCGCGACCAACGCTTAGCGTGAATGCCGCTGTCCACCACCAGCCGCGTTGCTCGGAACAGGAAGGACTGGAGCATGCCAGCGCGGCCGAGCGGGTCGCCTTCGTACATGCCCATCTCGTCGGCGAGCTGCTCGGCGTAGAGCGCCCAGCCTTCCGAATAAGCCGAATAGCCGCCGAGGCGGCGGATGAGCGGAATCTCCTCGGATTCCTGGGCGAGGCTCACCTGGAGGTGATGGCCCGGCACCGCTTCGTGATAGGTGAGGGTGGCGAGGCCGAATTTCGGCCGGTCGAACGTGTCGCGCAGGTTGATGAAGTAGGTGGCGGGCCGTGAGCCATCGAGCGGCGCGCTGTCATAATAGCCGCCCGGTGCGCCCGCCTGGATGAGCTCGGGCACCCGGCGTACGACGACCGGCGCCTTGGGCAGCGTTGCAAAGGCTTCCGGCAGGCGCGGATATATGGCTTCGATCTGGCGGTTGAGATGCGCGAGCAAAGCCGCGCGGCCCTCGTCGGTGTTCGGGTAGAGCTGCGAGGGGTCCTTGTTGAGCTCGGCGAGCCGCTCGCCCGCCGTGCCCCGGGTGAGGCCGTGGGCGCGCAGGATCGGATCGAGCCGCGCCTCGAGGTCCGCAACCTGCTCAAGGCCGAGCCGGTGGATCTCGTCGGGGTTCATGTCGGTGGTGGTCGCCGCCTTGAGCGCGCCGGCATAATAAGCCTCGCCGTCCGGCAGCCGCCATACGCCCGCATCATGGGTGGCGCGACCCCGCAGGTCGGTGACGAAAGCAATGTGGCGGTCGAGCGCCGGGAAAACCTCGCTCGCAACGATCCGCTCCGCCTGCGCGGCATAATCGCCCGCAAGCCCTGCGGCCCGCGCGCGCTGCGCAAGGGAGGAGACGAGGTTCGTTTGCGCCGCCGGCTTGTCGCGGAGCGAGCGCAGCTGCCTCAGCGTCGTGTCGAGGATGTAATCGGGCGCGAACACGCCGCGCGCCGCGTCCGCCCGCTGCCGTTCGAGGCTCTGGTCGAGCGCCGTGTCGAACTGGGCAAGGCGCGAGATATAGGCTTCGGCGTCGGCCTGGTTCTGGACGGGATGCTGACCGTCGAGAAAGTCGGGGACGCTGCGATAGGGACCGGTCAGCTGGCTGATCACGTAGGGCGAGAAGCGGCCGCCCGCGGAGCCGTAGGGAAAGCGCTCGGTGCCTTCGATGGCGCGGGTGAGGTCATATTCGACGACGTCAAAATCGAGCGCAGCGGCGGGTGAGAGCCGGCTGCGCTCGATGCTGCGGAGTTCCGCGAGCTCCGCCTTGGCGCGCGCCAGACCCTTGGCCCTGCCGGCGGCGGAATAATCGTTTAGGCGGCCGCGCAGATGCGCTCGCTCGCCCGTGTCGAGGCCGAGCCCGGTCGCTCCTTCGGGATTGTCCTCCAGCCGGGCGTAGAAGAAACGGTCGAGCATTGCCCGCAGCCGGGCATCCTCCCCGCCGGCGGAAGGTGCCCCGACGAGCGGCGCGGTCGCGCAGGACGGAAGCGTCGCGGCCAGTGCCAGCGCACCCGCGGAAGCCATGAAGAACCGGCCATTCATGCATTTCTCTCCTGCCTCGGAAAGGAGGAGCTGTGGCCCGAAAGCCAAGGCTTCGCAAGCCGTTGCGCGCTAGCCGCAATCCGTTGCCTTATCGCCTATATTCCTCGGCGAAGGCGGCGGCGGCGCCATAGAGGCCCGGCTGCGGGTGCGTGATGAGCTTGACCGGCATCTCGTCCATCCGCCGCTCAAAGCGCCCCTTGGCGATGAAGCGGTCGCGGAAGCCGGAGCGGGGGAGGTGGTCGGCAAGCCTCTGGCCGACGCCGCCCGCTATGACAACCGCGGAAGCGCCCTGCGCGAGCGCGAGGTCCCCCGCGACCGCGCCGAGGCTGAGGCAGAAGCGGTCGAGAGCGGCGGAGGCAAGGCTGTCCTCGCACGCGAGCGCTGCTTTCCACAGCGCCTTCTCATCGCGGTAGCGCAGCTCGCGGCCTTCGATGGTCGCGAGCGTTTCGTAGATGTTGGTCATCCCCATGCCCGATGCGACGCGCTCCACGGAAACCCTGCGGTGGCGCTGGCGAAGCAGCGAAAGGATTCGGTCCTCAAGCTCGTCGAGCGGCGCGAAATCGATATGGCCGCCTTCGGTCTCTATCACATGGTAGCGGCCGTCGCGGCGGAGCAGCTGGGCGACCCCGAGCCCGGTGCCGGGACCGACGATGCTGATCACGCCTTCCGCGGGCAGCGGCTGGTCCGGGCCGCAGACGCGGCGGAAGTCTTCGGCCCCCAGCTGTGCCACCGCGTGGCCCACCGCTCCGAAATCGTTGACGATCCTGTAGCGCTCAACCCCCAATTCGTGCGGGATCGAGGCGGGCCGGATAACCCAGGGATTGTTGGTGAGCTTCAAAAGCTCGCCTTGCACCGGCCCGGCAAAGGCAATCCCGATGTCTCTGGGCAAGCGCCGGCCGAGCTGCCGCCCGAACTCGTTCCAGGCGGTCTGGAGGCTCGTATGCTCGGCCGTCTTCAGCGTGCAGGCTTCGCCGAGGGACAACACCCGGCCATCATCCACATCGGCAATCGCGAAGCGGGCATGGGTTCCGCCAATGTCGACGACGGCAATCTCGGTCACGGGGCTTCCTTCATTATGTAGAGCATGGCCGAAGCGGAGATATCCCCAGAAGCTTTGCTACCGCCTCCGATGCTCAGGGGGAAGCTTTTGTCCTGGGAGCGGCAGCGGCCAGTCAGCCTCGAAACCTGCCTCACCCGCGCCTTAGGCGCAGGCAGTCTGAACGGCCTCCGCAAGGTCGATCTTCCGCTCCCAAAGAGCCTCGCCGACAATGGCGCCGGCTGCGCCGGCGCTCTTCAGCGCCCGCAAATCGTCAAGCGAGGAAACGCCGCCGGATGCCTGAAGGGACACGTGTGGAAGGCGCTTCGCGGCCTCCTCTATGAGAGGGAGATTGGCCCCCCTCATCGTCCTCTTCCGCCCGATATCGGTTAGCAGCAGGTGACGGACTTCCGGGAAGTCCTTTGCTACGTCCCAGAGGCTGCGGGCGGACCTCGGGGACGAGCTCGCAGTCGCGACGAGGGGCGCCTCTCCGTTGATGATGACATCGAGAGCCAGCGCTATGCGCTCGTTGCCGAATTCCGCGATTAACTCCCTGACGCGCTGGGGCTGTTCGGTGGCAAGGCGGTCGATAACAACGCGGTCGACGCCTGCATCGAACACACGCTGAAGATGCTCGGCTTCGCGAAAGCCGCCGGCGACCTGAAGCTTTATCGAAACCGATAAGGCGATGTCGGCGATGAGGCCGTGCTGGCGCGGACCGCCTTCGCGCGCTCCGTCGAGGTCAACCAGATGAACCCACTCGGCGCCGGCCGCTTCGAGGCCCAGCACCGCATCGACGGGATCGGCGCAATAGGCGGAAGCCCGGTCGAAGCGGCCCTGGCTCAGCCGCACGCAGCGGCCGCCGATAAGCTCCATCGCAGGGTAGACGATCATCGCCGACAAAACTTTCCACAACCGAGTGGCGCCTCGCCCGAACGCTCGGGGCGCAACTCGGCTCCAAGGAATGCTGCTGTGCGGACCTTAAGGAATTTGCAGTCATAACCGGCACTCGCTCCCGTCTTAGGACCGCTCGTGGACTGGACATAGTCGCTGTCCAGCCGGGGAAGATCGCCGCCCGCGCGGAGTTACCAGTTCATGTGATCGGCTCCGTGGATCAGGGCGGCGCCAAGCCAGCCTTGGGCCAGCAATAGAGCGGTAATCAGCCCCAGAACCCATGCCATCGTCCCGGAACGCGCAGCCGATAGATGCCGCCAGCTCCAGAAGCCGATGGCCGCGCCGGCTATGCCGAGACCGGTTCCCAGCCATCGGTGCCAGAGCAGCAGCGGATCGGCATCAACGAGGGAAAAGCCTGCGTTGAGCCATCCCAGGACGCTTGCAACCGCCGCCGATGCGCCCGCTACGATGATCAGGGCCCGAAGGAGCGGCTCGGCGGCGCCGCGCCGCCGTCCCAGCAGGAGCGCGATCCAGGAGATGGGAAAAAGCGCCAGCGGAAAATGGACGGCGAACGGATGTACCCGCCCGACCCAATCGATCAGACGGACGTGCCATGGCCGCCTATGCCCGGCCTCCAGCCGTTCGAGGTCGTCCTTGACCGCTTCATGCACCTCGGGAGACATTGGATGGGCGACCGTGCGGCCTTGGCCTTGGGCAGTCGACGCCTGCTCCACCTTGTTTTTCTCATGCTCCTTGTGAGCGGCGGCGGGCGGCGCGCAGCCGCTGCCCATGAGCAGCAGCAGGGCGACGAAAAGGGTCCTCAAAACCATGTCCTCAGACCCAAAAGGAAGCTCCACCCGCCCGAGCTCTCGCCTCTTGCGCGGGAAAATCGGGCGGTGTCTCCGAACGCACGCTCATATTCAATGCCGACATAGGGGGCGAATTCCGGGCGGATCTCGTAGCGCAGACGCGCTCCCAGTTCACCGGAGGAGAGGCCCGAGCCGATGCCGATCTCCGGCACGTCCTGCAGAGCGAGATCGAACTCCAGGCGCGGCTGCAGAATCAGCTTCTGGGTGATCCGAAGGTCGTATTCACCTTCTAAACGCGCCGTGACATCGCCCTTGTTCGACAGGAAGACCGCGCCGGCGACCTCGAACCAATAGGGAGCAAGGCCCTGCACGCCGAGGACGAGATGGGTCCTCTCCGGATCGGGCCTGAAATCGTGGCGGACACCAAGCTGCAGATCGAACCAGGGGTCGATCGCGCGGCTCCACAGCGCCTGCACTTCGGCACGCTCGACTTCCTCGCGAAAGGCCCCTTCGCCTTCGGTCTTGATCCAGAGCTTGTTGATGTCGCCGCCATACCAGGCCTGGCCGTCCCAGGCATATCCGTCCCGGCCGTCGCGGATCTTGACCTCCGCCTGGTCGAGCAGGACCTTGTAAGTCTCGATAGAGCCATGCTCTTCCCGGAGCTCCTCACGAGCCTCCGCCATCTCGGCTTGTCCGAATATCAGGTCCGCCGCGTGCGCCGGGCCGCTCAGCGCTGCGGCAGATGGCGGAGCCGTCGGCGGCATTGTTGCGGCCTCCGGAGCACCCATGTCGTGGCCCGCATGAGGATCAGCCTGAGGTGTCGGCGCCGGTCGGGCCGACGTCGGCATGTTGTGGCCCGCGTGGGGATCCACTGCGGCAGGAGAGGGCTGCTGCGGCTGCGCCGCCACGCTGTGGCCCGCATGCGGGTCTGGGGTGGCGGGCACCGGCCGGGAAGGCGTGGCTGGTGGCATATTGTGGCCCGCATGGGGGTCCGCCTGCTGCTGCGCCGGCTGTGGCGCTGCCATCCTGTGCCCCGCGTGCGGATCGGACCTCTGCCCCGCAGGCTGCGTCGATTGTGGGGCCGCCCTCGCGTGCCCGGCGTGCGGATCGGCTGTCGTTGGCGCCGGCGCCCGGTGGCCGGCATGAGGATCAGCTGCCGAGCGGGCCAATTGCGTCCGGTGTCCAGCGTGCGGATCGGTGGCCCGCCGAGGCCCCGGCATCTGGTGACCGGCGTGCGGATCGTGGGCGGTACGAGGCGCTGCCATCCTGTGTTCAGCGTGCGGATCAGCGGTCGCTTGGCGCCCCGGCATCTGATGGCCGGCATGAGGATCAGCGCCCGGCACTGCTCCCGGTCGATGACCCGAATGAGGATCGGCTGACGAATGCTCCATTTGCATCGATTTCGGGACGGCATTGTTTGCGGCCGCGCGTCGTTGATCTTCGGGTTCCGGCGCGGAACTGCGATCCTGCTGTCCGCAAGCGGGGAAGGCCGCCGTCGCCAGCAGAAGGGTCAATAGCCGGTTCATGCCGCTTCTCCATCCATCGGCCGGACGGTCACGACGCGCATCATTCCCGCATGCATGTGGTAGAGGAGATGGCAGTGGAAAGCCCAGTCGCCGGGAGCGTCCGCGGTGAGATCGACGCTTACCTTGCCTCCCGGCAGCACCATGATCGTGTGTTTCAGCGGCTGGTTGCCGTGGTGGCCGTTCACGATCTCGAAGAAATGCCCGTGCAGGTGCATCGGGTGAGTCATCATCGTGTCGTTGATCATGGTGAGCCGCACGCGCTCGTTGCGTTCGAAGCGGATCGGCTCCGGGTTCTGGCTGAACTTCTCGCCGTCGATCGACCACATGAAGCGCTCCATATTGCCGGTAAGGTGGATTTCGACATTGCGAGTCGGAGCGCGCTTGTCGCTGTTCGGATAGAGGTTCACCAGGTCCCGGTAGGTGAGCACCTTGTGGCCGACATCCTCGAGTCCGATCCCCCGATCACCGGTGCGGTCGACGGGGTGGGGCGCGATCATGTCGACGCCGACGCCAACCTTGAAGTTCACCTTGGACTTATCGCGCATGTCCATGTTCGAATGGTCCATGCCTGCCATTGAACCGGTGCCGCCGGCAGCGCCGTGGCTCATCGAGCCATGATCCATGCCGCTCATGCCGTGGTCCATGCCGCCCATGCCCATGTCCTTCATGCCCAGCGTTGGTCGCTTTCGCAGCGGCGGAACCGGCGCATTCATCCCCAGCCTTGGAGCCAATGTGGCGCGCGCCATGCCCGATCGGTCGATGCTTTCAGCCACGAAGGTGTAGGCGCGGTCCTCGGCCGGTTGGACGATCACGTCGTAGGTTTCGGCGTTGCCGATCTGGAACTCTTCTATCGGCACCGGCCGGACATATTGGCCGTCGGTGGCAATCACGGTCATCGGCAACCCTGGAATACGGATGTTGAAGATGGTCTGCGCCGCGGAGTTGATGATGCGCAGGCGCACACGTTCGCCCGGCCTGAACAGGCCAGTCCAATTCTCCTGCGGCCCGTGGCCGTTGATCAGGAAGGTGTAGGCAGCCTCGGTGACGTCGGCGACGTCGGTGGGATCCATGCGCATGCGGGCGAACATGTTGCGCTCTTCCTGAGTCATGGGGTCATCGCCCCTCAGCCGGCCAAGCAGGGTCTGCTTCTGCCGATTGAAGAAGCCGCCTTCCTGCTTGAGGCGCGAGATGATCTGGTGCGGGTGGTAGAAAGACCAATCGCTGAGCACGATCACATGCTCCCGGACATAGGCGACCGGATCCGCGCCGGCGGGATCGATCACCAGAGGCCCATAATGGCCAAGCTGCTCCTGGAGGCCCGAGTGGCTGTGGTACCAGTATGTGCCGGACTGCCTGATCGGAAATTCATAGGTGAAGGTCGAACGCGCCTTGATGCCGGGAAAGCTGATGCCCGGAACACCGTCCATCTGAAAAGGCACGATCAGCCCGTGCCAGTGAACCGACGTGTCCTCATCCAGAGTGTTTTCGACATGGATGCGGACGTTCTGCCCCTCCCGCAGCCGGATGAGCGGTGCCGGGAGTACGCCATTCAGCGTAATGGCATGGCCGCTTTTGCCGCCCACGCGGAATGCGCCGTGCGCGACCTTCAGCCGGATGTCCTTCCCCGAGAGAGTCGGATGTTCCGGCATCAACCCATGGGAGCCGGATTGCGCCCAAGTCGGGAAAAGGCCCGCCAGGCCGAGACCCGCGGCGCCTACGGCGCCCGCCCGAAGCAGGGCGCGCCGCTCGATAAGCTGTTTCATCGCATGATCCTCATTGCTTCTCGCCGAGAAGCAGAGACAGGCACCTAAACCGGCGGGGGACGGGCGGTGCCCGTCCCCCTGCCGATCCTAATGCTTGCTCATATCGTGGCCGGCATGCCCGTCGGCGGCGCCCTTCATCCGGGCGTGCTTCTCGCAGCACTCCATCTTGGCGCCGCTGGTCTTGGCCTTGCCGCAGCATTCCATCTTCTTGCCGTCGGCAGTCATGTGCTCGCAGCAGTTCTTATGGCCCTCATGGCCAGCTTGGCCATGGTGGTCGTGACTGGCCTGACCGGCCTGACCGGCTTGGGAATGGCGGCTGTGATCGGCCTGCTGACCATGGCCGGCATGCGGGTCAGCGGTCAGCTGCCCGGTCTGTGCAGCAGCGGGAACGGCAATCGTCAATGCGATCGCGGTGAACAAAACTTTCATTTGAATCTCCATTGATCTGAATTCGCTCGTTCAAATCTTCAGGAGAATCGGGGCGGGGGAGGCTCGCTTTCGGGGTGAATGCCATGCGTAAAATGCGAAGGGATTTGCTCTGCGGCTTCGGCCGCGAAGGACTTGTGCGCGAGGCCGGTTCGCGAAGCTTCGGCGATCGCCGAGCAGATGCTCATGCAGTCGAGCATGGCTGTGGATCCATCTGCATCTTCGCCGGGCGCTTCGGAGCCTGCGCAATGGGCGTCATGCTGGGCCATTGCAGCCGCCGGCGCATGCGCCATGGCGGCGCTGCCGCCCGCCATGCCGAGCGGCGCCATCATGAGCGCAAGCGCCACCAGAACAGCGGAGATGAACCGGACGCGCATGAGGCTCCACCTAATGCACGGTGCGGGCGCCTGCAAGGGTCGGGAAGGGTAGCGGGACTCAGCCGGTTATGCCGCCGGGCCGCGATGGTGTAGCGGAGGCGAGAAAAGTCTGGACGCTTCAAGCGCGGCCAGCCATTTCTGACGCATGCAAAAGCCTGACGTCCGAAGGCTCTTTTCCTCGGCTGAAAATGCGTTTCTCGCGGGGAAACAGGATGAGGCGCGCGCCATACTCATGCGGCTCCGTGGAGAGGGCGGTTCTGCGATATTCCACCTGCTCGGGCTGGTGGAAAAGAAGAGAGGGGATCTCGAGGCGGCAAGCGCGGCTTTGGCGAACGCGCACGCTGCTGCCCCGGACGATCCGCAGATCAACAACAATTATGCCAATCTCTTGGCCGACATGGGACAGGGCGACGCAGCGCTGGCGCATTACGCACGGGCGCTTGCCCTTTCTCCCCATTATGTCGATCCTTATTACAATAGCGCTCTGCTTCTGCAGCGGCTGGGCCGCTTGGAAGAAGCGCTGGATCGACTTGATGCGGCGCTAAGGCTTTCGCCTGGGGATGCCAGAATTCATTCCGCCCGGGGCGGCGTATTGAAGGCCATGGAGCGTTTCGATGACGCCGCGGCCGCCTACGACAAAGCTATCGCGCTGGCTCCGAGGCATCTGAATGCGCTGCACGGACGCGCCCGCATAGCCATGGAGACGGGAGAGGCTGGAGCCCCCTTATTTTACCAGCGCGCGCTGATGCAGAAACCCGGCGATCCGGAGTTGGTGCTCGGCCTCGCCGAAGCTTTGGAGGCGGAGGGCGATCCGCTTGGCCTCGATATTTTGAAAGAGGTTGTGGCGGCGAGGCCGGATTGGATCGAGGGGCACGAGGTGCTCGCCCGCATGCGCATGGAGGCGGGGGAGGGCGACCGGTTCGCCTCGCACTATACAGCTTCGCTGAAGCAGCGGCCACAAGACCGGCAACTCCATCTTTCCTTTTGGCGGGTGCTGGCGCGGGCGGAACGCCACGCGGAAGCGCTGCGATCGTTGCGAAACGCGCGCATCCAACTGGTATGGGACGAGCAGATGCTGGCGATGGAAGCGATGCTCCTGGGGGACGCAGGGGATCCGCGCGCCGCGCTCGCTCTCCTCGATCGGCTGAAGGGTTCTGCGGTGGAACCAAACTTTCATATCCTGGTCGGCCGGATGAAGCTGGCTGCCGGCGACGTGGATGAGGCCGCGTTGCGGCTTGGGCAGGCCGTCGCTGCCGATCCAGCTGCGATCGATGGCTGGGCATATCTCGACCTTTGCTGGCGCCTGCTAAAGGATGGGCGCCACCATTGGTTGTCTGGGCAGCCTGGTTTGATTGGCACACGGGAGCTTGATCTTGATGCGGAGGAGCTGAGTCGGATCGCCGGGGTCATCGCCGCGCTTCACCGGACCCGGGCCCACCCTATCGGCCAATCGCTCCGCGGCGGAACCCAAACCCGCGGGCGCTTGTTCTGGCGCGGCGAGCCCGAGATCGCGCGGCTGGGGGACGCCATCCGGGCGGCCATTGAGGATCATGTCGCCCAATTGCCGCCTGATGATGAGAAGCACCCGCTGCTTCGGCATCGGAATGCGGGCTTCGATTTCGCTGGATCCTGGTCTGTGCGCCTCACCTCGCAGGGCTTTCATGTCAACCACATTCACCCGGAAGGAATTTTGAGCTCCGCCTGCTACATCAGACTGCCCGAAAGCATCGGGAGTGCCAGTTGCGACGGCTGGCTCGAAATCGGGTCGGCGCCCGACCAGATCAGGCTGGATCTTGAGCCGCTTGCCTCGATCGAGCCCGTACCGGGCCGCCTAGCCTTGTTTCCGAGTTATCTGTTCCACGGCACCAGGCCGTTTTCAGCGGGGGAACGCCTCACCGTGGCATTCGATCTCGTTCCGCGGTAATCATGGACGTACGGAACCTTAACCGATCAGCGGGGTTGATGATTTCGGCGTGATTGATCCCTCGCCCACCTTCCGCCCCGGCTATTCCGGGGCGGTTCTTCTTTGGCCTGTCCGGCTGCCGCTGCTTTCTTCGCCGAAAACACTTTTTTCGAATTTAGACTTAGTGCGGCTCCGGCAGCGCTCGCGAGAAAAGAAAACGGGACAAACGTCACCGGTGCGTTGGGTTGGCATGGGCCCTACGAACAAGCTAGCTGCTTCACCGGCAGATACAGAATGCAGGTGATCGGGATGTTGCGGTAATGAGCGCGGATCGTCCCACGGATGCATGGGCAGCCTATTGGTCGTCGGCAGGCGCGGACCGACGCGGCTGTCTCCCCAACGCTAAGGCGGGACTCGGTCCGGCGCTGAGGAGTATCTGGCAGGATTTCGCAGCCCGCCTCCCGCGCAACGCGAAGGTCCTGGATCTGGGCACTGGCGACGGCGCGGTACTGCGGGAGCTCCGAGCCGTGCGCTCCGGATTGGCGCTCACGGGAGTGGATTCCGCGCCACAGCTGCCCTCTGCGCCTGCCGGAATCAAGCTCAAGCCCGGTGTGGCGATGGAGCGGCTCCCCTTCCCCGAGCATGCTTTCGACGCGGTCACGAGCCAGTTCGGCATCGAATATGGCGATACAGCTTTGATTGCGGGGGAGGCGGCGCGGGTGCTGAAGCCCGAAGGCCGGTTATGCTTCATCATCCACAATCGGGAAGGGCTTGTGGTGACGCACAACCTCGCCCGTCGCGATGCGCTCCTCTGGGCGAGCCGCGACAGCGGCTACCTGGAACAAGCGCGCCGGCTTGCGGCCGCGCGGCTCGCCATGCCGATGCCGATGCCGACGCCTCAGCGCTTTCGCGATGCCGTGGCCGAGGCGGGTCGCCTGTTTCCCACCCAGTCCGCCGCGGCGGAATTCGTGGCTGCGATCCTGCAGGTGCTCGATCAAGGACGTTTGGCGCGCGCGCGCCACACGATCGAGCTGCTTGCGACGCTCGAGGAGCGGGCGTCCAATGAGATCGAGCGCATAAACGCTTTGGAGAAAGCCGCTTGCGGCGGCGGCGAAATCGCTGCGATAGCAAAGCAGCTGAGACAGGCCGGCATCATCGTCCGTGAACCCGCCCCGCTTGTGGAGGCGGAGGGTCGCCCGTCTTTCGCTTGGCTGCTGTCCGGATCGAAAGAGAAAAAATAAGGGCGGCGGACCGAAGTCCGCCGCCCCTGAAGTTCCAGGCCGTCTCTACTAGAAGCGCAGGCGCCCCGAAACGAAGAAGTCTCGGCCGAGCACGTCGTAAGTGCCCGGGTAGGTGTTCGCCTGCTCTTGGAGCGAGCCGAGCACCTCCGGCTTCTTGTCGAACAGGTTGTTGACGCCGAAGTTGATGTTGAAGTTGTCGTTGACGTCAAACCCGAATGTCAGATCGAAATAATGTACATCATCGACCCTTGCGTTAGGCAGGAGCGCCGGATCGGTGCCGATCCGCGTCAGCCCGGAGAAGGTGTTCTGGATGCGCGGATCCTCCACTTCGCCAAAATAGCGCCAGCGCAGCGACGTGGTGAGCGGCCCGTCGACCAGGCTCAGGCGGGCCGTGTGCCTCCACTCCGGCAGCGGATTGCCGGCAATAGAGCCTTCGCCGATCGTCACTCGCTCCGGGATCGCTGCGATTGCAGTGCTCCTGTACTTGTCGAGCCACGTGCCGAGTATGAAGAAGTTCAGCCGCGACTGGCCATTCCCCATCAGCGAGAACGGCAGCGGCTGGCTGTAATCGACTTGCGCGTCGATGCCGCTCGTCTCCAGAAGGGCTTGGTTGGCGCTGAGGATGAGCGGGTTCTGGCCACCCTGCACCTGCCCGATCGCACCCGACGTGGGATTGCGCGTCCCAGCGAAGACTTGGCAGACCGGATTCGACAGATTCTGAGCGACCGTGTAGCAGAGCTGCAAGGCGCTGTTCAGGCCTCCACCGAAGGTGCCGATCACATCCTCAACCGTGATATTGAAGTAGTCGACCGTGACGTTGAGGCGAGGGATAAACCTGGGCGAGATGACGGCACCGACCGTGTAGGTGTCCGACGTCTCCTCTTGCAGATCGGGATTGCCGCCGAAGAAGCCCTGGATCTGCGACGCCGGCTGGACCGCGCGGGTGAACACAACGTTCGCCGGAACACCAGACTGGATGCAGAGCTGACGCACCGTTTCGGTTCGGGTGGCGGCCGGACCGCGGTCAGAACAGGGGTCCGAGGCGCCGGGGAAGCCGGTCGACTGTCCGCCGAACAGCTCGGCTACGTTGGGCGCGCGCACCGCCCGCTGATACTGGCCGCGGAAGGTGATGTCCGGAATGGGAGCGAGCTCCGCGCCGGCCGCATAGGCCCAGACGCCGCCCACGTTGCGGAGCGAGTAGTCCGAATAACGGGCGGCGCCGTTGAGCTCCAGCCGGTGGATGAAGTTGTTGCGAAGGACCGGGACCAGCAGCTCCCCGAAGACCTCCTTCACATTGTAGCGGCCCTGCGTCGGCTGGCCGGCGTTGAAGCCTTGAATATCGCCGGAGGCGAGGAAGGCGTCCGGCTGGTAGCGCGAGCTCGGCTCCCGATACTCGACACCGGCCGCGAATCCGACGTCCGCCGCCCCGGTGCCCAGGTTGAACAGCGAGCCGCTGATCGAGGCGAGAGCGTTCTGCAGGTCTGAAATGTCCTGGTTGGTCGAGCTAACGGTGACATAACGCAGCGCCTCGGGGCTGATGGTGTTCGTCCCGAAGACGTTCAGCGGGACGCACCCCTGAGCCCGCGCCGTGGCGCTGCGGCAACGTAGAACGCCACCTGGGCCGAATTCCGTTTCCAGCGCCGCCGCAAAGCGGGACGAGACAATGTTCCCCTGCTGGAACTGCGTATTGCGGGTCCGCGAATAGGAGTAGAAAGCCTCATATTGAATAGCGTCCGTAATGTCGCCCTTCAGGCCGGCGAGTACCCGGAAGGCATCGCGATTCTGATTTGTGTTGCGTGCGCCAGTCTCAGTGAAACGCCGAGCGACGAATAGCGGCACTGTGTAGCCGGGATTGGCCGGATCCGCGAACGCCGATAGCACCCCGCGCGCTTGTGCGCCGAGGAACGGGCTGTTGAGCTGAATCGGAGCGGCAACTGCCGCAGGCGTAGGCGCCAGCTCTTGCGCGACGACGCTGTTGACGAAGCTTAGTTCGACGAACGGCACCACCGACTTGGTGATTTCGAAGCTGCCGTAGCTTCCGATCAGGTACCGCTCCTGTGGCAGCTGAAGGTAATTGGAAGGGGCGTAGTTGTAGAGATCCTCCGGGTCGCGCTGCTGGCGCAGTTCACCGGTCTGCGGATCCAAATAGAGGGCCGGCGCGAAGTTGACGAAGGTCGCCGTCGGAGTCGTCGGAGAACCACCGCCCGCCAAGCCGACCTCGCCGCCCCGCGCAGTGCAGCCAGCGATCAAGCGCTGCCCGGCTGTCGTGCCGAAGGGTGTGCCGAGGCCGGTGCGCGGATCGGTGCTGCCCGGGACGATACAAACGTCCCCAGCCGCGAAACGGGAGAAGGCGCGATCGCCTTGGAAAACGGATCTGCGCCTGGTGTAGCTCCCGAAGGCGGTCACGTTGCCCCTGCCGTCGGCGAACCCCGCCCCGATCGCTCCGTCGACGGTATAGCGAGCGCCGTCGCCTTCCTCGGTGAGGGCGTAGAGGCCGCCCAAATGGACACCCTCGAGATCCTGCCGCAACCGGAAGTTGACGACGCCCGCGATAGCGTCGGAGCCGTAGACGGCCGAGGCGCCGCCGGTCACGACGTCGACGCTCTCGAGCATGAACTGCGGGATCGTGTTTAGGTCAGGGACCTGGCTGACGTCGTAGAACATCCAGCGACGGCCATTGACCAGCACGAGCGTCCGGATCGAGCCGAGGTTGCGCAGATTGAGAGTGACCGCGCCGTTGCCGGGGTTGTTCGAGAAGCCGGTAACGCCGGGGACGACCTGCGGCAGCGTGTTGAGCACCTGCTCGACGTTCACCGAGCCGCTAAGTTGGAACTCCTCGTCCTGCACCACGGCGACGGGGCTGGTGGAAGTCAGATCCGGACGGCGGATACGAGAACCAGTCACGACGATCGATTCAGTGCCCTCATTGGCCTGAGCATCGGGATCGATCGTGGCCTCGACAGCGTTCTCGGGCTGGTTGTCGTCGGCTACCTGAGCCCAGGCCGGTGCGGCGCCGAATGCGGCCGCGCCCATAAGAAGAGTGGAAGCCAGCAGGTGCCGGCGGAAATTGAGCTGCATCTATAGTCCCCTTCAATGCGATCTGGAGCTTCTTATTTTTATTAGGCCCGCTCGCCTGCTCCCAAAGGCGCTCGTTCCATGAACGGAATTCTTGTCGCACTAGAACCCGCTTCCGCTTACCTGTGTTCCAGGATGGCTGTTGCGGGGTTGTCACAGTTTTGTGATTGTAGCCGCGAAACGTCTGCCTCGGAAAGCCGCCGTGGGAAATTGTCATGAAACTGTGGCAAAAAAGTCGCGTCGGAATCCGCAAGAGCAGGGCTTACAAGGCGGCTTAGCTTCGGCTAATTTAGTACATCCCAATGCGGATCGGCGGAGCGGACACGATGCGTTACCATATCCTCATATTTGCCCTGTTGCTGGCTCCTCTGTCTCCGTCTTTGGCGCAGCAAAAAGGAGGTAAGGCGGAAGGGCAGCGCCCGGCGGCGTTCAGCAAGCTTGTGGACTGCCGCGCCATTGCCGACGAGAGCGAGCGTCTCGCCTGTTATGATCGCGAAGTCGCCGCGCTCGATGCGGCGGAGGCGCGGAGGGAGGTTGTGATGGTGGACCGGCAGCAGCTGCGCGAGACCCGCAGGACTCTGTTCGGCCTCACCCTTCCGAACCTGTCGGTTTTCGGCGACGACAATGAGGACGAGGAAGGTGTTTCGCAAATTGAAGCCAAAATCCGCTCGGCCGCCCAAACACCAGTGGGGAAATGGATATTGACGCTCGATAACGGCACGCGCTGGGTGCAGACCGACAGCCGCAACCTGGCCATCTATCCTCAACCCGGCCATGCCATAAAAATCCGCAAGGCCGCGCTCGGCTCCTATCTGGCGAACATAGCGGGCCAAACGGCTATTCGGGTTGAGCGGTCGCGATAAGGCGGACTGGACAGCAGGGAAGGCCGTCATTTTTTCGCTCGCTCCCGAACTAGATTTCGATCTGCTCACCTCTCTCTTTAAGAGAACCGGGCGCGTGCAGATCAGGCCCTTTCTCACCGAAAAAAGCGCTGAGCGGCTGCTGCGGCACCTGCGGGCGCGGGAAGACTGGCGCCTGCTCGTCAATCAGGGGGAGAAGCTCTTCGAGCTTGACCGGCCCGCGCAGCAGGCATTGACCGCGGCCGCGCGCCAGAAGCTGGAGGCGGCGATCCACAAGGCGGCTCGAGAGCAGTTTCAGTTCTGCTTCGAGACCATCCGCGTCCCCGACGATCCGGGGGAGCGGGAAGGGGACCCCACTCCTCTCGCTGAATTCGCCCGTTTCATGTCATCGCCGGAGGTTCTGGAGCCGCTGCGCCGGATCACCGGCTGCGGCTCGATCGGTTTCGCCGACGCTCAGGCGACAGCCTATGGCCCCGGCCATTTCCTCACCGGTCATGACGACAATGTTACGGGTAAGAATCGGCACGCGGCCTATGTGCTGAGCCTCGCTTCGCGCTGGCGGCCTGAATGGGGAGGATTGCTGATGTTCCATCGTGACGACGGGAACATCGAAGAGGCGCTGACGCCCTGTTTCAACTCGCTCAACCTGTTCAAGGTGCCGCAGTTGCACAGCGTCAGCTATGTTGCGCCTTTTGTGCCATACCGGCGTTATGCGGTGACCGGCTGGCTGCGATCTTCTTCCGAGAGTGCGACGATAGCTGAAGGCCGCTGACGGGGTTGCGTTGATGGACATAATGCAGCGCGCGCGGCAGCTGATGAGCCAAGGCCGGCAGCAGGAGGCGATCGCAGCGGTCGAGGCTGCCGCGCGCGAACGTGACCCGGAAGCGATGCTGGCGGTGGCGCATTGGCGTTTGTTCGGCGTTTATGGCGAACGCGATTTGGATACGGCCCACCGGCTCTTCGCAGACGCAGGCGAGGCAGGGAGCGTCGAAGCTGTCCGGCTGCGCGCCACCCTCGTTGCAAACGGTACCGGCTGCTCGAGTGATCCGGCACTGGCGCGCGCGATGCTTGAGCAGATTGCTCCGGTCGACGCCAACGCCGCGCACCAACTCGCTTTGCTTGCGGCAATGCCTCCCCCAGGGAGCGTAGCGGCGCTGTCCGCCGAAACGCTCTGCCGGGCCCCGTCCATCCGGCTGGTGCGCGGGCTCCTCAGCGCGGACGAATGCCGCTATATCATCACCGCTGCCGGGCCTTTGCTGCAGCCTTCCTTCGTAGTCGATCCGGTCAGCGGCCGGCGCATCCCGCATCCGGTGAGAACCTCCTACGGTATGAATTTCGGACCGACGCAGGAGGATCCGGTCATTCATCAGCTGAACCGGAGGATCGCTGCGGCGACAGGTACCGAGGTGAGCTGCGGCGAGCCGTTGCACGTCCTTCGCTATAGGGGCGGCCAGGAATATCGGCCGCATTTCGATGCTCTTCCGGGCGCGGCCAACCAACGTTCCCTGACCGCCCTCATTTACCTGAACGAGGATTACGCGGGAGGGGAAACTCTTTTCGACCGGCTGGAACTGTCGGTTAGGGGGAGGATGGGGGACGCCCTTGTCTTCGACAATATCGACGCGGAGGGCCTCGGCGACGAGCGTAGCCGTCATGCGGGCCTGCCCGTGAGCGGAGGCGAGAAGTGGCTCGCCACACGTTGGATAAGGCAGCGCCCCTATGATGCTCTTGCGGCGGTTAGCGGTCCCGAAACCAGCCCGTGATCGCGAACCTGCCTGACGGCGCGAAGGGCGGCACATAAGTGACGTTATGCTTTTGCGGGACAAGGAAAAGGTTGAGGGCGTTGAAGCGCGGCCTGAACCCCGCGATGACATCCCCTTCCGCATCGTAGAACAGGAGATAGCCGCCCCAGTCGGGCCGCCAGTCCTCGCGGCAGAAATTCATCACATAGGCGATGCGCCAGCCTTCGGCGACATGGCTGTCGTCATGCTGGGCGAGGAAGTGGCCCGGCGCGTAGAGGGTCGCTTGGGCATCGCCTTTGACCAGTTCTGGAAGGCCTGTCACCTCGCGGATCAGGTCGAGGAAAGGCTCGGAATTGATATGCTCTACAAGAAGGTCGAGTCCCTCGTGATCGGCTCGCCTCTCAAGATAGGCATCCAGCATCCGATACTGGCCGTAGAGGAACGCATAGTCGCGCCCCTGCATGGCCTGTCCTATCCTGGCGCTGATCGCGCCGCGCTCCTCGGCTGACATTGCGGCCAGCCGCTCACGGGAAGGGCCGTGAGGCCCGTCGTTCCCCGCCTGCCAGGCCAGCCCCCACGGCGTCTCGCGCGAAAGGATGCCGTGTACTGTCTGCGCCGCCTGCTCTGTAAGGAAATTCCTGATCTGGACGCGCTTTTCCGTGGCGAACCGGTAAGCCAGCGCCGCCCGGTCGACTGCAGGGTTCAGCTCGAATAAAGGGATCACATTCATCGGCTGCGCGTGCCAGAGGTCATGGAAGGAATTGTGGATCGAGGCGCGAGCCTCCGTCAACCCTGCCCAATAATAAGAATTCGGACGGAAGCGACTTGACCCCTTTTTGATTGCTAACGAGAAACCGATCATGTCGTCCTAGAAACACCGAACTGGTCGGGGTTCTCCTACTTCGCCAGCTCCAACCTAGAAGAGCCGCA
>DATMJS010000128.1:0-4473 GCA_035553755.1 Allosphingosinicella sp.
GAGCTGATCCTCGATTTCGCCACCCTCACCGGCGCCGCCCGGGTCGCGCTCGGCCCCGATCTCCCGGCGCTGTTCGCCAATGACGACGGCCTCGCCCAGGATCTGCTCAAGAGCGGCGAGGCGGTGTCCGACCCGGTCTGGCGCATGCCGCTCTGGAAGCAGTATAAGGAAATGCTCTCTTCGGACGTCGCGGACCTCGGCAACGCTTCCGACGGTCCGATGGCGGGAGCGGTCACGGCAGCGCTCTTCCTCCAGGATTTCGTGCCGGAAGGTACCCCCTGGGCGCATCTCGACACCTTCGCCTGGCGCCAGGCCACAAAGCCGGGCCGGCCCAAGGGCGGCGACGCGCTCGGGCTTCGGGCGGCATGGCAGATGCTGAAGGGCCGCTATCCCGGCTGAGACTCCGTTCGTCTCTTTTCAGCCGGAATTTCAATGGATAGCGAAACGATTCCAATCCTGACTGGTTGTAGCCCCGAAACGTAAGATCGACATTTCGGAGAAGGCTGCAGTGCCGAACCGCTCCCTCAACAGCTGGATGCAGACCCTGATCGCCTATGTGCGGTCGGGTCAGCCCGATCTCACCAACCGCCAGATGGCGCTGATGCTGCTCGTCTACCTGACGCCCGGGCCCCATACGGTGCGCGGGCTTGCCAATGTGCTGGGCGTTTCGAAGCCGGTGATAACACGCGCCTTGAATACGCTCGGCTCGCTCGGCTATCTGCGGCGCGTCCGCGATGAGGCGGACCGGCGCAACGTGTTCGTGGCGCAGACCAGCACGGGACAGGAATTTCTTGAAAGCTTCGAACGCAATATCGAGCAGGAAGGACAATCCCGCAGCGCCGCCAAGGACCGCGGAATCCTCCTCCAGCACTGAGCGTTTCGCTCTCGTCGGTCCCTCGCCCGAGCTCGACCCCCGCTACAACGCCTTTCGCGGAGATTTGGCCGACATCGCGCTCGCGCGGCGGCTGTTCGCCCCGCATTATGCGCGCTCGGTAATCCGCCATTGCGGGCCCCGGGGCGCACAACTCAGGGATGTCCCGAACGCCGAAGCAGAGCCGGTGGCGGAGCTTCAGCCGGGCGAGACCTTCGCCTTGCTCGACGTTACTGCCGGCTGGGCCTGGGGCTATCGCGAAGCGGACCACCGGGTCGGCTATCTTCCCGCCGCGGATCTGGCCGGCACCGGCTGACGCAGTCGACGAGGTAGAAGCTACATCTCGCCGCGGGCGCGGCGGAGGGCGTACCATTTCTGAACGTTGGCATTGTGCTCGGCGAGCGTGTTGGCGAACACGTGCCCGCCGGTGCCGTCCGCCACGAAATAGAGCGCCTCGGTCTTGGCGGGGTTGAGCACGGCCGCGATCGATTCCCGGCCGGGGTTGGCGATAGGCCCCGCGGGAAGGCCGGCGCGAGCATAAGTATTGTAGCCATTGTCGGCATTGAGCTCGGAGCGGCGTATGCGGCGCCCGAGCGGCTTTCCCTTGGTGATCGGATAAATGACGGTAGGATCGGCGTCGAGCTTCATCCCGATCCTAAGCCGATTGCTGTATACGCCTGCAACCATGGGCCTTTCCGAAGGCTTTCCGGTTTCCTTTTCGACCACGGAGGCGAGGATGATCGCCTCGCGCTTCGAGTTCACCACGCTGTGCGGCTGCCGCTTGGCCCAGAGCGCATCCAGCGTCTTCGTCATCGCGTCCTGCATTCGCTTCAGCACCGCCGCGCGGCTCTCTCCCCGCTTGAAGCTGTAGCTGTCGGGGAGAACGGAGCCTTCCTCCGGCACCGGAATATCGCCGGTGAGCAGGTTCTGCGCCATCAGCTTTTCATGGACGATGATCGAGGGCGTGCCTTCGGGAATGGTGACGAGCCGCTGCACGGGCTGGCCGTGCTGGAGAAGGTCGAGCACCGCCGCCCCGCTCGCTCCTTTCGGGATTTCGAACTCGCCGGCCTGGATGGGATCGCCCGAGCCGAATACCCGCGCCATCGCCTTGTAGGAAGTGGCGCTGCCCGGCACGGCGCCCATGGCGGCAAGCTGATCGGCTACCCGGCTGAGGCTTGATCCTTCCTCGACGATGATCGTGTGCGGGCCCGGCTTCGGGCCGGGGCTCGCCCACAGCGCCCAATAGAGGCCGCCGCCAACCAGCAGGCCGGCGGCGACCGCGATCAGCAGCAGCCGCTTGAAAAGCGTCCGGCTCAGATCGCCCTCATCACCAGGCTGGCATTGGTGCCGCCGAAGCCGAAGCTGTTGTTGAGCACCGCCTTCACCGGCCGCTCCTTGGCCTTGTGCGGGACGAGGTCCACGCCCGCCGTGCCGTCGCTCGGATTGTCGAGGTTCAATGTCGGCGGCACAATCTGGTCGCGCATGGCGAGGATGCAGAAGATCGCCTCGACCGCGCCCGCGCCGCCGAGCAGATGGCCGATCGCCGACTTGGTCGAGCTCATTGAGAGCTTGCCGACCGCGTTGCCGAACAGCTTGCGCACCGCGCCCAGTTCGAGCTCGTCGCCGAGGGGCGTCGAAGTGCCGTGCGCATTGATATAGTCGATGTCGCTGAGATCGAGGCCGGAGCGCTTCATCGCCACTTCCATCGCGCGGTAGCCGCCCGCCCCTTCCGGATGCGGCGCGGTGACATGATAGGCATCGCCCGACATGCCGTAGCCGACGATCTCCGCATAGATTTCGGCGCCGCGCGCCTTCGCGCGCTCATATTCCTCGAGCACGACCACGCCCGCTCCTTCGCCCATCACGAACCCGTCCCGGTCTTTGTCATAGGGGCGGCTCGCCTTTTCGGGCTCGTCGTTGCGCGTCGACAATGCCCGCGCCTGGGCGAAGCCCGCAATGCCGAGCGGGCAAAGCGCGCTTTCGGCCCCGCCTGCAAGCATAACGTCGGCATCGTCGAGCGCGATCATACGCGCTGCGTCGCCGATCGAATGGGCGCCGGTCGAGCAGGCTGTCACCACCGCGTGGTTGGGGCCCATCAGGCCGTATTTGATCGAAACCTGCCCCGAGACGAGGTTGATCAGGCGGCCGTGCACGAAGTGCGGGCTGACCCGCTTTGGCCCCTTTTCGTGAAGGACGAGCGATTCCTTCTCGATACCCGGTAGGCCGCCGATGCCCGAACCGATCGAGACTCCGGCGCGAAAGCGTTCTTCCTCGCTCATGTCGGTAAGGCCGGCATCCTCGATCGCCTGGCCAGCCGCGTCGATGCCGTAGACGATGAAGGGATCGACCTGGCGCTGGACCTTGTGATCGACCCGCTTGCCGGGATCGAAACCGAATTCATGCTCCGGCGGCTTCACTTCGCAGGCGATCTGGCAGACCTGATCGGACGGGTCGAAACGCGTGATCCGCGTGGCGCCGCTCCTGGACGCAAGGATGTTCTTCCAGCTGGTTTCGACGTCCCCGCCCAGCGGCGTCACAAGTCCGATCCCAGTCACAACTACGCGGCGCATCGGTGCACTCCCGTTCAAATAGACAAAACGGCTCCCCGGCCATTGGGACCCCAGCAAAGTAGTACTTTGATGGGAACCCGGACGGGGAGCCGCTTGGCAGTCGGCTCAGCATCGCCGAGGCCGGCGGTCTCGCCTAAACGCGTTTAAGCCTTGTTCGCCTCAATATAATCGATCGCGTCCTTCACCGTGGTGATCTTCTCCGCGGCGTCGTCGGGAATCTCGACCCCGAACTCTTCCTCGAAAGCCATCACCAGCTCGACGATGTCAAGGCTGTCGGCGCCCAAATCGTCGATGAAGCTCGCTTCTTCGGTCACCTTCTCGGCCTCGACGCCGAGATGCTCCACAACGATCTTCTTCACGCGGTCGGCGGTCTCGCTCATGTTCTAACCTTCCCTAGGTTTTGTTTGTGCTTGCCCTAGCCGCTCACGGCGCCCGCTGGCAAGTGGCCCGAAACAAGTGGCGTTTGCCCGCGCCTTTTACAACATCGCCATGCCGCCGTTCACATGCAGCGTCTGCCCGGTGACATAGGAAGCTTCGCGGCTCGCCAGATAAACGGCGGCGGCTCCGATATCGCTCCCTTCGCCGAGCTTGCCGATCGGAATGCGGTCGAGCAGCGCCTCCTTTTGCGCGTCCGGCAGCACGTCGGTCATCGGCGAGGCGATGAAGCCGGGCGCGATGCAGTTGACCGTGATGCCGCGGCTGGCGACTTCCTGCGCCAGCGCCTTGGACATGCCCACGAGGCCGGCTTTGGACGCCGCATAATTGGCCTGCCCCGGATTGCCGGTCGCTCCGACCACCGAGGTCACCGAGATGATGCGGCCGAAGCGCGCGCGCATCATCGGCTTCAGCGAGGCGCGGGCGAGACGGAAGGCGGCTTCGAGATTGATGCGGATCACGTCCTGCCATTCCTCGTCCTTCATCCGCATGGCGAGGTTGTCGCGGGTGACGCCGGCATTGTTGACGAGGATGTCGAGCTGGCCGAGCGCCTCCACCGCCCGCGGCACCAGCGCGTCGACCGCAGCCGCGTCGGAG
>DATMJS010000129.1:0-7150 GCA_035553755.1 Allosphingosinicella sp.
GGGCGGCGGGATGCGCTGGACGATCGCTTCCAGCACCTCGTCGATGCCGATTCCGGTCTTGGCGCTGGTCAGCACCGCATCGTCGGCCGGAAGCCCCACTATATCCTCGATCTCGGCCTTGACCCGGTCCGCGTCCGCGGCGGGGAGGTCGATCTTGTTGATGACGGGGACGATCTCATGGTCGTGCTCGATCGACTGGTAGACGTTGGCGAGCGTCTGGGCTTCCACCCCTTGCGCGGCGTCCACCACGAGGAGCGCGCCCTCGCACGCGGCGAGGCTCCGGCTCACCTCATAGGCGAAGTCGACATGCCCCGGCGTGTCCATCAGGTTCAGCACATAGGTCTCGCCGTCGGCCGCCTTATAGTCGAGCCGCACCGTCTGCGCCTTGATCGTGATCCCGCGCTCCTGCTCGATGTCCATATTGTCGAGCACCTGGCCGCGCGTCATCTCGCGCTCGCTAAGCCCCCCCGTCCGCTGGATGAGCCGGTCGGCCAGCGTCGACTTCCCGTGGTCGATATGCGCGATAATGCTGAAATTGCGGATGCGGGAAAGTTCGGTCATGCAGCTTTTCGGAAAGATGTTCGGCGGGCGCTTAGCACCCGCGGCGGCATCCGCCAATCAGCTACCGGCGCTTAGCCGTAATTGCCGGTGACGCAGGGGCTGGTCGCGCCGCGTCCGTCGGCGCCCCACCGGCGGAAGCCCTTGGAATCAACATGGAAGCGCTGACCGGTGTAGAAGCCCATGCCGATGTCATATTCGGCCCCGCGGAAGTTGTGGATCGCGCAGAGGCTTCGGATCATCGCCGCGCGGCTCACTTCCTTCACCGGGACGAGGTCGAGCGCGTAGAAATGGCGGTGGGCGCTGGCCTTGGCGCCGCCGGAGCATTGGTTGAGGCCCTCGTTGCGATAGCCCGAAACCGCCTCGACGTCGCCGATCACCGGCTCGACATGGTTTTTGACATAGCCCAAGGTCTCCGAAATGTGCTGCCATTCGGCGACCGGGGCCACCTCGAAGCGAGGGCCCGAACAGTCCCGCCACTTGCTGGCGGTGCGGACCAGCTGCCAGGTCGGCACCACGTCTTCCACGTTCTTCATCTGAAGGAAGGTCTTGAACGAAAGCACCTGGGCGCGGGCGGCAGGTTCGCGCGCCAGCCAAGCAAGATAATCTGCCCTCCCCTGGCCCTCCGCAATGGTTTGTGCGGTGGCCGGCACCGAGCAGAGGCTTAGCGCCAGAAGCGCCCCCAAACGGCTAAGTCTTTGCATCGAAAGAATATAATGCATTTTTGCCAATTTTTCAAGCTGATCGCCGTCAAGTGCTGTGCCGATAAACGGCCCTTGTCGAGCCTTGGTTGCACGGCTCCGCGATCGCGCTAGCATTGGCAAAATGGAACATTGAGGAGAGCCCATGATGAAGTTCATCCTTTTGGCGGCCGCAGCGTTGCTGATGGGCTGCGCGTCCTCGAGCGCGGAAATAGGCGCTGCGGTCTCGGCACCGGCCGGGACCTTGCTTGTCGGCAACAAGGGCGAGGACAGCCTGAGCTTCATCGATCTGGCCTCCGGACGCGAGCTGGGGCGGGTGGCGACCGGGCGCATGCCCCACGAGGTCGCAGTTTCTCCCGATGGAAGGCAGGCGGCGGTAGTGGCCTATGGCGGGCACACGATCGACCTGTTCGATGTGGAATCGCGGACCAGACTGCGAACCATCGACCTGACGCCCAATGAAGGCCCGCACGGGCTCGTCTGGCTGGACGACGGGCGGCTGATCGCGACGGCGGAGCGAAGCCAGGCTATCGTCCTCATCGATCCGGGGAAGCATGACGCCCTTACTACGATAAGGACCGACCAGCAGGGCAGCCATATGGTCGCCGTCAGCCCCGACAGGAGCCGCGCCTACACCGCCAACATACCGGCAGGAACCGTGACCGTCATCGACTTACAAGCAGGGACCAAGCTCCGGGACATCAAGGTCGGCGGAAGACCTGAAGGAATCACGCTGGCGGATGCAGGGCGGACATTGTGGGTTGGCGATCTTGAAGGTGCGCGTGTGCAGGCGTTCGACACCCAATCCTTTCAGCGCATCGCCGAAGTGAGGACTGGCCCGGTTCCTATCCGGGTGCTGGCGAGCCCGGACGGCCGCTGGATCGTCACTTCCAACCTGGGCTCAGGCAGCATCAGCGTGATCGACGCGAAGAGCAAGGCGGCGACAAGGGAAATAACCGTCAGCGGCTCGCAAGAGGCAGGTCAGGTTACTCTCCTCTTTTCATCCGACGGCCGCCGGATCTACGCCGCCGAAACGGGCCGCGATGAGGTCGCGGAAGTGGATTTCGCAAGCGGCGCGGTGCTGCGCCGTCTCAAAGCCGGGAAGAATGGCGACGGACTAGCAATCGCTCCATAGGTGAGGCGCTCCCGCGCTGCCGCTTCAGCGCCTCAGCCGCCGCAGCGGATAGTCCTCCGCTTCAAAGGTGAGCTGGAACGTTCTCAGGCCCCTGAGTGCCGCGGGGGCTTCAGCGCTTCGAAAGGTCCGCACCGCCTCTTCTCACCGCGCCTTTGGCAAAGGAAGTTGCGGCCTTTGCTAGCGTGGGTCGATGGAGAAGCCTGCCGGAGCGCGGTCCTCTCGGTGCTCGGCATGGTACATGTCCATGACCAGCCTGACCTTGCCGGGCGCAGCCGCGCCGCAGTCGAGCGGATAGGCATCGACGATCGACCCGAATGCGCCAACGCCCGCCGCATCGCGCGCGCCGACCGCCGGTCGAGCGCCATTGGCGCAGCGCAGCCGCTCGATATAGGCGCGCTGGCCCTCGGGGCCGCCGACGCGGATGGGATTTTCAAGGGTGCCCAGCGGATGCGCGGCCGCCGCAGCGACCGCCCGTTCGAGCTCCGCATCCGAAACACCGGCACCCAGCTCCTTCAGCAGATCCTCGGGCGAGACGGTCCTGTCTCCGGGTTTCTGCAGGGCCTGGGCGGGGACGGAGAGGAGCAAGGCGGATGCGGCGGCAGCCAAAAGCTTGTGCATGAGAATCCTCGGAAAAAAAGCTGCTGCCATCAAGCGGCCGCGTTCATCCGGAGTCAACCGCTAGCGAGCGAAGAAGCGTTCCCGCATTTGCATCCCCACAGGCTTTCTCTAGCTAAGGTGGCCATGACCTTCCTTCGCAGCTGCTTCATTGCCCTTCTCGTCCTGTGTGCCATGCCGCTCCACGCCCAGCTCGGCGACAGCGGCTGGTTCTATCGCGGCAGCGACATCCCGCCCGATCCGGCGTGGAGGTTCGGCACGTTGCCAAACGGCGTCCGCTACGCACTCCGCCGCAATGCGCTTCCGGCTGGACAGGTCTCGATCAGGGTGCGGATCGACGCCGGCTCGCTCCACGAGCAGGACCATGAGCGCGGCTGGGCGCATCTCGTCGAGCATATGGCGTTCCGGGCGAACAAGGCCTTTGCCGACCGCGAAGCGCGCCACCTGCTCGAGAAGCTCGGAGTCTCCTTCGGCGGCGACAGCAACGCTTCGACCAGCCCCACCCAGACCGTTTACATGCTCGACCTTCCCAATGCCGACAGGGAGAAGCTCGACACCGGCCTCCATTATCTTTCCGAGGCGCTGGACAGCGCGCTATTCGAGAGCGCTGCGGTGGACGCCGAGCGCAAGATCGTGCTTGAGGAAAAGGGGCGGCGGCCGGAGCTTGCCGCGCGCATGCAGGAGGTCACCTGGCCGCTCTTCTACGCTGGGCTCAAAATGGCTGAGCGCGACCCGATCGGCACGGAAGCCGCGCTTAAAGGCGCGACTTCGGAGGGACTTCGCGCCTTTTACGAGCGATGGTACCGGCCGGACCGCGCCACCGTGGTCATTGCCGGCGATGCCGATCCCGAGCTGATGGAAGAGCTGGTCGCCAAGCATTTCGGCGACTGGCAGGCGAGCGGACCGGCGCCGCAGGAACCGGATTACGGCCGGGTGGCCGAAGCGGCGCAGCGTACCGCCACGGTCGCCTATCCAGGCGCGCCGCACAGCGTCTCGCTGGTCTGGATCCGCCCCTACGAGAAGTTCCCCAACACCAAGGCGCGCGAGAAAGTCGACATGGCCCGCTCGCTCGCCGAGCGCATCGTCAATCGCCGGCTGGAAGCCAAGGCACGGGGAGAAGCCTCATTCGTCAGCGCCGGCGTGAACGAGCAGCGGCAGGCCAACGTCGCCGACATGACCAGCCTGTTCGTCAGTCCTCGCGACGGGAAGTGGCGCGAGGCACTGGCCGAGAGCTTCGCGATCATCAGCGACGCCGTCCGCGCGCCGCCGAGCGCCGCCGAGATCAACCGCGAGATCAGCAACATGCGCGCCGGCGCGACCGCAGCGGTCGAGGCCGAAGGCACGGTGAGATCCCAGCAGCGCGTGCAGCAGCTGGTCTCGGCCATTGACGGCAACAGCGTCGTCGCCACCGCGGCGGCTTCTCTCCAGATGATAAACGAATTCGCGCCGCAGATGACCCCTGCGACGGTAGGGGCCGCCATGCGCGATCTGTTCAAGGGCTCCGGTCCCCGGATGACCTTGCTCGGGCCGGCGCCGATCCCCGTCGTCGAGGCGAATGCTGCGCTCGCCACTGCCGAGAAGGCGGCGCCCGCCACCCGTCAGGCCGAGCGGAACGTCAGCTTCGCCGACATCCCGCCTTTGGGGCCGGAAGGACGCGAAGTGTCGCGCCAGCGGATCGCGGATATGGGGGTCACCATTGTCCGCTTCGCCAACGGATCGAGCCTCACCTTCAAGCAGACCGATTTCGACAAGGGGACGGTCCAGGTGGCGCTGCGCTTCGGCAAGGGACTGGCGGGGCTGCCGCCCGACAAGACTTCGCTCCACACCATGGGCGGGATCGTCAGCGCCTCGGGCATCGCGAATCTCGATCTCGATGCGATGGAGCGGCTGCTCACCGGCCGCAGGATATCGATGAACTTCGGCGTGGGGGAGGATGCGCTGGTGCTGCGCGGCCTTACCAACCGGGCGCAGCTTGGCGACCAGTTGCGGCTGCTCGCCTCCAAGCTCGCCTTCCCCCGCTGGGATGCACCGCTCTTCGCCCGCATGAAGACCGGGGTGCTTCAGAATTACGACCTCGCCTTCGCGTCCGCCTCGGCACGTTTCGCGCGTGAGTTCGGGGGATTCGCCCACAATGGCGACAAGCGCTGGATGCTGCTCGAGAAGGAAACGATCCAGGCGACCAGCCTCGCCGACCTGCAGGCCTTTTTCGACCCGTTGCTAGCAAAGGGGCCCATCAATGCGATTATCGTCGGCGACGTCGATCTCGAAACCGCTGTTGCGGCAATGAAGAAGACAGTGGCCGCGCTTCCGCCGCGCGAGCCGGTGGAGATTTCCGCGTCTTCGCTACAGGTCCGGGCTCCCGCACCCAATTCGACCCCGACTACCTTCACCCATAGGGGCGATCCGAACCAGGCGGCTGCCGTTATTGGATGGACGACCTTCGGCGGCCTGGAGCGGACGCGGGAGCGGCGAGCGCTTAGTGTCGCCGCCAACATTTTCCAGGCGCGGCTCTTCGAGGAGCTGCGCGAAGTGGAAGGCGCGAGCTATTCGCCCAGCGCCCGCTCCGTCTTCTCCTCGAATTTCCCCGATTGGGGCATATTCTACGCTTCCTCGGAGCTTCGCCCCGAAAATGCCGCCACCTTTTTTCGGATCGCCCGCGGCATTCTTTCCGAACTCGCGGCCAAGCCGGTATCGGCCGAGGAGTTCGAGCGGGCACAGAACCCGATCCTGAGCGGCATCGAGCGCAGTATCAAGACCAACGGTTACTGGATGGGCGCGCTCGAGGATTGGACCACCGAGCCTCGGCTGATCGAGCAGACCCGTTCCTATCTTTCCGACTATAGGAGCCTTACTCCCGAGGAAGTGCGGGCTGCAGTGGCTGCTCATGTTGCCGATGCAGGCGACTGGTCGATGCTCGTTCTCCCCGCTAAAGCAAGGGACCGTGTCGACTAACGCAGCACAGCTAACCGGGACCGCCACGGTGCCGGCTCGTATGAGGGAAAAGTCGCGAAAACTGCGACAGCAGCCCTTTTTCGAGGACAAGAACCGCGCCTTCTGGATCCTGCAGTCGGCCGGCTGGGCGGGCTATTTCATCCTGCGGTCGCTTTCGGCGATCGCAAACAATTTCGGATTCAGCCTCATCATCCACATCGCCCTGCTGACGGCGACCGGCTACTCCCTTACCCTGTTGATGGCGGCGGTCTACCGGAGGATCATCCGGGCGAAGCCGCTGATCACCTGGGTCACATCGATAATTCTGATCCTGGTGGCCTCGGCGGCATTCTCCGCGATCGAGACGTGGAGCCACGCCACCTTCGTCCGTCCCGGCATCCGCCCGGAAGGCCTGCAGTTTCTCGGCTCGATCATCCTGACAGTGACGCTGCTTATAGCCTGGTCCGCGCTCTATTACGGCATAAATTATTATTTGCTGCTGGAGGAACGGACGGATCAGCTGCTCCGTCTCGAAAGCCAGGCCAGCGCGGCCCAACTGGCGATGCTCCGGTACCAGCTGAATCCCCACTTCCTGTTCAACACGCTGAATTCGATCTCGACTTTGGTGCTCCTGAAGCAGACCGACCGCGCCAATGCGATGCTTTCGCGCCTCTCCTCCTTCCTCCGCTACACCTTGGTGAACGAGCCCGCGGGGCAAGTAACGGTCGAGCAGGAGGTGGAAACGCTGAAGCTATACCTCGATATCGAGAAGATGCGGTTCGAGGAGCGGCTGCGGCCTCGCTTCGAGATCGATCCGGACGCCGCGCGCGCTCGCCTGCCCTCGCTGCTCCTCCAGCCGCTGGTCGAGAATTCGATCAAATATGGAGTGACGCCCAAGGAGGAAGGCGCCGATATCGCGATCGAGGCGCGCAAGGTGGGCGACCGGATCGTTATCACGGTGGCCGATACGGGGCCGGGCTCCGACTCCCAGTATACGGAGCGGGCGGCGGAATCGACCGGAGTCGGTCTGGCGAACATTCGGGACCGTCTGGCGCAGGCCTATGGCCCGGACCATCGTTTTGAGACTCAAACGAACATAAACGGGGGGTTCAGCGTTATCATCGAAATTCCGTACCAGTTAGAACCAGCCGAGGAGCCCAAATGACGATCCGCACGATCCTCGTGGACGACGAGCCGCTTGCCATTCAGG
>DATMJS010000130.1:0-3551 GCA_035553755.1 Allosphingosinicella sp.
GCAGGAGGCCAAGCCCCGTTCAATCTCCCCCCGGGCTTCAACAAATTTATCAAGAAATAGGGTAAGTTTCAGAAAGGAAGATCAAATGGCAGTTGCAATCAGGCTTTCGCGCGGCGGTGCGAAGAAGCGTCCTTATTACAAGATCGTGGTCACCGACTCCCGCAATTCGCGCGACGGCAAGTTCATCGAGCGCATCGGCAGCTACAACCCGCTGCTCCCAAAGGACAGCGAAGAGCGCGTGAAGCTCGACACCGAGCGCGCGCGCCACTGGCTGTCGGTCGGCGCCAAGCCGTCGGACCGCGTGCTTCGCTTCTTCGACCAGGCCGGCCTGATGGAGCGTCCGGCCCGTTCCAACCCGAAGAAGGGCGAACCGGGCGAGAAGGCCAAGGAGCGCGCCGAGGAGCGTGCCGCCCGCGAGGCCGAGGCTGCCGAAGCCGCCGCCGCGCCGGCCGAAGAGGCTCCGGCTGAAGAGGCTGTGGAGGCTCCTGCGGAGGAAGCCGCTCCGGCTGCTGAGGAAACTGCTCCCGCCGAGGAAGCACAGGTCGCTGAAGAAGCCGTTCCGGCTGAAGAGCCCGCCGCTGAAGAGGCTACCGCTGAGGAAGCCGCCGCTCCCGCCGATGAGGCTCCGGCTGCCGAAGGCGGCGAAGGCGAGGCCACGCCCGCCGACGAGGCGCCCAACCAGGGCCAGTCCACCGACGAGCCGGCCGAGGGCGCCGACGAGGCCGCTCCGGCCGAAGGCGCGGAGAAGGCTGAATAAGCTTGGACGAAGCGCAGGTTACCCTCGCCGCCATCACCGGTGCCCATGG
Organism: Allosphingosinicella sp.; assembly: GCA_035553755.1. Lineage (GTDB taxonomy): Bacteria > Pseudomonadota > Alphaproteobacteria > Sphingomonadales > Sphingomonadaceae > Allosphingosinicella. The sequence continues at coordinate 807 of DATMJS010000130.1, forward strand.
CATCGGCGGCGAGGTTCGCCTGAAGCTGTTCGCGGAAAGCGCCGAAAGCCTGGGTCGACACAAGTCGGTGCGGGTCGGCGAGCGGCAGCTTACGCTGAAATCGGTCAAAGCGGGCGGCGGCGCGCCGATCGCCCGCTTTGCCGAGATCCAGGACCGTACGAGCGCCGAGGCGCTTCGCGGCCAGACCCTCACCGTCCCCCGCTCGGCGCTGCCCCCGCTTGATGAGGGCGAATATTATCATGCCGACCTGATCGGCCTTCCCTGCGAGAGCCTGGAAGGTGAGGCGCTCGGCACGGTGGTCGCGGTCGAGAATTTCGGCGCCGGGGATATAATCGAGATCGAGAAGCCGGATGGCAAGCGGGTGATGGTGCCGTTCCGCGACGGCATCGCCGACCTTGCTGGGGGCAGGATCATCGTCGATCCCGTCTTCCTCGCCTGAACGTTAGCCCACATTCTTCTGGAGATGCTCCCGCTTCAGCGGCCGTTCCCTGGTGAGATCGTTGCGGATCGTCGTCGCGGCAACGCCGCCTTCCCCCATCGCGTGGCTGATCTGGTCGAGCCCGATCACGACGTCGCCCGCCGCATAGAGGCCGGGAACGCTGGTGCGCTGGTGATCGTCGACCACCACGCAGCCGGTGGAGCCCGAAATGGCTGCATCGACCTGCTCGGCCAGTTCCGTATGGGTGTCGGAGCCGAGCGCGGGATATACGCTATCGAAGGTGTAATGGCCTTCGGTCGTGTCGACGACGATGCACTGCTCGCTGATCGCCACCGCATGAGCGGGTCCGTCGACGCAATGGATGCCATATTCCTTGAGCTTCGCCTGGTCGTCGGACGCGAGATCGTGCGCCTTGTCGGGCGCGATGAGGGTGATGTCCTCGGTATAGCCTCGGATGAACACCGCCTCGGCGACACCGTGCGACCCGCTGCCGATCACTCCCACTTTCTTGTCGGTTACTTCATAGCCGTCGCAGATCGGGCAGTAACGGATGAGGCCTTTTGACAGCGCCTCGTCGTGCAGTTCCTCGTCCATCGGCGGGCGCCGGTTGGTGACGCCGGTCGCCAGCAGCGCCGTCTTTGCCGTCACGCAGCCGCCGCCCCATTCGGCCTGAAAGCCGCCCTCGATCCTGTCGAGGCGCGTGACCCGGGCGGTCTCGATCGAGGCGCCGTACATCTGCGCCTGCTCGCGCATCCGGGCGAGCAGTTCCTTGCCCGAAATCCCGCCCGGAAAACCGGCATGGTTGTGGGTGCAGGGGATCCAGCTCGCCCGGCTCTTGCCGGCGTCCACCACCTTCAGCCGGAGGTGGAAGCGCGCCAAATAGATCGCCGCCGTCAGCCCTGCGGGCCCGCCGCCGATCACCAGACAATCATAATCCATTTCGCTCATGCGCGGCTCAGCGCCGGGCTTCCTTCTTGGTTCCGACGGCGCTTGCGGTATTCGGCCATAGGGGAGAAAGGGAGGCATGAGTTGGGCCGCCACAATCCTCACCCTTTATCCCGAGATGTTTCCGGGGCCGCTGGGCGTGAGCCTCGCGGGGCGGGCGCTGGTGGAGGGGGTGTGGTCGCTGGAGACGGTGCAGATACGGGATTTCGCGACCGACCGGCATCGCTCGGTGGACGATACGCCGGCCGGCGGAGGGGCGGGGATGGTGATGCGGGCGGACGTGCTCGCCTCCGCGGTCGACCATGTGCTGGCAGGCCAGCCCGAGGCGCCGATGCTGGCGATGACGCCACGGGGAACGCCGCTGACCCAGGCGCTGGTGCGCGATCTGGCGGCGGGGCCGGGGGTGTCGATCCTGTGCGGACGCTTCGAGGGGATCGATGAGCGGCTGTTCGAGGCGCGGCCGATCATTCCGGTGTCGATCGGCGACTATGTGCTTTCCGGCGGCGAAACGGCGGCGATCGTGCTGCTCGACGCTTGCGTTCGGCTGCTTCCTGGCGTAATGGGCGCGCCTCTGAGCGGTGAGGAGGAAAGCTTCGAAGCGGGGCTCCTCGAATACCCTCATTATACCCGACCTTATGAATGGGAAGGGCGCACGATCCCTGAAGTGCTGCGGTCGGGGGATCATGCGAGGATCGCCGCCTGGCGTAAAGCGAAGGCGGAGGACGACACACGGTCAAGGCGGCCGGACCTGATCGAGCGCCATGGGGGCGCGCGAAGGCCACCGCCCTCTGGCGCGCAGCGCGAAGACGAAGGTTAAGGCAAATGAACCTCATCCAGACCCTTGAGGCGGAAGCCATCGAGCAGTTCAAGTCGAACAAGAATATTCCCGAATTCCGCCCGGGCGACACTTTGCGCGTCGGCGTGAAGGTGGTCGAAGGCGAACGCACCCGCGTCCAGAATTATGAAGGCGTTTGCATCGCCCGCTCCAATCGCGGCCTCGGCAGTTCCTTCACCGTGCGCAAGATCAGCTTCGGCGAAGGCGTTGAGCGTGTCTTCCCGCTCTACTCTCCGAATATCGATTCTATCGAGGTGGTGCGCCGCGGCGCCGTCCGCCGCGCCAAGCTCTATTATCTGCGCGGCCGCACCGGCAAGGCCGCCCGCATCGCCGAGCGCCGCGACACCCGTCACGGCCCGGAGACGCAGGCCGAAGCGCCTGTCGCCACTCCGGAAACGGAAACCGCCGAAGGCTGAGACGAGGCGGCCAGAAAATAGACAGGGGGCGGCGAGGGCGATGGTCTTCTCCGCCCCTTTTCTTTGCATAAGTTTCAGCTAGGTTTCCCAGCATGCGCAAAGTCTTGATC
>DATMJS010000131.1:0-6646 GCA_035553755.1 Allosphingosinicella sp.
GTCGCGGTGCTGCGGGTTCATGTTGGCCTGAACCTTGAAGATGAAGCCCGACACCGCGTCATGGTCCGGATCGACCGTGCCGGAGGCGGCCGGCTGCGGCAGCGGCGACGGAGCGAACAGTCCGAGCGCGGCGATCAGCTCGGCGACTCCGAACTCCTTCAGCGCCGACCCGAAATAGACGGGGGTGAGGTCGCCGTTGAGATACGCTTCCTCGTCAAAGGCCGGATAAGCGGCGACGGCAAGCGAGGCTTCCTCGCGCAGCTTCGCCAGGCCTTCCGGGGAAATGGTCTCGGCCAGCTTGGGATCGTCCAGCCCCGAGAACTGCGCCGTCTCTCCTTCGAAGTGGCCGCTGTCGCCCTTGGCGGGAAGGTAGAGCTTGTTCTCGACCAAGTCGTAAACACCTTCGAAAGTGCCCCCCATGCCTACCGGCCAGCTCATCGGCGCGACGTCCAGCGCGAGCACGTCGGCGATTTCGTCCAGAAGCTGGAAAGGCTCCTTGCCCTCCCGGTCCACTTTGTTGACGAAGGTGATGATCGGCACGTTCCTGAGGCGGCAGACCTCGAACAATTTCCGCGTCTGCGCCTCGATGCCGCGGGCCGCGTCGATCACCATCACCGCCGAGTCTACGGCCGTCAGAGTACGGTAGGTATCTTCCGAAAAGTCCTCGTGACCCGGCGTGTCGAGTAGGTTGAAGGTGACGCCCCCATGCTCGAAGGTCATCACCGAGCTGGTGACCGAGATGCCGCGCTGCTGCTCGATCTTCATCCAGTCGGAACGCGCGCGCCTGTTCTGCCCCCGCGCCTTCACTTCGCCGGCAAGGTGGATCGCGCCGCCGAACAGCAGCAGCTTCTCGGTCAAGGTCGTCTTGCCCGCGTCGGGGTGCGAGATGATGGCAAAGGTGCGCCGGTCGGGACGGCCGGTGGGACGGTTGAGCATGTGGGGGTCCGAAAGTTTCGAAGTTGGCGCCCGATAGCAGGCTCCGTCGCAAAATGCGACAGGCGACGGCGCACGCGCGATCAGGCTGGAAGTAGGAAACGCAAGGACCCTTGATCCATAATCAGGTCCCAGCAGCCGGCTTCGCCTGGCCAGACGGGGTCGGCCGGATTAGGCCGACGGCGCGGCTTCCAGCCAGCCCCGGCACTTCTCTATCCGTTCCGCCTCGTACCTGGCCATCGCGCTCACGTAGAGGTTCGGGAACGACGCGGCTCGCTCGTAAACCGCCAGCCGCTGATCCACCGCTCCAGCGGCGGCCGCCTGCGCCTTCACCGCTGCGAAGCGGATGCGGTCGCTCGGGTGCCGCTCGGCAAAGTTGGAGACCAGTTCGCGTCCATTTTCGCCGCCAAAGTGGCTGCATAGCTGGACCAGAGCCTCCAGCGCCGACGGATTGACGATGCCGGTTATCTCGGACCGATCCAGGTCAAAGCGGTATTGGTCCAGGAACTCGCTCCGCTGCGACAAAGCCACGATGTTCAGCGACATCGACAATTCGTCAGGCGGCAGCTGCATGTGAACGTCGCGATGCTTGCGGTAAAGCAGCACTTTTCCTTCGGACAGGCGCGAGCGTTCGACGAAGCGCAGGTCCACTTTCTCGCCGATGAAGCCCGCGGCGTCCTCGTAATCATATTCGTAATAATCGCTCCAATAGCCTGGGCCGAGATAGCCGACCGTCAGAAAGGTGAAATTGTGATCGTGCGGCACACCGTAGAAGAAGGAGTCGGCGCCGCTGTTGACGACGACGCTGTCCTGCGCTGAAGGCCAGAAGTTGGCCCGCAGCAGGAATTTTCTCGAGCCATGGAGAAGTACGACCTGGGCGGTGTACTGATTGCTCTTCAACTGCCCTGTGCAGCGCTGTTTCAGCTCTTCGACCACGAGGTCGCCAAGGAAGCGCCGGTTGTTGGCCAGCTTCTTGAGCATCGGAGCATATTCGATGAAGCTCTCCTCATCGTCCGGGTCGAAAGAGCCGGCTTCAAGCCCTTCGACAAGATCGCCAAGCTCGATCTGCTCGTCCGTTGCGGGTTCGATCAATTGGGGCATTGCTCTGCGAGCTCCTGTTGGGCCGTCTGTTCCGGGAAAAAGGCCCGCAGTGTCTGGCTGGCCGCCGCCCGTACCTCCTGATGAGGATCGGCTTCGGCCATTTTGCGAAGATGCGGCAGCGCCTCCTGCGCATCCAGGGCAAGGAACTCCCGCATCGCATGCCAGCGCGCGTAGAAATGCGGCGCGGCCAGCATCTCCACGAAGAGCGGAACGGCGTCCTTCCGATCCATCACCCGGAGGAGGGAGAGCATCATTCCGATCCGCGATCCGGCATCGTCGGTGCTGCTGGCGCCGGCAAAGGCGTGGGTAATGGAATCGAACTCCGACATGACGGGTGCGGCGTCCAGCGGAGTGAGCGCCTGGAGGTAAACAAGCGGCGAGGACGCGTGTTCGATGACGAAGCTCTGGCGAGCGCCGTCGATAGCGAGTGTTTCACCGTCGGCTATCGGCCGGCGCTCCGTAAGCCGGCAGCGAAGCGTCGCATCGCCTGCAAAATCAGCGCCTATGTCGGGCGCCTCCCAAAAGGAAAGAACCGCCCCCCCTGCCTTAAGGAACCGGAAAAGAGATTTCTGGCCGCCGAAGCTGATCGACGCCCCGCCCTGACGGAAGACGCGCTTCGCCGCGATGGCGTCCGGCCCCATAACCGCGAGCATGATGGTCAAGCGAGGACCATCGTAGAGCAAGAGCCCCGAATGAAGCGCTGTCGACGCCGTTCTCAGCGTCGGCTGGAAATACGGATTTCGCGATGCGGCGCCAATCATCTCGTCGACGCACTCTCTTATTCCCGAATCATCCTCCAAAAATGTGCGGGCCAGCTCCAGGATTTCGTCAGCCCCTCCCGTTTCGGCGCCTCGAAGACCTTCCTCCAGCGCGGCACGCGCGGGGATGGCCTGGAAGCGCCGCGCAAAATCTTCGGTCTCGGCGGTTCGCCGCGCCTGCTCTTTCTCATCCGCCAGCCATCCGGCCAAAGCTTTCCCGACGATCATAGCGCCCCCATTGCAGTGAGGAGCGGCTCGCGCCGCTCCTCCCGCTCGACTCAGCTTTGGGCGATGATGATGAAGACGCCGGCGCAAACTACGCCGCCGACTTCCTGTTGCTTGACTGAGCCATATGCTCCGACCTTGGTCTTCAGCTCGGGCAGCGTCCTGATATCGAGTTTCTTCATTGCGAAATCCTCCATTTTCCACGGAGGAAGCCGAGAATCTTAGCATGCCCTCGCGTACGTGCGCTGCTTTGGGTCCCGCTCCCATCCAGAGCGGTCAGTCGCGCGATGAACCCGTTTCTTTCGGAACACGAGAAACTTAGCTGTGGATATCAACGGGATAAGTAGGGGAAAAGCGGTGGGGAAAGGGTGGAAAAGGGTCAACCTTTCTCTGCCGCATCAAGCCTGGCTTCCTCGACATAGGCGCTTCGCACCTCCTCCAGCCGCTTGATCTCCCGTCTGAACTTCAGGCCCGACTGCACCAGCCATACGATGCCGCCCGCCAGCGCGGGAATAACGATCATCCCGCGCAGAGAAAGCGCCCAGGCGGCGATTGCCTCCATCAGGTGGTCGAACCGGCCACCTGTATCCTTGCTGATCCTGAACAGGATCGCGATCAGGATCGCCGGCGGGAAGGCTGCAAGGCTCAGCATCACACGCCGCAAATTGTGCCTGGCGGCGCGGATGCTGCTTTCCACGAAAGCCGCCGGATCGCCTGCTTCCGTGAGCTGCAGCCGGAGCGAGCGGCGCTTCCAGTTCAGCCAGGATATGACGGCCAGGGTCAGCAGACCCGCGGCAACAGTGAACAAGTCTGGCTTTGCCACTATCGTCGCAACGACGATTGCAGCGATCAGCGCCGTCCAGGCCATGTCGCCATAGCCGATCAGGCGGGCGCGCCGCCGGGCCTTGCGCGCCAAAGTCTGCATCAACTCTTGCTCGGCCGCATCCGGCTCCTGCTGCCAGAGCTTGGCGAAATCATCGAAATCGGGGCCGCTCATAGCCGCTGCTCCATAATCGACTTGAGTGCTTCCTTGGCGCGCTGGCAGCGCAGGGTCGCCGCGTTGGTGGAAATGCCCAGCACCTGCCCCATCTCGCTGTAGCTGAACCCTTCGAAGCACAGCACGATCGCCTCGCGCTGGGGAATGGGCAACAGCTGGATCGAATCGACCAGCTGCTGCTTCAAGTCGTTGCGGACCGCCTCTTCGTCCGGAGCCATTGCGGCTGAAACGAGGTCGGTGGGCAGCTCGACCTGCCTTGGCTCCCGCGCCCTTTTTGTCACGTGCGAAATGGACCGTTTCTGCGCAATCGACGCCACGAACGTCCGGAGCGACGCGTCTCCCCGATAGGAAGGCAAGGCCACCCAGATCGCAAGCAATATGTCCTGGACGAGCTCCCGGCGGAGCGCCGGATCGGCTTCATAGGAAAGCGCGATGCGCGAGATCAGGCCGGTGCAGCCCGAGGTCACTTCGGCGAAGAGTTGCTCTGCGGAGCCGTTAGTCGTCATTGAAACACCGGGTGCGGCGAGGATCCGCTGCACGGCCACTATTGCCGCTCGGCTTCCGGAATTCAAATGCCGCTCGCGGTCGGGACACCTCGGACGGGAGCTAGGCGGCCTTCATCGAGGCGACGAATTCCCGAACATGCGGCGCGGGATCGTCCCGGTGCGCCTCGATCAGCCGGACGAGGGCGGAGCCCGAAATCGCCCCCGCCGCGCCCGTATCGAGCGCCGCCCGGACGTGCGCAGGCTTCGAAATTCCGAAACCGAGGACGGGGGGCGGAGCGCCGTAGCGCTTGAGGGTATCGAACAGCTCCGAATGATCGAAGCGCACTTCTTCGCCCGCCCCCGTGACGCCGGCGCGGGCGACGCAATAGATGTAGCCCTCGCCAAGCTCCGCGATGCGCTTCAGCGTCGGCGCGGGCGTGTTCGGAGCGGCGATCAGCACCGGGGCGATACCGGCATCGCGCGCGGCGGCGGTGAAGGGACCCGCCTCGAAAGCCGGCACGTCGGCGACCAGCACGCTGTCCACCCTCGCCTCTGCGGCCGCACGGTAGAAAGCGGATCGACCACGGGCGAGCACGATATTGGCGTAAGTGAGGATGCCGACCGGAATGTCCGGGTGCCGCTCGCGGAATTCGGCGAGCAGCCGGAAACAGTCCAAGGGCGTGACGCCCTGGTCCAGCGCCCGCTCGGCCGCAGCCTGAATGACCGGCCCGTCCGCCACCGGGTCGGAAAAGGGGATTCCGACCTCGATCATGTCGGCCCCACCCTCGGCAAGCGCGTCGAGGATGACGGCGCTGGTCGCAAAGTCGGGATCGCCCAGCATCGTAAAGGCGCCGAACGCGCCCTTGTTGCCGAGCCGGCCGAACATGGCTCGATAGCGGCTCATGCGGCAAACCCCAGAAGCCGCTGCGCCTGCTCCATATCCTTGTCGCCCCGACCGGAAAGATTGACCACCAGCACCGGCTCCCCCTCCGCGGCTTCGGCCACCTTGAGTGCATGCGCCAGGGCGTGCGCGGATTCGAACGCGCAAACTATGCCTTCGGAGCGCGCAAGCAGGGCGAAGGCGTCGAGCGCTTCGCTGTCGGTGCAGCCGACATACCGGGCTCGGCCGCTGTCCTTGAGGTGCGAATGTTCGGGGCCGACCGCGGGATAATCGAGCCCTGCCGATACCGACCAGCTGTCGGCGATCTGCCCGTCCGCGTCCTGGAGCACATAGGTCTCGGCCCCGTGCAGCACGCCCGGCCGCCCGCGCAGCAGGGTCGCGCCATGTTCGGCGCCGTCGAGCCCGCGTCCGGCCGCCTCGACGCCGACCAGCTCCACCTCTTCATCATCGACGAAGTCCGCGAACATGCCCATCGCGTTGGAGCCGCCACCGACGCAGGCGATCACAGCGTCGGGCAGCCGCCCCTCCTCTTCCAGTATCTGCGCCCGCGCCTCGAGACCGATCACCCGCTGGAACTCGCGCACCATCAGCGGAAAGGGATGCGGCCCCGCCACCGTGCCGAGGAGGTAATGGGTGTCGCCGAAGCTCGCCGCCCAGTCGCGCAGCGCCTCGTTGACGGCGTCCTTGAGCGTCCGTCCGCCGCTTTCCACCGGCACCACTTCCGCACCCATCAGCCGCATGCGGAACACGTTCAATTTCTGCCGCTCGACGTCGAGGGCGCCCATGTAGATGCGCGTTTCAAGCCCGAACAAGGCTCCGGCAAGAGCGGTCGCGACTCCATGCTGGCCCGCGCCCGTTTCGGCGATGATCCGGCTTTTGCCCATCTTCTTCGCCAGCAATGCCTGGCCGAGCACCTGGTTGGTCTTGTGCGCTCCGCCGTGGAGCAGATCCTCGCGCTTCAGGTACAGCCGCGCCTTGCCCGCCGCGAGATTGCGGCAGCGGGTGAGCGGCGTCGGCCGGCCCGCATATTTGGCGAGCAATTCGGCAAGCTCCGCCTGAAAAGCGGCATCGTCGCGGGCGGCGAGGAAAGCCGCCTCGAGCTCTTCCAGCGCCGGCATCAATATTTCAGGGACATAGGCGCCGCCATAAGCGCCGAAACGGCCGCTCATCAACATTTCCGGAGATCCCTACGGGCGTCCGGCCGAAGCGCTTCGAAGAAGGCACGGAGCTTGCCCGCATCCTTTCG